>CBFHYU010000021.1:0-36306 GCA_965660165.1 Puniceispirillaceae bacterium (SeqCode)
TTATGTTGATTTTGTGTGTTTGCGCTTGACACTATCTATGGCGAAGAGTAATTCAATGAGACCTGCATGTAGGCTATATATATGCGCATTGCGGGGGTGTAGCTCAGTTGGTTAGAGCGCCGGCCTGTCACGCCGGAGGCCGCGGGTTCGAGTCCCGTCACTCCCGCCATTTTTCTCAAGACAACGCCATAATGATATCGCTTATGCTAGCTCACTTGAATTTTTGAGGTGGGCTGG
Source organism: Puniceispirillaceae bacterium (SeqCode) (assembly GCA_965660165.1). Classification (GTDB taxonomy): domain Bacteria; phylum Pseudomonadota; class Alphaproteobacteria; order Puniceispirillales; family Puniceispirillaceae; genus WTJO01. The sequence continues at coordinate 238 of CBFHYU010000021.1, forward strand.
ATAGAGTTTGACTATAGGTTGGTATTTTCAGGGGAGATAATTATGTCAGCATCAGATTTCTTTTTCAGTCTAGAGACGCTTGATCGGGGAATTAAGCGGGAATTAGGTGATGATATTACAGCGCATATTTTCCCCGCTGAACAATCAATGGCATCTGTTGTTCACATTGCCCCCAATGCCAGAGGCACTGTGCATAGCCACCCTCAAGAGCAATGGAGCATTTTAATCGAAGGTAGCGCAATCCGAATTCATGATGGTGAAGAAATCCCTGTTAAAAAAGGTGATTTTTGGGTTGCGCCTGGAAATTCTGAGCATGGGATTATCGGCGGGCCAGAGGGGGCTGTGATAATTGATGTATTTGCCCCCGCACGTCCTGAATATACCAAAGCTGGACGCGGATTTGCGAGCCATTCATAACCTATATAGCTGTGAGGCGAGATGATGCCCGAATCATCATTGCGTCTATATATGAGCTATCTAAGCTATAAATGGCTGATTTAGATTTTTCACAGATAAAACAAAAATTAAAAACTAATTCTATATTAGAGAGAGAATATAAATTAGTATTGCAAATTCACTTCTCATATCTTTTATATATAAAAAATTATTTCTATATCTCTATCTAGTCGCATCTTCGCTGGCATTGCGTGGTGAAGATTGTTTTGAAGGAGATATAACAATGACAAGACTAACATCTATTAAACATTTAGCGGCGGCACTTGCTGTTATTGGCGGGGTGTTTAGCTCTGCGATTGCGTTTGCTGCGTCACCACTAGTTGAGACTAGCTGGCTTGCTGATAGGCTGGCTAATGACAGGCTGGTGATTATTGATTTGCGCAACAAGATTGATGAAGGCTCATATGAGACCTTTCTTGAAGGGCATATTCCGAATTCTGTTCATTCCGACTATCTGAAAGATGGTTGGCGTGTTGGTAAAGATGATGTGGTTGGTTTGCTTCCTTCTGAAGCTCAGTTTGAGACGCTGGCTCGCAAGTTAGGGGTATCATCTGATAGCCATGTTATTCTTGTGCCTGCGGGGGTGAATGCTACTGATTTTGGGTCTGCTGCACGTGCTTACTGGACATTTAAGACCTTTGGACATGCTAAGGTATCTATTTTGAATGGCGGCTTTGCGTCATGGCAGAAAGACCATCCTAACAGAATTGCAACTGGTGCGCCTATTGCGCCAGACGCTGGGGATTTTAAGGCGCGTTTTACAGCCGATTATTATTCAGATATTCAGGCGGTTTCAACTCGGGTGGCTGAAGGGAATGGCGCGATATTGCTAGATGGCCGCACAGAAGGCCAGTTCTATGGTGAAGAAAAGCACCCTAAATCACGTATTCATGGCCGTATTCCGGGCTCACAGCTTTTGTCTCAGGCAAATGCTTACAATCAGTCAACGAATAAAATCAAATCTCAAAGTGAGCTGTCTGAGATTTATGCTGACTATGCCAATGAGCCGTTAATCAGCTATTGCAATACGGGTCATTGGGCAGCCACAAACTGGTTTGTTATTTCTGAAATTTTGGGAAATAAAAATGCCAGACTTTATGACGGCTCTATGGTTGAGTGGACAGCGAATGATGAAAATCCACTTGAGCAGGGTCAGTCAAATATCGATAAAATCAAGAATTTTATTGGTAAGATCACAGGCTAAACTCCCCTCCGTTTTAGCCGCACACTTAGCACAGATAGCCATCACTGCGTAAGGTTTGATGGCTATCTTCCCTTTTTAATATAACTACTAGATAAAGAAGATTTACCTATGAGTGATACATCACAAGACATTCCGTTGATAAATCAGAAAATTGCACTTGGCATGTTGGGGTTCGCGGCCATTGCAATATTGCTTCTTATCTTGCTTGATAGCGGGCTAACAGGGGCAGGGCTATTTATTATTGGTGGCGCGCTTGGGGGAGTGTTTTTTGGGTTTAGCTTTGGCTTTGCCTCTGGCTGGCGGCAATATATTGTTAGCGGTGATGGCATGTCCTTATCTATTCAGTTCCTGCTTATTGGCCTATGCGCATTAGTGTTTATACCTGCGCCCTCTTTTGGTTTTGATGTGGTGCGGACTATTGCGCCTATTTCTGTATCGCTGGTGCTAGGCGCATTTATATTTGGCATCGGGATGCAACTTGCCAATGGGTGCGGTTCTGGCGTTCTATTTAGCTTTGGTGGCGGCTCACAAAGAATGGTCTTTGCGCTTCCTGCCTTTATTGTTGGCTCTGTTCTTGGTGCATGGATATTACCAAGCGCGTTAAGATGGGGGTCGTTTGATCCTGTTATTATTGCTGAAGGCTGGCATGTATTTGCTCAGCTAGGTATCACATTAGTGCTTGTTGCGGCTGGTTTTGTGTTTTTCTGGCGCGCTGGCAGACATGCTGGTAGCAAATTACCAAGAAATTTGGTGATTGCGGCCTTTGTGATCGCCGCACTATGCTGGAGTGCATTTTTACTAGCGGGTCATCCATGGGGCGTAACCTTTGGGTTTACCCTATGGGGCGCAAAAATTGCCCACGCATTAGGCGTGCCAGTCGCTCAGACAGAATTTTGGTCATGGGCTGGCCCTGCGCGTGCGCTGTCACATTCTGTGCTTGCAGATGCAAGCTCGGTAATGAATATCGGCATGTTAATAGGCGCATCTGGATGGGCGCTTTATACGATGCGGTTTGCGGCGGCTGGCTGGCCTCCAAAAGGGCAAATATTAGCGGCAATTATTGGCGGGTTATTGATGGGCGTTGGCGCTCGGCTAGGCTTTGGCTGTAATATTGGCGCATTTCTTGGCGGAATCGCTTCTGGCAGTGTGCATGGCTGGGTGTGGTTTATCTGCGCCTTTGCGGGCAGTTATATCGGTATTAAATGTCGTCCTTCGTTTGGGTTTGACGCGGCGCTACTGAAAGGCAGGGTATCTGCATGAATAGATTATTTTCAAAAGCACCAACATGTTTCTTTTCTCTGATTCTATTTGCGTTTTTAGGGTTGGTGATAAGTGATCACCTTACCTCGCAAACCTTATCAGGCATCAATTCACCAGCACGTGCCTCTGGTGCTTGTGCGCCATGTGGTGCGCCGTGTAATACAGAATAAACACAGGTTAATAGGCTGTGTAACAAGGGGCTATTTTCTAGGGGGCTGGGCGGCAAGCACCTGCTCAGTGACTGGGTGGGCTCTCATCAACTCTAGAAAATGCGTTAGATTAGGGCGCCCCTCTCGCAACGCTGTCTTATCTATTTCCCAGCGATGAAGCATATAGAGGTAAAAATCTGCTGCCGAGAGGGTTTCACCGCAAATATACGGTGATAGCTGGGTTTCCAGATAGTCAAAAATCCTGTCATTCAATGCTTTTGCGGTTTGTCTAATATCTTCTTGAGAGGCAGGGCCGCCATATTGATAATGGTGATGCTGTCTATGATAGGCAGGATAGATGCTGGTTGCCATCAATGCCAAAAACTGGTTGAAGCGATCTCGCGCGTCTGTGCCAGCTTGTGGGGCTAGTCCGTCATGCCTGTCTACCAGATGATACACAATCGCCATTGTCTCATAAATTGGATTGCCCTCAGGGGTAATCAGAACAGGTATCCGCGCAAGTGGATTTAAGGCTAAAAATGCCTCTGATTTGCGCATTTCGTCATCTGGATATTCTACATCATAGGGAATCTTAGCCAAAGTGAGCAAAAACTCAACAATCAAAGACCCAGCACCTGACCGTCCATAAAGCTTATATTGTGTCATTTTATTATCCTGTTTATACAGCAATGGTTGAGGTAACACCGGCATCTACCAGCAATTCAGTGCCTGTTATATAGCGTGCCTCATCAGAGGCAAGAAACAGTACGGCATGCGCAACATCCTGAGCCAGCCCCATTGCCCCTGATGGGCTTTGATTATGGCGCATTTCAACAAAGCCGTCATAGTCGCCGCCAGCATATTTCTGTGCCATCCGCTCAACCATAGGGGTGAACATCAAGCCTGGCAAAACGCAATTCATCCTGACCTTGTCTTTTGCCAGCAGAATAGCGCTACTTTTCGAATATTGTATCATCGCCGCTTTTGCAGCATTATAGCCGATTTGCGGTTTGCCAAGATGGCGGATGCCTGCAATAGATGAAATATTGACGATTGCCCCGCCACCATTCGCTTTCATATGCGGGATAGCCGCTTTTGAGGCCATAACCGCACTATCCAGATTAAGCGCAAATTGCTGTTGCCACAATGATTGTTCAACATCTTCAGGTGACATGCGTTCTGACTGACCTACATTATTCACAAGCACATCAATTTTGCCATGACGTGAGATAATGGCCTCCATCCAGCTATTTATCTGCTGCTCGTTCGTAGCATCACACACAGTTAAATAGCATGTTCCGCCGTCTGCTTCTATTTGGCTACAGGTTTGACGCCCTGCTGTTTCATCAATATCACTTCCTTCAATAAAGCCGCCCTGATGCGCAAATAGCCGTGCTATCTGCTGTCCATTTCCAAAGGGCTCGCTATCAGGCCCGCCAATACCAGTGATCGCAATCACCTTATTTTTCATACTGAGCATATCTACCCTTCCACAACTAGATTACCCGAATAAGGCTAGCGTGAAGGCTAATTACCGAGCAAGTAAATTGTATCTCATACAATTTTATCAACCAGTGAAAATTTGCTTTGAGATTATCTGCTGGCATGTTACCCCTCTTGCTCAGGTTAAGAGTTAATGCGGTGGGGCAGATGCCTTCACATGCATAAGAAATAAATATAGCGATAAATAGGGGTTAGGGATGTCTGTCAATGACGTCATCATGTCAGCTTTGCATGATAATAACGTAGAATTTGTAACCACCGTGCCATGTAAACAGCTTGCAGGTGTTATTGAAAAAATCGAACAGGATAAGCGTATAATCCATGTTCCCTCAAATCGAGAAGATGAGGGGATGGGGTTATGTGCTGGCGCCTATATGGGGGGCAAGCGGCCTGCAATTATTATGCAGAATACCGCAATAGGCGTGACCATAAACGCACTAGCAACCCTTATCCAATATTATCATATTCCGCTACCGATGTTGATTAGCTATCGCGGAGAGATTGGCGAGCCTGTGGCGTGTCAGGTTGAAATGGCCGTGCATACTAAAGCGCTATTGAATCAGATGAATATACCTACCTATCATTTTCACGCGCCTGAAGATGCAAATGAGCTTTCATTGATTCTGAATCACAGCTTTATGGCAAGAAAACCAGTTGCGATTTTGATGGATGCACAATTCTGGGCGAGGGCATAACGATGATTAGAAGTGATATTTTGAAAGAATTAGTACCTGTTCTGGCTGACCAGCTTGTTGTCACCAATATTGGCTTGCCTAGTCAGGAAATGCATATGCTAGATGACCAGCCAACCAATTTTTACATGCTTGGCACGATGGGTCTAGCATCCTCTATTGGGCTTGGGCTGGCACTGGCGCAGGATAAGAAGGTGATTACCATTGATGGTGATGGCTCTGTGTTGATGAATCTTGGCACCTTGCCGACGATTGGCAATAATGAATGTAACAATTATATTTTGCTGATTATTGATAATGGTAGCTATGGCTCAACAGGGGATCAAACAACCTATTCAGGGATGAAAACATCTTTGGCAGAAGTAGCGCGCGCCTGTGGGTGTGAGCATGTTATCGAATGTAGCGCAGAGCAGACCGCTGATGTGGTAAAAGCCGCCATTGCAGATGATAAATCAACTATCATTATATCAAAATGCGAATCAGGAAATATTCCTGTGCCTGTAATTGATAAAGACCCTGTGATGATTAAAGAAAGGTTTATGGCTTCCGTTAATGCTTAAAGAACGCATTATTGTAAGGAAACCTTGATATGACCACCTCAAAACCAGCCGTAGCACCTTCTGAAGATCAGCAGGCGCTACTGCTGTTAGCAATCAGAGAATTACTGCCTGTTTTTTCAGATTATGAAACCCCTATTGTGCGGGCTGATGGGGATGTGGTTATTCCGTTAAACCCTATTTTGAAACAGAATAGGGCTGCCTTCAAAGGGCTAGCAGATGCCTTTTCTGAGATGATGAAACAGGATGTTCGTCCCCGCATGTCAAAAACATGGGTTGAATAGCAATCTTAGGTGATCAATCCTAATGTTAAATAGGCGGCTGACAGTGCTATCTTGTGAGGCAAATAGGCTGAATTGCCTGTTTTGGAAACATTTATATCTATCTGATAGAAAAAGCCCGAAACAATAGCTAGCTGATCTTGCATTTTTGCGTGGCTTCGACTAATCAATAATCGAATTGAGTGTAGTGCAATTCTTTATTCGGGGTGAAGCGAATGGCAGACTATCTTGGTGAATATCTTCCCATAGCGGTGTTTATGGCAATCGCAATTGGCCTTTCTGGTGCCTTTATCATAGGCTCATTCATTGTAGGCTCTCAAAAACCCGACATTGAAAAGCTAACGGCCTATGAATGTGGGTTTGATGCCTTTGATGATTCGCGCAAACCCTTTGATGTGCGATTTTATCTTGTTGCCATCTTGTTTATTATTTTTGACCTAGAAATCGCATTTTTGTTCCCATGGGCTGTTGCACTTGGGGATATTGGTTTGTTTGGGTTTTGGTCAATGATGGTATTTCTGGCAGTGCTTACAGTTGGATTTATTTATGAATGGAAAAAAGGCGCATTAGAGTGGGAGTAAAGATGATGGATTCAAATCAGCCACAATTATCGCCATTACAGGCAGATAGCCCAATTCCGCCAGGTGCCGACCAAGATGCAATTTTATCTGCTGTTACGGACGAGCTTACCAATCGTGGATTTGTGATTGCTCAAGCAGATAAGCTATTTAATTGGGCGCGCACTGGCTCGTTATGGCCAATGACGTTTGGGCTTGCATGTTGTGCAGTTGAAATGATCCATTCTGCGGCATCACGATATGACCTTGACCGTTATGGCATGCTATTTCGTCCAAGCCCACGTCAGTCAGATGTGATGATTGTTGCAGGTACGCTTACCAATAAAATGGCGCCCGCCCTTCGGCGTGTATATGACCAGATGCCAGAACCAAGATGGGTGCTGTCAATGGGGTCATGCGCCAATGGTGGCGGCTATTATCATTATTCTTATGCAGTTGTGCGTGGGTGTGACCGAATTGTGCCTGTGGATGTGTATGTGCCTGGCTGTCCACCAACCGCAGAAGCGCTGATTTACGGGCTGTTACAACTTCAGAAAAAGATTAAACGCACCGCAACTATTGCAAGAAGCTAACAAAAAATAAATTGTCAGGGCCTGTTGCCCATCAGACTGGTAAAAAGGTAAATCTCATGAACGAGGCAGAAACGCAATCTTCGGCACATGATGTGCTGCTTTCCGCTTTATCTCGCCTGATGGGGGGTGAGAATGCATATCATATTACCCCGACAGGTGAGGTGGTAATGTGTTGTGCGCTTAGCGATCTGCTTGATGTACTAAAAACGCTAAGAGATGATGAAGAGCTGTGTTTTTCTCAGTTAACAGACATTACGGCAGTTGATTATCCAGAACGTGAAGCGCGCTTTGAGATGGTGTACCAGCTTCTATCTGTGAAGAAAAACAGACGAATTCGGCTTGTAGTAGCAGTTAGCGAGGCGGATATTGTGCCATCTGTTGTGCCTTTATATGCCTCTGCAAATTGGGCAGAGCGCGAGGTTTGGGATATGTTTGGCATTTTCTTCTCAGGTCATCCCGATATGCGCAGATTACTTACAGATTATGGCTTTGAGGGGCATCCGCTGCGCAAAGACTTTCCGCTAACAGGCTATGTTGAAGTGCGGTATTCGGAAACAGAAAGACGGGTTGTCTATGAGCCGACAAAGCTTACCCAAGAGTTCAGAGATTTTGATTTTCTAAGCCCGTGGGAAGGTATGCAGATGCCAAATTTAGCGGCTGATGATGATGAGCAGGAACAGGCAGGAGACTAAGATGGGTGAGATGCAAATTAGACCGCTAACCCTGAATTTTGGGCCTCAGCACCCTGCCGCTCATGGGGTGTTGCGTCTTGTGCTTGAAATGGATGGTGAAGTTATTGATAGGGCTGACCCGCATGTTGGGCTGTTGCATCGTGGCACTGAAAAGCTGATAGAACATAAAACCTATCTTCAGGCATTGCCCTATTTTGACAGGCTTGATTATGTATCGCCAATGAATCAGGAACATGCATGGGCGTTAGCAATTGAAAAATCTATGGGCATTGATGTGCCAAAGCGCGCGCAATATATCCGTGTGCTATATTGCGAAATTGGCAGAATCTTAAACCATATTCTAAATCTTACCACATTTGCGATTGATGTTGGGGCAATGACTCCGCTTCTATGGGGATTTGAAGAACGTGAAGCCCTTATGGAATTTTATGAACGAGCCTCTGGCGCGCGGCTTCATGCAGCCTATTTCAGGCCAGGCGGGGTACATCAGGATCTACCTGATGGTCTAACAGATGATATTTTGGCGTGGACAGAGACATTCCCGTCATTCATTGCTGACCTAGAAACATTGCTGACAAATAACCGTATTTTCAAACAGCGCACCGTTGATATTGGTGTGATGGATACTCAAGAAGCCCTTGATCTTGGTATGTCTGGTCCATGTCTGAGAGCAACAGGGCTTGCGTGGGATTTGCGTAAAGCCCAGCCTTATGACTGTTATGATGAGATGGAGTTTGATATTCCAGTCGGCAGTACAGGTGATTGCTATGCACGCTATTTGGTGCGTATTGAAGAGATGAAACAGTCTCTTTCAATCATTAAGCAAGCAATTAAGAATATGCCTCAAGGGGCTGTTTTAGCGGAAAATAATAAAGTTACGCCACCTAGAAGAGGTGAGATGAAACAGTCAATGGAAGCGCTGATTCATCATTTCAAACTATATACTGAGGGCTTTCATGTGCCTGCTGGTGAGAGTTATACTGCTGTTGAAGCGCCAAAGGGTGAATTTGGGGTGTATCTCGTGTCAGATGGCACAAACAAGCCATATCGTGCGCGGCTTCGTGCGCCAGGATATTATTTCATGTCTGCGGTAGATTATTTGTGCAAAGGGCATATGCTGGCTGATTCAGTTGCCATTATTGGTTCGTTAGATATTGTTTTTGGTGAGATTGACAGATGAGTATTGAATCAATTATTGCAAAAGATCAGCCTGACAGTTTTGCCTTTACCCCTGAAAGTGAAGCAGAAATTAAAAAGCATTTGGCCAAATATCCAGATGCGCGAAAGCAAAGTGCCGTTATGCCAATGCTTGATATTGCACAGCGTCAGCATGATAATTGGATACCGATGAAGGCAATTGAAGAAATTGCAAAACGGCTTGATATGGCTGAAATGCGGGTGCTGGAAGTCGCTAGCTTTTATACCATGTATAATCTGAAGCCAGTTGGAAAATGGTTTTTCCAAGTTTGCGGCACAACCCCATGCATGCTTCGGGGGTCAGATGATGTTATACGCTGTATTAAAGATAAGCTAGATATTGGTTCTGGCGAAACCTCAGCCTGTGGAAATTTCTCTATGCTAGAAGTTGAATGTCTTGGGGCATGTGTTAATGCGCCTATTATTCAGCTTAATGACGATTTTTATGAAGATTTGGATTATCAATCGACCGCTAAATTGATTGACCAATTACAAGCGGGCAAGCAGCCCCCTCATGGGTCTGTTATCAAACGTCAGGGGTCTGAAGCCAAGACAGGTAGCACTACCCTTAAATCAGTAAAAAAAGATAGTAAATCAGCAGGAAAATAACAGATCATGCTTGCAGATAAGGATAGAATTTTTACCAATATTTATGGCTGGGGCGATCCTAGTCTAAACGGTGCAAAATCACGTGGTGACTGGGATAAAACAGCATCTATCCTAAAACGTGGCCATGATGATGTGATTGAAGAGATTAAATCGTCTGGCCTTAGGGGCAGAGGCGGGGCAGGTTTTCCAACAGGGCTGAAATGGTCATTCATGCCAAAGGAAGTTGGCAGTCGTCCACATTATCTGGTTGTTAATGCTGATGAATCTGAACCAGGCACATGCAAAGACAGAGATATTATTCGCCATGAGCCTCATAAATTGCTTGAAGGATGTTTGGTTGCTGGTTTTGCGATGCGTGCCCATGCTGCCTATATTTACATTCGGGGCGAATTTGTAAATGAGGCAAAGCGACTACAGTCAGCTATAGATGAAGCCTATGCAGCGGGGCTGCTAGGCAAAAATGCTGCAAAATCTGGATGGGATTTTGATATTTATCTGCATAGAGGGGCAGGCGCCTATATTTGCGGTGAAGAAACAGCGTTACTTGAATCGCTTGAAGGCAAGAAGGGACAGCCGCGTCTAAAGCCGCCTTTCCCTGCGGGTGTTGGGCTGTGGGGATGTCCTACAACCATCAATAATGTTGAATCTATTGCTGTTACGCCAACTATTATGCGGCGTGGTGGTAGTTGGTTTGCCTCACTTGGCAAGGAAAATAACACAGGCACAAAATTATTCTGTATTTCAGGGCATGTAAATAACCCCTGCAATGTTGAAGAAGAGATGGGTATCCCGCTAAAAGAGCTGATTGAAAAACATGCAGGGGGTGTGCGTGGTGGATGGGATAATCTGCTCGCGATCATTCCGGGCGGCTCGTCAACACCGCTTATGCCAAAAGATGTGTGCGAGACCATGACAATGGATTTTGATGCGTTGCGTAATGCAGGCACTGGTCTTGGCACTGCTGGCATTATTGTAATGGATAAAAGCACAGATATTGTAAAGGCGATTGCCCGTCTTTCTTATTTTTATAAGCATGAAAGCTGTGGGCAATGTACCCCGTGCCGTGAAGGTACTGGTTGGATGTGGCGGATGATGGATCGGATGGTGCGTGGGGATGCCGAACTTCATGAGATTGAAACCCTTGAGCAGGTAACACGTCAGGTTGAAGGCCATACTATCTGCGCGCTTGGGGATGCTGCTGCATGGCCTATTCAGGGTCTTATTAAACATTTCCGACCTGTCATTGAACAGCGAATTGCCGCACACCGTGCTGTGGTGGATGCAGCTGAATAGGGGGATCAGATGCCAAAATTAACCATAAATGGCACCGAAATTGAGGTAGAAGACGGCTCAACCGTGTTACAGGCCTGTGAGGCGGCTGGTGTTGAAGTGCCCCGTTTTTGCTATCATGACAGGCTGTCAATTGCGGGTAATTGCCGAATGTGTCTAGTTGATATGGAGCGTGCGCCAAAGCCGATTGCATCTTGTGCGATGCCAGCAGGGGACGGCATGGTTATCAGCACAGAGACTGAACGCGTTAAAAAAGCGCGTGAAGGGGTGATGGAATTTCTGCTTGTTAATCACCCGCTAGATTGCCCTATTTGCGATCAGGGCGGTGAATGTGATTTGCAAGATCAGGCAATGGGCTATGGCCATGATTGTTCGCGCTATTCTGAAAATAAGCGGGCTGTAAGCGAAAAACATATGGGCCCTCTTATTAAGACCGTGATGACACGCTGTATTCATTGCACCAGATGCGTCAGATTTGCGACTGAAGTGGCTGGTGTGCCTGAACTTGGCGCGATCGGTCGTGGTGAAAATGTTGAAATCACCACCTATCTTGAAAAAACACTTGCGTCAGAATTATCTGCAAATGTGATTGATCTGTGCCCTGTTGGTGCGTTGACCTCTCGCCCCTATGCATTTGTAGCGCGTCCGTGGGAGTTGACTAAGACTGAGACTGTGGATGTGATGGATGCAATGGGCGCAAATATCAGAATCGATTCACGCGGCAGTCAAGTTCTGCGTGTATTGCCGCGTCTAAATGAAGATATTAACGAAGAATGGATTGGCGATAAAACACGCTATGCGATTGACGGGCTGAAGCGTCAGCGTCTTGACAGACCTTATATCCGCAATGCTGAGGGCAGATTAGTGCCAGCAAGCTGGGATGAGGCATTTTCTGTGTTAGCGCCAAAGATGAAAAAACTTAAAGGCACTGAAATGGCAGCAATTGCAGGGGATCAGCTAGATGCTGAGACCATGTTTGCGCTCAAAACATTTTTCACCAAACTAGGTAGCCCGCATATTGATTGCCGTCAGGATGGGGCGAAATTGGCCGCCAAGCCGCGCGCATCATATCTATTTAATTCGACTATCGCTGGCATTGATGAGGCAGATGCGATTCTTATTATTGGCAGCAATCCACGTATTGAAGCCCCTGTCTTAAATGCGCGTATCAGACGTAATTATATTGAGCGCCGTATTGCTGTTGCCCATCTAGGAGAGCAGGCAGACCTTACCTATCCTGCCGACTATTTGGGGGATGATGTTCGCCAGCTTGAATCTATGGCATCTGGAACACATAAATTTGCCAAATTGCTGAAAAAAGCAAAACGTCCGATGATCATCATGGGCATGGGCGCATTGCGCCGCCCAGATGGTGTGGCTATCCATGCGCTCGGATACCAGATTGCCGAACAGGTTGGGGCTGTCTCACAAGGCTGGAACGGGTTTAATGTTCTGCATGTTGCGGCATCACGGGTAGCAGGGCTTGATATGGGGTTTGTGCCTCAAAAGGGCGGAAAAGATGTCGCCGCTATTCGGAAAGCAGCCGCAAAAGGCGATATCTCTCTTGTCTGGCTTCACGGCGCAGATGAGATGGATATGTCAGATTTTGCCAAAAGCTTTGTTGTATATGTTGGTCATCATGGTGATGCAGGCGCACAGGCTGCAGATATTATTCTACCTGCCGCTGCCTTTACCGAAAAGGATGGTATTTACGTCAATTTTGAAGGCAGGGTGCAGATGGGTATGAGAGCTGTGTTCCCGCTAGGTGAAGCACGCGAGGACTGGTCAATCATTCGGGCACTATCTGAAAGAGTTGGCTGTTCTATTGGGTTTGATACGCTAGATGCAGTTAGAAATGCGCTGTTTGATGCAGTGCCAAAGCTGGCTAAAGTCAATGTGCCTGCGACTGAAAAATGGGGAAAATTTGGCCGTGCAGGCAAGCTAGATGATGCACCATTAGCGGCTTCACTATCTTCTTATCACATGAGTTGTGCTATCTCACGGTCATCGGAAACTATGGCGGCATGTCACCGTGCTGTGCATTCTGACGGTGTTCAGGATGCGGCAGAATAGAGCAGGGATTTATGGAACAAGAATGGTATTTTGAACTTGGCTGGATTGTTCTGCAAATTTTTGCAGTGGTTGTCCCATTATTGATTGGCGTTGCCTATCTTACGCTTGCAGAACGCAGGGTTATTGGTTTTATGCAATTGCGAAAAGGGCCTAATGTGGTCGGGCCTTTTGGGTTGTTCCAGCCATTTGCGGATGCGCTAAAGCTGATTGCAAAAGAAACCATCCTGCCAGCAGGGGCAGACAAGGTAGTGTTTTTAATTGCGCCTATGTTGACCTTTGTGCTGGCGCTAGTTGCATGGGCTGTTATTCCGTTTGGCGAAGGCATGGTGCTTGCTGATATCAATGTCGGCATTTTATATCTATTTGCTGTTAGCTCGCTAGGCGTATATGGCGTTATAATGGCTGGCTGGGCAAGTAATTCAAAATATGCCTTTTTGGGCGCGTTGCGTTCAGCCGCACAGATGGTCTCATATGAAGTGTCTATGGGGCTGGTTATTATCAATGTGCTATTATGTGTTGGCTCGCTCAATCTCACAGACATTGTTGAAGCGCAGAGGAATTTATGGTTTTTCTTGCCGTTATTCCCAATGTTTATTGTGTTTTTTATCTCAACACTTGCAGAAACGAACAGAGCGCCCTTTGACCTGCCTGAAGGCGAGTCAGAGCTGGTAGCAGGGTATTTTGTCGAATATTCATCCATGAGCTTTGCATTATTCTTCTTGGGCGAATATGCAAATATGATTTTGATGTCAGGCATGACCGTTGTGCTGTTTCTGGGGGGCTGGTTGCCGCCTGTTGATATTGCACCATTCAACCTTATTCCTGGGCCTATCTGGTTTATATTGAAAATCTGCTTGGTGCTGTTTGTATTTTTATGGGTGCGGGCAACAACGCCAAGATATCGCTATGACCAGCTGATGCGTCTTGGCTGGAAAATCTTTCTACCATTCTCGCTATTCTATGTGGTGGTTACGGCTGGCTATTTGGTCGCTAGCGGCTCTCTGTCTTGATAACGCTATGAGATTGAGTAAGCGGATGAATATGAATAACAAAAAGGGAAGCAGATAATGAGCTCAATGGTAAATGCACTGCGGTCATTTTTGCTGCTTGAGATGGTTCGGGGGTTAATGCTAACCCTTAAATATTTCTTCAAGCCTAAAGTAACCTTGAATTATCCCTATGAAAAAGGCGTGCTGTCCCCCCGATTTCGGGGTGAGCATGCGTTGCGCCGTTACCCTAATGGCGAGGAACGTTGTATTGCGTGTAAGCTGTGTGAAGCTGTTTGCCCTGCTCAGGCTATCACTATTGAAGCAGAGCCGCGTGATGATGGCTCGCGGCGCACTACACGCTATGATATTGACATGACAAAATGTATCTATTGCGGCTTCTGTCAAGAAGCCTGCCCTGTAGATGCGATTGTAGAAGGGCCGAATTTCGAATTTGCAACAGAAACACGTGAAGAGCTGTTCTATGACAAGAATAAGCTTTTGGCGAATGGTGATAGGTGGGAAGCTGAAATTGCTGCAAATCTGTCAGCAGATGCAAAATGGCGCTAAGGCAAGACAGGTTAGCGGGGGCTAAACACAGATGATATCTTCCATGTTTTTTTACGTATTTTCAGCAATCACGCTGTTATCAGGTCTGATGGTTGTCTCATCGCGTAACCCTGTTCATTCAGTGCTATTCCTGATTTTGGCATTTTTTAATGCGGCAGGGCTGTTTGTGCTACTAAATGCTGAATTTTTAGCAATGTTGCTTGTGGTTGTGTATGTTGGTGCAGTTGCAGTGCTGTTTTTGTTTGTTGTGATGATGCTGGATATTAATTTTGTTGAATTGCGCGAGGGTTTCCAGAAATATCGTCCGCTAGGTCTGCTTATCGCAGGGGTGTTGCTGGTTGAATTATTTGTTACATTTTTCAGCCTAACAGGCTCTGATACGACTATGCCAGAAGCATCTGATGTACATAATACATTGGCGCTGGGGCGTGTGATTTACACTGATTATATTTATTTATTCCAGCTTGCTGGGCTGATTTTGCTGGTAGCCATGATTGGCGCTATCACCCTAACCCTTAGAAAGCGTGATGGGGTGAAGCGCCAGCATATTGCATCACAAAATATTCAATCTAGGGCAGACACAGTTAGGCTTGCGAAAGTGCGTTCAGGTGAAGGCGCAGAGGAGAGTTCATCATGATTGGTGCAGAAATTACGCTTGCACATTATCTAAGTGTCGCTGGTTTGTTATTTGTGTTTGGGGTATTTGGTATTTTTCTTAATAGAAAGAATGTGATCACCATTTTGATGTCTATTGAGCTTATTTTGCTATCTGTCTCTATCAATCTGGTTGCCTTTTCTGCCTTTAATGGTGATTTAACTGGTCAGGTCTTCTCACTGTTTATTCTAACAGTTGCGGCCGCAGAAGCCGCTATTGGGCTGGCAATTTTGGTAGTCTATTTCCGCAATCGGGGGTCTATCTCGGTTGATGATATTAACGTCATGAAGGGCTAGCTATGATGTATCAAGCGATTGTATTTTTGCCGTTATGTGCGGCTATTATTGCTGGCCTGTTTTCTTTGCGGAAACAGCATAGTGCGGCCGCGTTCGTAACCATTGGCGGGGTGGTCATCTCGTTATTGCTATCCTGTATTGTTTTTGCTCATATTGCGCTTGGCAGTAATGCTGTAACGATTGAGGTAGCGCGCTGGATTGGCTCAGGTGAATTTCAGGCGCATTGGGCTTTGCGATTTGACACGTTGACAGCCGTGATGCTGATTGTGGTGACATCTGTTTCGGCGTGTGTTCATATTTATTCAGTTGGCTATATGTCACATGACCCGTCACGCGCGCGGTTTATGGCCTATCTAAGCTTGTTTACTTTTGCCATGCTGATGTTGGTGACGGCAGATAATTTGGTTCAGCTTTTCTTTGGCTGGGAAGGGGTAGGGGTTGCATCCTATCTGCTTATTGGTTTTTGGTATCATAAAGAATCTGCGCATAAGGCAGCGATGAAAGCCTTTGTGGTAAATCGTGTCGGCGATTTTGGCTTTGCATTAGGGATTATTGCGGTATTTGCGCTTGTAGGCTCTGTCCAGTTTGACGATATTTTTGATGCTGCGCCTACCTTGCTCACTAGTAATGTGAGCTTGTTTGGCATGTCATTCCCTGCGCTTGAGGTGGTATCATTGCTGTTATTTATTGGCGCAATGGGTAAGTCAGCTCAGCTTGGGCTTCACACATGGTTGCCTGATGCGATGGAAGGCCCTACACCTGTCTCAGCCCTAATCCATGCCGCTACAATGGTAACGGCTGGCGTATTTTTGGTATGCCGTATGTCGCCAGTGATTGAATATGCGCCAGTGACGCTTGATATTATTACCATTGTTGGTGCCTCGACAGCGATTTTTGCGGCAACAGTTGGTATGACACAATTTGATATTAAGCGTGTTATTGCCTATTCAACCTGCTCACAGCTTGGCTAT
This sequence comes from Puniceispirillaceae bacterium (SeqCode), assembly GCA_965660165.1. GTDB lineage: Bacteria > Pseudomonadota > Alphaproteobacteria > Puniceispirillales > Puniceispirillaceae > WTJO01. The sequence continues at coordinate 16,829 of CBFHYU010000021.1, forward strand.
ATGTTTTTTGCGGCAGGTGTGTCTGCCTATCCAGCGGCAATGTTCCATCTGACAACCCATGCCTTTTTCAAAGCCTTGCTGTTCTTAGGTGCAGGCTCAGTTATTCATGCGCTATCAGATGAACAGGATTTACGCCGTATGGGCGGAATTTGGCGCGCTGTACCAGTGACCTACACAATGATGTGGATTGGCTCTTTGGCATTAGCTGGCTTCCCGTTCTTTGCTGGGTTCTATTCAAAAGATATGATTTTAGAGGCCGCGTATGGCGCACATTCAGGGCCTGGCATGCTGGCCTTTTGGCTAGGATGTGCGGCGGCGTTCCTAACCGCCTTTTATAGCTGGCGGCTGTTGATACTGGCATTTCATGGCACGCCCCGCGCATCAGATGAAGCGATGGCGCATCTGCATGAATCACCAAATATCATGACCTTGCCGCTTATACCGCTAGCATTGGGCGCTATTTTTGCGGGATGGATAGGCTATGATATGTTTGTGGGCTATAATTATCAGGAATTCTGGGGTGAATCTCTATTCATCTTACCTCAGCATCAGGCGATGGAGGCTGCCCATCATGTGCCAACATGGGTAAAGCTATTGCCTATTGTGCTGGCAGGCTCAGGGGTTGCTCTTGCTTATATCTGTTATAAGGTGAGGCCTGATTTGCCTGCAAAGATTGCTGGTCAATTTGCTTCACTACACCGATTCTTCTTTAATAAATGGTTCTTTGACGAGCTATATGATCGTTTATTTGTAGCCCCTGCGGTCAAAATTGGCAAAGGGCTATGGATAAAAGGTGATAAAGGGACAATTGATTATTTTGGGCCAGACGGCACATCCGCTATGGTGCAACGTATTTCCCGTTCTTTGGTGCAGCTTCAGACAGGCTATGTATATCACTATGCGTTTGCCATGATGATCGGCGTTGTCATTCTTATTTCTTGGTATTTCAGCGGTTTCGGGGGTCGTTAATATGCTATCTAGCTGGCCATTATTAAGCGTTATTATTTTTCTGCCCCTGATAGGTGTGCTGTTCTTAATGTTGATCAGAGGAGATCAGCAGGTTGTAGCCGCCAATTCTCGGCAAGTAGCCTTATGGGTTTCAAGTTTTGCCTTTCTGCTATCATTATTCCTGTTTTGGGGCTTTGATCCTGTCGCATCAGGGTATCAGTTTGAAGAAAAAGCAGAATGGATTGCTGGTTCGGGGATTACCTATCATCTAGGTATTGATGGGATTTCAATGCCCTTTATCTTGCTGTCAACCTTTCTGACGCCGCTAGCGATTTTAGCAAGCTGGCAGGCTATCACCCATAGGGTGCGCGAATATATGATAGCATTTTTGGTGCTTGAAGTGATGATGGTAGGCATGTTTGCCTCGCTTGATATGCTGATGTTCTATCTGTTTTTTGAGGGCGTTCTGATACCGATGTTTCTGATTATCGGCGTGTGGGGCGGTGCTGAACGGGTATATGCGGCATTCAAATTCTTTTTGTTTACCTTGCTTGGCTCAGTTCTGATGCTGGTTTGTATGCTGTATATGTATCATGTGGTCGGCACTACCAATATCGTTGATCTGACCAGCTATGATTTTCTGCCTGCAATACAATTCTGGCTGTTTCTTGGCTTTTTTGCATCATTTGCTGTCAAGGTGCCTATGTGGCCTGTGCATACATGGTTGCCTGATGCGCATGTTCAGGCACCCACCGCAGGGTCTATGATACTGGCGGGTGTGTTGCTGAAAATGGGCGGATATGGCTTCTTGCGGTTTTCATTGCCAATGTTCCCTGATGCGTCTGCTTATTTTGCGCCGTGTATCTTTGGGCTGTCTGTGATTGCGGTGATTTATACCTCGCTTGTAGCGCTTGCACAAAGCGATATGAAAAAGCTGATCGCCTATTCTTCTGTGGCGCATATGGGATTTGTAACAATTGGTATTTTTAGCCTGAATGAGCAAGGTATTGCAGGGGCGATGTTCCAGATGATTTCACATGGTCTGGTATCTGCAGCGCTGTTTTTCTGTGTGGGGGTTGTATATGACAGGCTTCATACGAGGGACATTGGTGCATATGGCGGTGTGGTAGATGCGATGCCGCGCTATGCCAGCTTTTTTATGTTTATGATGCTGGCATCTGTTGGCTTGCCCGGAACATCAGGCTTTGTCGGCGAAATGCTGGTATTGGTTGGGGCATGGCAGGCATCTTATTGGGTTGCAATATTTGCTGCTACAGGGCTTGTGTTGGGAGCATGCTATATGCTCTGGCTATATAGGCGGGTGATTTTTGGCAGAGCAGAAAAGCCTGAAATTCAAGAATTAGCGCCTCTGAATAATCGTGAGTATCTGATCTTTGTGCCATTGACGATTCTGGTTTTATGGTTTGGTGTGTATCCATCAACGCTACTTGATATTATGCAAGGGGCTGTGATTGACCTGCTTGAAGTGTCTGGTGTCGGAACAGCAACTCAGACGGCACTGCGTTAAGGGGGCAGTAAATGGATTTCTCTCAGATTACCTTTTCAGCAGCATTGCCTGAATATATTCTTGCAAGCCTATCGTTAGTGTTAGTGCTGGTAGCGGCGTTTAGCGCAAACCAAGAACATCATATGAAAGGTGTTAGAAGCCTGTCTTTAATCGGCTATGCGCTTGCATTTGGTGCGATTTTCTTTGTGCCAGAAGGCAGGCATGTGCTGTTTAACGGATTATTTGAAGTGGGTGCACTTGGATATTACATGAAAGGGCTGGTGCTGATAGGCGCTTTCTTTGCCTCTTGGCTGGTAAGTGATGGCTGGGGCGAGGGTGTTGATAGGCCAGAATATCATGTGCTGATTGTGCTAGCTGTGCTTGGCATGATGGTGATGATTTCTGCCAATGATTTGTTATCGCTTTATATGGGTCTAGAGCTTCAGTCCCTGCCGCTGTATGTTGTGGCGGCTATGCGCACAGGCTCGCTTAAATCATCTGAAGCTGGGCTGAAATATTTTCTGCTAGGCGCATTATCTTCAGGCTTATTGCTCTATGGTGCGTCCTTGATTTATGGATATACAGGCACAACCAATATTGACCTGATTGCTGCCAGCCTAAGTGAGGGCAATGTGTCAGCAGGCGTAACGATTGGTATGGTGTTTTTGCTAAGTGGTCTGGCATTCAAAATTTCAGCCGCGCCCTTCCATATGTGGACACCAGATGTATATGAAGGCGCTCCAACGCCCGTAACTGCGCTGTTTGCAATTGTGCCAAAAGTGGCGGCTATGGGATTATTGCTGAATCTGTGTTATGGCGCATTTGGTGATATTTCTATGCAATGGAGCCAGATTTTCATTGCGCTATCTATTGCATCTATGATTGTTGGCGCGACTGGTGCCATCATGCAACAAAATATCAAGCGAATGATGGCCTATTCCTCTATTGCTCATATGGGATATGCGCTAGCTGGATTTGCGGCGGCCTCTGAGGCTGGCTTTGCATCTGTGATCATTTATATGACAACCTATCTATTTATGGGGGCTGGCGCCTTTGCCATCATTATGACTATGCGCCGTGATACCATGCCAGTTGAAAAAATATCTGATCTTGCGGGTATGTCTTCTACCCATCCATTGCTGGCGGCAGGCATGATGATTATCATGTTCTCTATGGCTGGTATCCCGCCTATGGCAGGCTTTTTTGGCAAATGGTATGTATTTTTAGCGGCCGTTAATGCGGGTCTTATCCCGCTTGCTGTTATTGGTGTGCTTACCTCTGTTATAGGGGCGTTTTATTATCTTAGAATCATCAAGCTGATGTATTTTGAAGAAGCAGAAGCCCCTCTGGATAAGGGGATGGAACGCAATAACAGGCTTGTTCTTGTTATTTCACTAGGCGTGATTGTGCTATTTTTCATGGGTATTAGCCGTGTGAATGAGGCGGCTAGCCTTATCGCACTATCTGCCTTTGGATAGAATGTGGCAGATTACAGAATCTGAGGTTGCAACCTCATCTAGCGACCTTGCTTTCCAACGGATTGAAGCCGATAGCGATACAGCGCATGGCGCGGTATTTATCGTTGCTGAGCAAACTAAGGGCAGGGGGCGGCAAGGACGCAACTGGACATCTCGGCGGGGGGACGGCTTATATCTGTCAGCCATCATCAGATCACACAGGGAAGTTGCAGATTGGCCTGTAATTTCATTTGTAGCTAGCCTGTCATTATATCAGGCACTCATCTCGCTTTATCCTGAATTAGCTTCAAAACTGTTTCTAAAATGGCCAAATGATCTGGTAACTGATAGCCATAAGTTAGCTGGTATCTTGCTAGAGTCGCAAGGCGGGCATATTGTGATTGGCTGTGGTGTTAATCTGAAGAATGCGCCTGAGATTGAGCATAAAGGGCTTAGAGCAGGCGATTTAAGCCAGTATATTGGCGGGGCGGATATAGATAGGCTTGGGCTTGGCTATCGATTTCTTGAACAACTTGCTATCCAGCTTGCTATTTTTGAAAAAGAGGGTGTTTCCCCGATTATTGCCAGCTGGTCACATCATACGAATATGGTAGGCAAAGTGCTTAAGATCGACACCCAGAATGGACAGCTAAATGGCCGCTGTGACGGGGTTGATGAACGTGGTAATCTGCTACTGACGGATAATTCTGGTAACCATCATATCATTACAGCAGGTGATGTAAGCATAATGACTAATCGAGATGGTATAAAATCATGATTTTGACTGTTGATTGCGGTAATACCAACATTGTGATGACGCTATTTTCTGCTAGTGATGATGCGGTGCTTGCGCATTGGCGGTTAAATACCCTGCCTTTAGCAAAAGCAGAAACGCGCGCGCGCTCTGTCAGCGAAACCATTACCAAAATGGGCATTTCAGATACCATCACCGATAGTGTGATCGCAAGTGTCGTGCCTCAGGCAAACCCCGCCTTGCATGAGATGGCGAAATTGCTGAGCGGCAAGCCTGCCATGGCGATCTCAGACCCACATATCAAATTGCCACTTGAAATAGATGTGCTGTCCCCCAATGAGATTGGTGATGATAGGCTTGTAAATGTAGCTGGTCTAAATAGTGATGTATCCTTGCCATGCTTGATAATAGATTTTGGGACAGCAACAACCATTGATTTGGTGCGTGCGCCTAAGAATAAGGGCGGCCTGCCTATCTATGCTGGCGGCATTATCACGCCAGGTGTTCATAGATCAGTTGAAGCACTTGTTGCGGCGGCGGCAAAATTAACGCCCATTGAAATACAGGGGTTTGATAGCGATTTACCTGTGCTTGGCAAAAATACCAAACAAGCAATGGAATCTGGTATTTTATGGGGCTATGTTTGCCTGATTAACGGGCTGATAGATAAGCTTGAAGCCTCAGAATCAATAGAATGTACCGCGATAGCTACAGGCGGGCTTGCCGGTGTGTTTGCTCCGCATGTCCCTAAAATTACAGAAATTGATAGTCATCTTACCAATCGTGGCCTATATCACATCTATAAACAAAATAGATAATGTTAGAATAATGAAACGCGCACATAATCATATTACAGAATTTGACAGCTTTGCAGCTGATGAGCTGGTATTTGTACCACTTGGTGGTTCCGCCGAAATTGGCATGAATGTTAATCTATATCACTATCAACAAAGCTGGTTAATGGTTGATTTAGGCATAAGCTTTCCTGATGACACCATGCCTGGCATTGACGTTCTCATTCCAGATATTAGCTATATTGAAGATAGAAAAGACCAGCTTGAAGCCCTTATTCTAACCCATGCACATGAAGACCATTTCGGCGCTATTCCGTATCTATGGAGCAGGCTTGGTGTGCCAATTTATGGCACAGCCTTTACCATCGCCTTGCTCAAACGTAAATTAGCTGAATCTAGAATAGACATTAAAATACCATTGCATATCATTGATTATAATCGTGAATATAAGTTCAAATCTTTCTCAATAGAGCTTGTTCAGCTTACCCATTCTATCCCTGACCCTGCGGCGTTGGTTATTCGCACAGATAAGGGTGTTATTCTTCATACAGGTGACTGGAAGTTTGATGCCACCCCGCATCTTGGCACAGATACAGATAAGCAAAGATTGCGCGAGATAGGTGATGAAGGTGTGCTGGCTATGGTGGGGGATTCTACCAATGCTATGGTTGAGGGCGCTACCCCTTCTGAAGATGTGGCGATGAAAGGTCTAACAGAGGTCATTGGCGAAGCCAAACAAGCTGTAGCGATTACCTGTTTTGCGTCAAACGTAGCGCGTATCCAGAGCATTATTGCGGCCGCAACGACCCATAATAGGTCTGTCTGTGTTGTTGGCAGAGCATTAAATAGAACCATATCAGCCGCCAAAGAGGCAGGCTATCTTACCGATTGCCCAGACTTTGTATCAGAATCAGATGCGCAATTATTACCACCAGAACATTTGGTGATTATCTGCACAGGCTCGCAAGGCGAAAGCCGCGCGGCTATGGCGCGCATAGCCTCTGGCACACATGAAAGCATCAAATTAAATAAAGGGGATGTTACGATATTCTCATCTCGACAAATTCCAGGTAATGAGGCCGCAATTAGCCGTGTTCAGGATAATTTGATTCGGCAAGGGGTTCAGGTGATAACAGATGAAGAGCGCCCTGTGCATGTGTCTGGCCATCCAGCAAGAGACGAGATTATTGAAATGTATGGGCTTGTGCGGCCAAAAATTGCAATTCCAGTGCATGGCACAGCCCGTCATCTTAAAGCGCATGCTGCATTGGCCAAATCCTGTCAGGTTGCTCAGCAATTTATCCCGTCAAATGGCGCGGTAATCAGATTTTTAGATGATAAGGCAGAGCAGATTGACCACATAGATACAGGACTTCAAACCTTTGAAGCGGGCGATGTGGTACCGCTTGAATCCGAATTTCTGAAAAGCAGAAAGCGCATGCTTTGGAATGGCAGCCTATCTGTATCTGTTGTATTTGATGGGGCAGGCGAGTTATTGCTTGCGCCGTCTGTTAGCCAAACAGGCCTATGCTCAGACGGACAGGCAGAAAAATTTACCGCCGATGCATCACTTGCGGTTGAAGATAGGCTAGAAGCGCTTGATGATGATGCTATTTTGGATGATAGAAAGGTGCATAAAACAATCACAGAAAGTGTGCGCTCGTTAGCTAGAACACAATTTAGGTTAAGACCAGTGGTTGATGTGCATATTATGCGCGCCTAGTGCGTTCACAATTTAGGTTTGAACATATGTTTGGAACAATTAACCATATCGCAATAGCAGTGCCCTGCCTAAAAGTTGCCTCTCAGGAATGGCGGCAAAAATTAGGGGCAGAGATCTCAGAGCCGCAACGCCTAGAAGAACATGGTGTCACGGTGATATTTATTGATACAGGTACTAGCAAAATAGAACTGCTAGAAGCCATTGACGAGAATTCGCCAATAGCTGGCTTTATGGCCAAAAACCCGCAAGGCGGCATGCATCATATCTGTTTTGATGTAGATGATATTTACGCCTCACGCGATAGGCTGATAGCTGAGGGCGCACGAATATTAGGCAGTCCAGAGCCAATAATAGGGGCGCATGGGAAGCCTGTATTATTTGTGCATCCAAAGGACATAACAGCTACATTAATCGAAATTCAGCAGCGCTAGACAGTCTGTTTTTTAAAATAAGGATTAACTATGGATACAGTTTCATCTGTTGTTGTGTATATTCTGTTATGGTGGTGGGTGTTTTTCATGACATTGCCATTCGGTGCAAAGCCGCCTGAAATAGTAGAAAAGGGTCATGCTCCATCCGCACCAAAAAATCCACATCTCGGAAAGAAAATTTTGATAACAACCGTGATCGCAGCAATTTTATTTGTTGGTGTGAGGGCGCTTATTTTATCTGAATTATTTTCATTCAGGCCTAATTAGGTGGCAGCTGCGCTGACCTTGCGGTGTTTTACGCGCTAGCATATCTAATTAAACGGTTAAGCGCAAAAATTAAACATAAAAAAAACAAGGCAATACGCCTTGTTTTTAAGGTTTCCCTAAACTTGGTTTTTTATTCTTAAAAAATGGTATCGCACACAATCTATTCTGTCACTAATAAAATGCATTTTTCCTTTTTTTCAAAAGACATGCTATTCATTCAAAATGAAGGTTTGCGATCTTTCAATTACCTGCTGTTTATATTACAGTCTGGCGCAACAGCGTTTTGAATCGCAAGAGGCGTTAGTGATATGAGCCAAAATGACATAATTTATTGCGCCAGCGATCATGGCGGTGTGCTATTGAAACAGGCTGTCCTTGAGCATCTTGCAACAATAGGGCGCGAGGCGCGCGATTTAGGCACTGATGGCACACAATCAGTAGATTATCCAGATTTTGGCGCCTCACTTGCAAACGCAATCAAACAGGGCGGTATAGGCATTGCCATGTGTGGCTCTGGTATTGGAATTTCAATCGCAGCGAACCGTCATAGCTGGGTTCGGGCGGCATTGGTGCATGATGAAACGACTGCTAGACTGGCACGCCAGCATAATGATGCCAATATCATTGCATTAGGCGAGCGCACAATGGGCATCGCAACAGCGCTGAATTGTATCGATATTTTTCTTAACACAGGCTTTGACGGCGGCAGGCACCAGAGGCGAGTAGATAAGCTTACAGCCTTAAAATAGACGATAACGTGATTATGAGCGGTTATGAAAGGACCTTATCATGAACAATATGAACGCATTTTTCTCAGATGATTTGGCGCAGTCTGACCCTGATTTGGCATCTGCCATCGGCAAAGAGTTATCGCGCCAGCAAGATCAAATTGAAATGATTGCCTCTGAGAATATTGTCTCTCGGGCAGTATTGGAAGCACAAGGATCAGTGCTAACCAATAAATATGCTGAAGGCTATTCAGGTAAGCGCTATTATGGCGGATGTGAATATGTTGATATTGTAGAATCATTAGCTGTTGAACGTGCAAAACAGCTGTTTAAGTGCGCCTATGCTAATGTTCAGCCTCATTCAGGCGCACAAGCCAATCAGGCTGTGTTTTTGGCATTGCTTCAGCCAGGTGATACTGTGCTTGGAATGTCTCTTTCTGCAGGCGGGCATTTAACACATGGGGCTGCACCTAACTTGTCTGGAAAATGGTTTAATGCAGTGCAATATGGCGTGTCTCGGGATACGGGATTGATTGATTATGACGAGGTTGAAGCGCTGGCGCTGGCACATAAACCTAAATTGATTTTGGCAGGTGCATCTGCCTATCCACGAGTGATTGATTTCGCCGCCTTCAGAGAAATAGCAGATAAGGTTGGTGCGTTATTGATGGTCGATATGGCGCATATATCAGGATTAGTGGCTACAGGCGCACATCCAAGCCCCTTGCCATATGCTGATATTGTGACCTCAACAACCCATAAAACACTTCGAGCTGGACGAGGCGGGCTTATCCTAACAAATGATGAAACGCTTGGTCGGAAATTTAACTCATCTGTGTTTCCTGGACTTCAAGGCGGTCCTCTGCTTCATGCCATAGCAGGCAAGGCGGCTGGCTTTGGTGAAGCCTTAAAGCCAGAATTTAAGAAGTATATCCAAGATGTTGTAGATAATGCAAGAATTCTTGGTGAAGTGTTGCTTGAAAGAGGGGTTGATCTGGTGTCTGGCGGCACCGATATTCATCTTGTGCTGGTTGATTTGCGGCCAAAAGGGCTTACCGGTGATATAACAACAGATTCGCTAGAAGCCGCAGGCATCACCTGTAATAAAAATGGCGTGCCATTTGATCCTGAAAAGCCAACTGTAACCTCAGGGGTGCGACTTGGCACGCCTGCGGGCACCACCAGAGGGTTTGGTAATGAAGAATTTCGCCAGATTGGTCATCTAATTGGTGATGTGCTAGATGGTCTGGCATCATCAAAGAATGATAATTCAGATGTTGAGAAACAGGTTAGAGCCAAAGTGCTTGATTTATGTAAGGCATTTCCGATTTACGCCTAATGATAGCTGATAGATTGCTGGAGTTTTAATCATGATATGTCCTTTTTGCCGATCAGAAGACACGCAAGTCAAAGATTCTCGTCCGTCTGAAGATGGCGCGTCAATTAGGCGGCGGCGTCAATGTAGCTCGTGTGATGCGCGTTTTACAACCTTTGAGCGGATCCAACTTCGTGAAATCTATGTGGTGAAGCGTGATAACAGAAAAGTGCTGTTTGACAGAGAAAAGCTGGAGCGGTCTTTCAATGTGGCATTGAGAAAGCGAGCTATTCAGGAAAATGATGTTGCTATGGCAATAAACGAAATTGTCAGAAAGCTTGAATCTACTGGTGAGGCAGATGTGAATTCTGAATATATTGGCTCGCTGGTGATGAATGCGCTTTTGAAGCTAGATAAGGTTGGTTATATCAGATATGCCTCTGTCTATAAAAACTTTGAAAATGCAGGTGATTTTGAAGATTTTGTGAATAATCTTCGCCCTAAATCTGGCTAATTTTGAACGCAGGAATTGTGAATGAATCTGTCGGCACGGCACCTACATGAACGATGGATGCGATTAGCGCTTCATTGTGCATCATCTGCCGAAGGCCTTGTTGCAGAGAATCCGCCTGTAGGTTGTGTGCTAACAGATAAAGATAACAGGCTGATCTCTTACGCACATACCCAACAAGGTGGGCGCCCCCATGCCGAGCAAGCCGCGATTGATGAGGCAATACGCACAGGCTCATATGAGGCGCTTCATGGCGGTAATGCCTATGTTACGCTTGAGCCTTGTGCGCATCATGGAATAACAGCGCCTTGTACGCATGCGCTCATTAAATCTGGTATTTCACAGCTTTTTTATGCGGTAGCAGACCCTGACCCTCGCGTTAGCGGCAAAGGCCATCGCCAGCTCGAAGCTGCTAAAGTAGCGGTTAAATCAGGGATATATGCCGAACAGGCTGAAGCGATAATGGCAGGCTTTTTAAGCAGGCAACGCAAAGGCCGTCCCTTTATTTCAAGCAAGATAGCCACAAGTAGTGACCACTTTATCTCAAAAAATCCAACAGCGCCCACCACGCTTACAAACCAGACAAGCAAAAGATATGTCCACCAATTAAGAAGCAGGGCTGATTTGCTGGTGACAGGCATTGGCACAATTTTGGCAGATAATCCGTTACTGACAGCCAGAATAGCTGGGCTGAATACCCCGCCAAGACTAATTCTTGACACCCATCTGCGAACCCCGCCCGATAGCGCTATTGTGTCAACTGGCGGTACTATAATGATTGCACATGGCCATAATATTGATCTGAACAAGGCAAAACAGCTTACCTCTGCTGGTATTGAGCTTATTGAAATAGCCACAACTAACAATAGGTTAGAAATTGGTGATTTGCTTAAAACACTAGCCAATAGGCAGATAAATCACATGATGATAGAAGCAGGGGCACGGCTTAATGCTGGGTTTTTGAGGGCTGGGCTGATAGATAGGATTATCTGGCTAACAGCACCTGCTTCATTAGGCTCAGGGTTAGCTGTCTTTTCATCTGAAAATAAGACTGTATCTTCTGTAGATTTTAGCCTGCCAACAGCTTATACCAAAACAGATAGATTCTGGCTTGAAGATGATAGGGTTGAGATATTTAGACATGATGCATCTTAAACCAGCTCAGTAGTGTTGACATTTCAATAGATAGGTACGCTAACCCCTATCACAAAAATAGGCATAGGTATGTTCACAGGTATTATCACAGCGATTGGCGAAGTGCGCTCAATAGTCAAAACTGGTGACTGGCAGCTGGAAATTGCTGCCCCGTGGCAATGTGAGCAGCTTGCGCTGGGGGCGTCTATTGCCTGTTCAGGGGTATGCCTAACGGTGGTTAACACTAGCAAAGATAGTTTTTTTGTTGAGGTATCGGCTGAAACGCTGGCACGGACAACATTATCAGGCTGGCAAGTTGGTACCCACCTCAATCTTGAACCTGCGCTTAAACTTGGAGATGAGCTTGGCGGGCATATTGTGTCTGGCCATGTTGATGGTCTGGCAGTGATTGACGATATTGAAGCGTTGGGCGATTCGCATAAAATGCTGATCTCAGTTGATGACAGGCTTAAAGCATTTATTGCTGAAAAAGGGTCGGTAGCACTTGATGGCACCTCGCTTACCGTAAATGAGGTGATGGATAATCAATTTTCGATCAATGTGATTGCCCATAGCTGGACACATACTACACTTGGCGCGCGCGCCAAAGGTGATAAGGTAAATCTTGAGATTGACACATTGGCGCGTTATCTGGCACGGATGCTAGAAGTTAGATTTGAACAGGAAAATACATAATGTCAGACGGTTTATCCCCCATTGAAGATGTGATTGAAGATGCCAGACAAGGCAAATTATTCATTCTGGTAGATGACCAAAATCGTGAGAATGAAGGCGATTTATGTTTGCTAGCAGAATTTGCAGACCCAGAGGCTGTAAATTTTATGGCAAAATATGGTCGTGGGCTGATTTGTCTGGCGCTAACAGCAGAACGCACAAAAGAGCTTGGGCTAACGCTGATGGATAAGCGTAACCAATCACGCCACCAAACAGCCTTTACAGTATCAATTGAGGCACGTGAGGGGGTAACAACAGGCATTTCAGCGGCAGATAGAGCCCATACGATAAAAACAGCGATAAATAGTCAGTCAACACAAGCAGATATTACAACACCTGGCCATGTATTCCCGCTGGTCGCACGAGATGGCGGCACCTTAGTGCGGGCAGGCCATACTGAAGCAATGGTAGATATTGCCCGTGCCGCAGGTAGCTCGATGCCAGCAGGGGTGATTTGTGAAATTATGAAAGATGACGGCACAATGGCGCGTCTGCCAGATTTGATCGGCTTTGCAGATACCCATAATTTGAAAATCGGAGCGATTGCTGATCTGATTTCATGGCGGCGGAAACATGAAAGTCTGGTATCTCGTGTCGCTGAAACAGCTATTGAATCTGAATATGGCGGCCAGTGGCGTATGATTATCTATCGTAATGATATCACGCATGTAGAACATCTGGTCATGGTAAAAGGCGACATTCAGCCAGAAACACCTGTTATGGTCAGAATGCATGCGCTTGATTTAATGGTAGATTTGCTTGCAGAAACTAGCAACACACGTCATTTCGGTGAATTGCAAAAGGCGATGAAGATTATCGCAGATTCTGGTAATGGCGTGATTGTTCTGCTAAGAGAGGCGCGTTCTTCTAGCCTGTCAGAAATGGTAATGCGCAGAGAAGAGATGAGAGCAGGCAAAGAGCAGTCGACAGAATTGCGAGATTATGGCGTTGGCGCCCAGATTCTTAATGATTTGAGCATTACAGATATGGTGCTTTTATCAAACTCAAAGCCAAATGTTATTGGCCTTGAGGGATATGGGCTGAAAATCATAGACTGGAAACCAATAGGGTAGCTCAGATGGTAGATAAATTTTTAATTGTTGAAGCTAATTTCTATACTGAACTTGCCGCCGCCCAGAAACAGGGTGCAATTGACGCGCTGGAGACAGCTGGTTTTGGCTATGATGTTATTGAAGTGCCAGGCGCGCTTGAAATTCCTGCCGCCATCTTTATGGCATCTCAAAGCACATCACATTCATATTTAGGATATATTGCGCTTGGATGTGTTATCAGAGGCGAGACTACACATTATGAAACTGTCTGTTCTGAATCAGCACATGGGTTAATGTTGTTGTCTGTGCAGGGATTGGCGATTGGCAATGGCATTTTAACGGTTGAAAATGAAGATCAAGCGTGGGCGCGTGCAGATATGCGGCGCAAAAATAAAGGCGGAGACGCAGCGATTGCGGCTATCACAATGGCTAAAATAGCATCAGATTTTGCATAGTTTCTGGCTATTTTGCTCAGTTTTTCAAAGATTAAGGTGACCGAGTGACAGAAAAATCAAATTTTAAGCCTGCCGCCGTGCGAAAACGCTCAGGCTCACGTCTGGCTGCATTGCAATTTTGCTATAGCAGGCAAATCAGTGATAATAGTTTCACAGACGCTCTTGCAGGTTTCAGGGATAATTATCTAGCTGAAATTCTTAGCCAGCTCACAATCAAAACGATAGATGAAGCGCATTTCACTGCTTTGATAACAGGCGTTGAAGCTGAAAAAGATATGCTTGATAGCCATATCAAGCTGTTGCTGAAAGATGGCTGGACACTATCACGGCTTGGCACTCATGAATTGTCAATATTGCGGCTAGGCTGTTACGAACTTGCCTCTCTGCCACATATTCCAGCACGTGCTATTATCACCGAATATGCCGCTATGGCAGAAGAGTTTAATGCAGATACAGGGTTTGTAAATGCAGTGCTTGATGCGCTGGCACGGCAATTTAGATCAGTTGAGATGAGCTCAGGCTAGGTTGATGTTACTGGTCAGACCTGCGTCTTAGATTTGATAAAATCTGCTCAGTAGCAGAAAGGTTTTCGCCTGGCGTTGGCGTGGCATCATCAATTTTTACAATTTGAATATCTGTTGTTTCGTCTTTAACTTCAATTTCTTGCAAGATGTTATTCTCATCAAAGGTAAAGATAAACATAGTTCTGGCGCTCACCTTATTCACGCCTGCAACCTCTCTGGTCATTGTCTGGTTGTTATAATAGATTTTGCCAGAATTAAAGGCGCCCTCAAAGCTAGGCTGGCCAAGTGTAAATAAAATATCTTGTTTTGTGGATGTGCCAATTTCAATCGAGTCTAGCTGGCCTTCTTCAACAAGTCGCCCATGAGATTGAACTCTGCTTCCGCAAGATGTTGTCACTGTTAATACCAGACCGATTATTAAGAATGATAATAAGGGTTTCATCAAAAAGTTTATCCTATTCTTAAAAAGCTAGTATGTGGGCTGTTAGCGTGCATTTTCTCTGCCGATGTTAATTTTGCAAATCGGAATTGGCAATATGTAATCTTTGCTTTGTGCCGTGCATATGATAGACAGGTCGACATATTGTCTTATATCAGCATGAGTTCTGGGATAAGCATTCAAAAGGTTTATGTTCGATGTTATCAACATTACGAAAATTTTTTGCATTCGCAGATAGACGCGAACAGGCAATGAATATGCCTGCTGAGCAATTATACCAAAAATGCCTTACCCATAGCAGAAATCCTGCGTTATTTGATAAGGGCGGTGTAGCAGATACACTTGATGGGCGATTTGATAGCCTGTGCCTGTCTGTTAGCTGTGTGATGCATAGGCTTGCTATTGTCTCAGATGAGCATAAGCAGAGCGCAAAAGCTATCTCTCAGCAGATATTTGATATTTTTTGCGCGGATATGGATTTGACCTTGCGTGAAATGGGGGTTGGGGATTTAGGTGTTTCAAAGCGGGTGAAGATGATGTCAGAAGCCTTTATTGGCAGGCTCACCGCTTATAGAGAAGCGCTCAACCATCCAGATAATGACGCTTTTGAGCAGGCATTATTGCGCAATCTGTACCGCTGTGAGAGGCCATCAGCACAACAAACCAAATATGCAAAACAGCTGGCGCAGAGTTTGGCGGTATGTATCAGTGCGCTGTCAACATTAGAGGATGAGGCTGTATTATCAGCCTCTATAGAGCTTCCCGAAATTGTAATATAATGACTCTATCTCTGAGCTTGCGCCGTATTTGGCGTGTCAGTGTGAGCAGATTAGATGTAATAGAATGTGATAGGTGATGGCAAAACACCCCAAAAAACAGATTACTGTCGCGGCTGATGCCAGTTTTTGGGATGTCAGGCTGGCTGTTGATGGGTTTGATGCGCCAACAACACGGTTTGGCTTTCAAGTGCGGGAGCAAGATAGGGCGCGGCTGGCGGAACGGCTAGCAGTATCTGGATTTACCTCTATCACGGGCGATATCACACTTCTGCAACTGGCAGATAAATCGTGGCAGATAGACTTTGTGGTTGGCTTTGAAGTTGTCCAGCCATGCGTTGTAAGCTTTATAGATGTGGCTGAATATGTTGAGTTTACAGAGCAGGAGCGATATATTGACACATTGCTAGACACAAATGAGATGTCAGGGGAACATTTAGATTTAGAAGCACTTGATAACAGGCATGTTCCAGTTGGTGAAGCAATAGCTCAGCTTATCGCTGTTCATGTACCAGCATTTCCAAGAAGCGATGAGGCTGACAGGATAATGGATGAAAAAGCAGTAACTGGACGAATTAGCCCGTTTGATAAGCTTTCTGAATTGAAAAAACCGCAATAGGTTATATTGTGTAGCGGGTAGGAAAAGGGTTTTTTTGTGACTAATAAACCAATTATATCATTGGATGCTATGGGCGGTGACAATGCGCCTGAGATCGTAATTCAGGGAGCAGAGCAGGCGCTTCAGCGTTATCCTCAGATGAAACTTATTCTCGTAGGGGATGAAACTAGACTTTCAAAAATGCTTGCCCAAACTAAATTCGCTCATGCGATTGATATTCTGCATGCAGAGGAAATGGTAAAGCCAGAAGATAAGCCATCTCAGGCATTGCGAAATGGCAAAAATACCTCTATGTGGCAGTCGATTAAGCTGGTAGCAGATAAGCAGGCAGATGCAGTGGTATCGGCGGGTAATACAGGCGCGCTTATGGCGATGTCTAAATTACAGTTGCGGATGATGGATGGTGTCACCCGTCCAGCTATTGCTGGATTTTTCCCGACTGTGACTGGCTCTGGCTGTATGCTTGATATGGGCGCAAATATTGAATGTAATGAAGATAATTTGGTTCAATTTGCGATTATGGGCAGTGCCTTTGTGCGGTCAGTGCTGAATCGGGAAACGCCCACAATTGGATTGCTAAATGTTGGCGCTGAAGAACAAAAAGGGTTTGAATATTTGCGGGTGGCCGCCAGCATCCTTAGCGGTGATAAATTGGGGTTGAATTATAAAGGCTTTGTTGAAGGCTCTGATATTGGGCATGGCACTGTAGATGTGGTGGTAACTGATGGCTTTACAGGCAATGTAGCGCTGAAAACCGCTGAAGGCATCGCAGATTTATTCCAGCACAGTCTGAAAAAATCATTTTCACAGTCTATATTTTCAAAATTATCTTATTTGACAGCACGCCCTCAATTGCGGCGTGTTCGAAGCTTGCTTGACCCACGTGCGCATAATGGCGCAGTATTGCTTGGATTAAATGGCATTTCTGTAAAATCGCATGGCGGAACTGATGGGTTTGGGTTTGCGAATGCAATTCATGTTGCGGTAGAAATGATCGAACATGGCTTTATGCCAGAGGTCAGCCAGACAATCGAAAAGGCAAACCAGATTCTTGAGCAGGAAAAAGGCAATGATGAATAAGTCTGTGCTGATGGTAGGGTCTGGTGCGTATCTGCCAGAAAAAATCCTGACTAATGATGATTTGGCGGCATTTGTTGATACAGATGATAGCTGGATCAAGCAACGTACGGGGATTGCGCAACGTCATATTGTCGCTGAGGGGGAATTAACCTCTGATTTGGCCTATCATGCGGCCAAAAATGCGCTTGAAAATGCCTCTATGAGTGCAGATGATATCGATGTTATTGTGCTGGCCACCACAACCCCTGATGATACCTTTCCTGCAACTGCGGCAACAGTGCAAAACAAATTAGGGGCATTTAACGCCTTTGCGTTTGATGTGCAGGCAGTGTGCGCTGGGTTTGTTTATGCGCTGACTGTTGCAGAATCTCTGCTTCTTGCACAAAAAGGAAAGCGGGCTTTAGTGATAGGCGCTGAAAGCTTCTCAAAACTGCTTGACTGGGAAGACAGAACTACCTGTGTGCTGTTTGGTGATGGGGCAGGGGCGGTCATCCTTGAAGTTGCCGAAGATACCCAGAATTTTGGTATTTTATCATCAGCGCTTTATACAGATGGACGCCATCGTGATATTTTATATGTTGATGGCGGCCCGTCCAACACGCGCTCAGTTGGGCATGTCAGGATGAAAGGTCAGGATGTCTTCCGTCACGCGGTTGAAAAGCTGGCCGCATCTATGAATGCTGTGATTGAACAGGCAGGAGTGTCTGAAACAGAAATTGACTGGCTTATCCCGCATCAGGCAAATGTGCGCATTATTGACGGCATGCAGAAAAAACTTGGTCTGCCCTCAGAACGGGTGGTCAAAACAGTCTCACAACATGCAAACACCTCTGCTGCATCTATTCCGCTAGCATTGAATCAAGCCGTTATGGATGGCAGAGTTCAGACAGGGCATTTGCTAGCGTTTGAAGCTATTGGGGGCGGATTATCATGGGGCGCGGCACTTGTGCGCTATGGACGACCATAATAATCAGGTGAATAATGTGCCTGGCAAATCGTGTAATTCATGTGTGAACGTTGAAAAAATATATAATCTTGTTCAAATTCAACAAGTTTCCATTTGACGTTAATTTTTTACAATGATAGCGTTTCGGTATGAGCAAAACTATTACACGGTCAGATCTTTCAGAAGCGGTGCATCGTCATATTGGGTTATCCCAAAATGAAAGTGCGCAACTTGTCGCATCAGTGCTTGATGAGGTTAGCCTTTGTCTTGAAAAAGGTGAAACCGTTAAACTGTCTTCATTTGGAACTTTTTCCGTTCATGCTAAGTCAGAGCGGATTGGACGGAACCCAAAAACAGGGGTTGAAGCAACAATCACGCCAAGACGGGTATTGTCTTTCAGGCCATCAAACCTGATGAAACAACGCATCAATAACGGGTAGCGGTCGCCTCAGGCGGAGATAGATACACACGCTAGGCGTCTGTGGGTAAATCTGAATTGAGAATTATTATATGACGAGCAAATCACCTGAAGCCTATCGGACAATTTCTGAAGTTTCTGGCGAGGTGGGCGTGCCAGCCCATGTCTTGCGCTTTTGGGAAAATAAATTTCCGCAAGTAAAGCCGATGAAGCGTGGGGGTAGCAGACGATATTATACCCGTGCAGATGTTGATTTGCTGATTAAGATCAAAACATTGCTCTATGATGAGCGCTATACCATTGAAGGCGTTCAGAAAATCCTGTCTAAACGCGGAACGGCGGTAGATGAGATTGTGCGTGATATGCCTGCCCAAACAGCCTCACCCGCGCATGAAGGCGCTGGCGGCGACGATCTTCTGGCAAAGGCCGCCGCATTGCTTTCAGAGGCAGAACAGGGCATTGAGTCCTTATCCGCACGCATCGCTCGATTGTAAATTTTCATGCTATTTATCGCTAGACAGCCACAGCTCTGAATATAGGCGGTGGCCAACATAGCTGTTTGGGCTAGCAGATAAGATATGTTGATCAGCGCCTATCGCCTGTGCTAGGTTTGGCTACCCATCTGCCAGTATGTTGGCAGTATTTCGGTCGGAGTGTAGCGCAGCCTGGTAGCGCACTATACTGGGGGTGTAGGGGTCGTGGGTTCAAATCCCGCCACTCCGACCAATTAAAACCGTAGAATACTGCGGATTTATAGCCCCTCAAAAGCTTTAGAGTCAAATGTAAACACAACTTAATTGAGTGGCTTGTCCATAAAATTATGGACAAAACGCTCAAACCTAAGGAGTTTGGTAGGGGATATTGG
>CBFHYU010000022.1:0-31538 GCA_965660165.1 Puniceispirillaceae bacterium (SeqCode)
TTTAATCCAACCGATATGATTTCTAAAATATTTTTTGATGCTTAGCATTTCTGAATTACAATCCCCCTCAATGGGCAAAAAACTGGATAGGCCAGCTTTATCTACAAGAAACCTCAGACTATATCATAAAATGCAATTATCAAGGTAATTTCTACTATAAATCGAAAAATAGAGCATATTTTAGCTGTTCTGCCAAACATAACACCCATAAAAAAACAAGCGCCTACTTTCGTAAGCGCTTGTGTCTAAGATATAAATTGTAAGCTGTGTATTAACGCTTTGAGAATTGGAAGCTACGGCGGGCTTTTGCTTTGCCGTATTTCTTACGTTCAACAACACGAGGGTCACGGGTCATAAAGCCGCCAGCTTTCAGCGCAGGGCGAAGACCTGGCTCAAAATAGGTAAGTGCGCGGCTAATGCCATGACGGACTGCGCCAGCCTGTCCAGATAGACCGCCGCCAACAACCGTTGCGATAACATCAAATTCACCGTCACGCTCTGTCACCTCAAATGGCTGTTTTAAAAGCATTTGCAAAACAGGACGCGCAAAATAAACAGATACATCACGGCCATTCACCGTAACTTGGCCTGTGCCACGCTTTACCCATACACGGGCAATCGCATTTTTACGGCGGCCAGTCGCATAAGAACGCCCCAGCGCATCGATCTTTGGTTCGGCTGGCGTTGCGGTGTTCTGGATTTCTGGTGCATCTTGCTTCAGATCGGCAAGCGCTGCCATACCTTCAGCCTGTGCTTCGTTATTTTCAACCTGGTCAGCCATAACTACCTCTTATTCTTTTCATTCATAGATGCAACGTCCAGAATTTCTGGCTGTTGTGCGGCATGTGGATGTTCTGCGCCTGCATAAATATGCAGATGAGACATTGCCTTGCGTCCTAGTGGTGTACGCGGAATCATACGTTCAACTGCTTTTGAGATAACGCGCTCAGGAAAGCGGCCATCCAGAATTTTATCTGCTGTACGCTCTTTAATGCCGCCCGGATAACCAGTATGCCAATAATATGTTTTCTGTTTGCGCTTATTGCCTGTAAGCCGAACTTTCTCAGCATTCACAACAATAACATGATCTCCGTCATCCATATGCGGCGTATAGCTTGGCTTATGTTTGCCACGAAGGCGCAAGGCAATAATTGACGCCAACCGACCCAAAACCAGATCTTCTGCATCAATTACAACCCATTTTTTCTCGATATCAGCAGGGGTTGCTGAAAAGGTTCGTGAAAGGGCCATAACGATCTCTTTTCCTAATTCGCAAAAGCAGTGACTGCTTCTATTACACTGTTTATTATCTAAGCCAACACGCATATGACTCCCGCCAGAACGGTAAGGCTATGATATTATGAATGCCGCTTATACCCAAGACTTACCAACAGGTCAAGGTAAAAATTTCTTTCAAAAACTAAAAAAATTCTATATTTCAATTAGTTATAAATAAGGTATTATTATACCGTATATTTTTGCCTAATTGGCAAGCGTTTGATAGCTAGCATGTTTGCTTAACTGGCTTAGCGTTACTAATACTGTTAAGAAAAACAGGCCATGCGGATAAAATTTGACCTTAATAGCAGGTTCTAAGTATAAGCGTTGGTAATGAATTTAACAGACAATACAGGATAAGATGTTCGATGATCGTGCTTATCGATAATTATGATAGCTTCACATGGAATTTGTGGCATTTTCTGTCTGATTTAGGGGCTGAGGTGCAGACTATCAGAAATGATGCAATGAGCGCAGAACAGGTAATGGCGCTATCACCGTCTGGTATTGTGCTATCGCCAGGCCCTGGCGTTCCCTCACAAGCAGGCATGATTGAAGAGCTAATTACGCTGGCGGCAGGCAAAATAGCCCTGCTTGGCGTCTGTCTTGGTCATCAAGCTATTTGCACCGCATTTGGCGGTACGATCACGCATTTCAGCCCGCCAATGCATGGCAAATTATCTCGCATCACCCATTCGAATTCAGGTATTTTTGAGGGGTTAGAGCAAGATTTTGTGGTGACACGCTATCATTCGCTTGTGGCTGAGACACAAACCCTACCAGACTGTCTTGAAGCTGTAGCCTTTACCAAAGCTGATGCGGATGACAGAAAAATTATGGCTGTACATCATAAAGAATTTGATATTTATGGTGTTCAGTTTCATCCTGAATCAATTGCCTCTGCACAGGGCTATCGCCTCTTGCGGGCATTTCTGGCGAAAACTGGTCAGAATGTGTTTCCGTCTGATGCAAAAATGGCAGAATTGGAATCCCAGCTTATCGCCCTAGACACATTATTTCCGGATCAAGTCCATGTCTGATATTCTTCATGCCTTTTCATCACAAATTATTGATGGCCAGCAGCTTGACTTTGGCGATATGCAGACAGCTTTTAGCGAGATTATGGAAGGCAAGGCTAGCCCTGTCCAGCTTAGCTGTTTTCTGATTGCGTTGAAGATGCGCGGCGAGACCCCTAGCGATATTGCAGCAGGGGCATCTGTACTTCGCACCAAAGCAACCCTTCTTGAAAATGCGCCTGATGATGCAATAGATATTGTAGGCACTGGCGGTGATGGGCTTGGCACCTATAATATTTCAACCGCTGCAAGCTTTGTTGTTGCTGGAAGCGGTGTTAGCGTTGCTAAACATGGCAATAAGGCTGTGTCTTCGAAAAGCGGCGCAGCAGATGTATTAAGCGCGCTTGGAATTGATGTGAATTGCCCGTTTGAAGCGCTGTCTGATGCATTGAATAACGCCCATATCGCCTTTTTGATGGCACCTAGACACCATGCGGCAATGCGGCATGTAGGGCCTATTCGTGCAGAACTTAAATTACGAACAATTTTCAATTTGCTAGGGCCGCTTTCAAACCCTGCATTGGTCAGCAGAATCATGGTTGGCGTGTTTGACAGCTATTGGTCAAAGCCCTTTGCTGAAGCCCTTAAAACACTTGATACGCGCTATGCATGGGTGGTACATGGCGCAGATGGGCTAGATGAATTAAGCACAACGGGCGAGAATGTTGTAGTCCAGCTTAAAGAGGGTCAAATAAGCGAATTTACCATCCACCCGAATGATCTAGGCTTAGCCACAGCCAAGATAGAGGATTTGGTAGGCGGCACCCCTGAGCAAAATGCAGCTGCGTTGCGTGACGTGCTTGAAGGCGCCCAAAACCCCTATCGTGATATTGTGATATTAAATGCGGCAGGTGCCTTTGTAGCAACTGGTCACGAAGCTGATATGAAAAGCGCTGTTGAACGCGCCACAGCGTCGATTGATTCAGGGAATGCGCTTAACTCACTAAATAGACTTGTCCAGATTACCACCTCAAGATAGCCAGAGATAGCCATGTCTGATGTATTGAACAAAATTATCGCTGGCAAAGCTGAAGAAGTACAACAGCTAGCACGCCAAAATAGCTATGCTGATCTGCTTGAGATAGCCTCATCAGTTTCTGCACCACGTGGTTTTGCAGAGGCGCTAAAAACAGCCGCAAAACAGGGATATGGGCTAATCGCAGAGTTGAAAAAGGCCTCTCCCTCAAAAGGGCTTATCAGGGCAGATTTTAATCCGCCAGAACTGGCATCTGCCTATGAGGCAGGTGGGGCAACCTGTCTTTCTGTGCTTACAGACAGGCACTGGTTTCAAGGTGATAATGCATTTTTACAGCAGGCACGCCAGGCCGTGAGCTTGCCTGTTTTGCGTAAAGATTTTATCATTGATCCGCTTCAAATTGTGCAGTCACGCGCGTTGGGCGCAGATTGTATTTTGCTTATTATGGCGGCACTATCAGATGCTCAGGCTATTGAACTTGAAGCTGCCGCACATGAATTGGGCATGGATGTTCTGATTGAAGTGCATGATATATCCGAGCTTGAACGCGCATGCATGCTTACCTCACCTTTGATGGGCATCAATAACCGAAATCTAAAAACGATGGATATATCACTTGAGATAGGGCGTGATATGCTACCACGCCTGCCAGATGACAGGATAGCGATTGCAGAAAGTGGATTATTCGCGCCAGACGATTTGCGCTATATGGCCGAAGCAGGGGCACGCTGTTTTTTAATTGGCGAATCGTTAATGCGTCAAAAAGATGTTGCGGCGGCTACTAAGGCAATTCTTGCAAACCCCCTGCCCCCAATCGTGTAAGGAGCAAATATTATGAGCGAGCTAACCCATTTCGATAAGGAAGGCAGAGCCCATATGGTCAATGTGGGGGAAAAAACAGCCTCAAAGCGCATAGCGATTGCTAGCGGCTTTATTTCTATGTCTGATAAGACTATCTCGACCATTACCAGCAAAACCCTGTCAAAAGGTGATGTGATGCAGGTAGCAGAACTTGCTGGCATTATGGGCGCAAAACAGACAGCACAGCTTATTCCGCTATGCCATCCGCTAGGGCTAGATCATGTTTCAGTAAAGCTGGCACTTGATGCAAATAAAGGCGGTATCGAGATACTCGCTGAATGTCATATTACAGGCAAAACAGGGGTTGAGATGGAAGCCCTCACGGCTGTTAGCGTTACTGCCCTCACCATTTATGATATGTGCAAGGCCGTTGATAAGGCGATGGTGATCTCAGATATCAAGCTGGTCTATAAGGCTGGCGGCAAATCTGGAACTTATGATGTCAGATAATATCTCGCCATTGATGGCGGTAGAGGATGCTCTAAACCACATTCTGGGCAATCTTCAGCAGACACAGGCTGAAACCATCCCCATCACAGAGGCGGCTGGCAGGATTCTGGCAGAAGATGTTGAGGCTGAATATAGCCACCCTGCCCATGCTATCTCGGCTATGGATGGATATGCTGTTATGGTCACAGATGGCGTGCTGGCAGAAAACACACCGCTTGAGCTTATTGGCGAAGCTGCCGCAGGTCATCCTTTTTCTGGCTCTATTAACTCTGATCAAGCAGTGCGGATTTTCACAGGTGCCTATATGCCGCACGGCGCAAATGCAGTGCTAATTCAAGAAGATGTGCGCATTGAACAGGACAAAGTAATTCCTACTGAAGATGTGAAAGAGGGCCAGTTTGTAAGACCTGCTGGACTTGACTTTGAAACAGGGCACACCATCGCCAAACAGGGTGAATTGCTAAGTGCGAGAAGATGGGCGCTAGTTTGTTTGTCTGGCAAAATAGATGTTGCTGTCAGAAAACGTCCGCTTATTGGCATTTTATCAAGTGGTGATGAGCTGGTTGCTGCAGGCACACAGCCAGCGGCAGGACAGCTTATCAACTCAAACAGCCTGTATCTTCGCCAGCTTGTAGAGACATGCGGCGGCGTAGCTGTTGATCTGGGCATCATTGCAGATAAAGCAGGCGCTTTGACCACCACCCTAGAGACAGCCCGTGCGCAAGGTCTAACGTTTGATATGATCATATCAACAGGCGGCGCCTCAGTAGGCACGCATGACCATATTCATGCTGATTTAAGCAAGGCTGGCAATGCCTCGCTGAATTTCTGGAAAATTGCGATGCGACCAGGAAAACCTGTTCTATGCGCACGATGGCATGACACTACATTCATTGGCTTGCCAGGCAATCCTGTTTCGGCAGGGGTATGCGGATTAGTATTTATCATGCCTGCATTGCGTAAATTATTAGGACAAAGCACAAATACAGTGACCAGCACAGGCTATCTTACCACACCGCTAGCCAAAAATGACACACGGCAAGACTATCTTCGTGCCAGCATAAGCGAAGATAAGACAGGCAAAATACATGTCGAAAAGCTGGGCAAGCAGGATTCATCCATGCTCAGAATATTTACAGAAGCAGATGCGCTGATTATAAGACCACCATTTGCTCCGCCTGCTGAAATAGGTGATGCGGTAGAATTTCTGAAAATTCCAAACTTGCTATAACCCAAAAAATAGCTAGAAGATGAATATTCTTGATTTGTTCTATGTTCTAAGATAGAACATAATAAGAACAAATAATGTTTGGATTTATGTTGGAGGTCGCTATGCTCACTGGAAAGCAACATCAGCTGTTAAAATTTCTGATTGAACATCAACAAAATGACGGTGATATCACACCCTCATTTGACGAAATGAAGCAGGCTGTTGGACTTGCTAGCAAGTCGGGTGTTCACAGGCTGGTCTCTGCGCTTGAAGAACGGGGATATATCCGCCGCCTAGCTAATCGGGCGCGGGCTATCGAAGTGATTAAGACGCCTTCTGGCAATCCTGTTCAGCCGTCAAATGTGGTATCTGCTGATTTTGGGGATAATCCTCGTTCTGGCGTAGTTGAGCTTCCCTTGCTTGGGCGCATTGCCGCTGGCACGCCTATTGAAGCATTATCTGACCCCTCATCTTATACTGCTGTGCCTCAGAATATGGTGTCTCATGGCGAGCATTTTGCACTTGAGATTATTGGTGATTCAATGATTGACGCTGGCATTCATGAGGGTGATACAGTGATTATTCACAGAACCGAAACGGCCAATAGTGGCGATATTATCGTTGCGCTGATAGAAGATAGTGAAGCTACTTTGAAGACCTTGCGCAAAGAAGCAGGGCGTATTGGGCTAGAACCCGCAAATCCAAATTATGAAACACGCTATTTTGAAAGCAATCAGGTGCGTATTCAAGGACGTCTCACAGGGCTTATCAGACATTATTGATAGATTAGATTATTTGGGATCATCTGGAACTGTCTCGGGCAACGGGCTGGATTGAGGCTGGATAGCGCCGCCCTTGTCTTTCGAAGCTGATGAGATAATGTGCATCCTGCTTAAGCCTTAGCAGGTGGCGCGGCGCTCTACATGGATAGCGAGGGGTAAAGGGCGTTACTAGCAAATCAAATTTCTGCTTGCACCCGTGGGTTAGACCATAAGATTTTTCAACAAAACCAACATAGCGATCATCTAGTCTAGCAGAACATACTCCGCTCTCGCACCTCATCACCTCAATATGTTCAGCTCCAAGATGACGATATATCTGAAACCGCCAGAACGGTGATAATGGCGCGCTGGCAATCAGCCTGTTATTTTCTGCCATAACAAATACTGACTTCTTACCATTATGAAATATGACTGCATCTGTCTGCGGCTTGAAAAACCAAATAGCCAATAGCAAGCTAAGAGACAAATCCATAATACTTGCCCCGAACGCTGGCAGTCCCGCAATCAGACTTACCAGCATCAACACACCAGCAGGCATAATGACCATTCCTGTTAGCGGTATCGCCACTATGTTTGATGCCACACCCCATAATGAAATAGTAGCAAAATGCCAGCTGGCAAAAGGCAGGCTAAATAATGTGATCAAGGCTGAGCTGAAGGATAAAAACAGAAAACTGCGCACAAATGGGATGCGGCCTATATAACCGCCACTAATTTGAACCGCTGTCACAAGTGCAAAGGTCGCAGAAAATGATAGCTGAAACGAAGCAGTATAGACCGCAGAGGGATAGAACAGCAAAATAATGATGCCCACAAGTGCCAGATTGCGATAGGTAAGGGCAAGCCTGTCAGAGATGATGGCAATAATCACAAGGCTAGACATCAAAAATGCGCGTATTGCAGACACTGGAAATCCAGTAAGAAACAGATAAAACAGGCTGGCAAGCAAAGCGCAGATAGCAGCATATTTATGCGCTGGAAATCGCATCGCAATATGCGGTATTAGCGCAAGCCCATATCGCAAAAAAGAAAATATGAAAATACAGAAAATGCCCATATGAAGTCCAGATATGGCAAGCAAATGTGCCAATCCAGCAGCTCTAAATAATTCATAAAGTGCATTTTGCACATAATCTCTCACCCCAACCAGCATAGCAGACGCAATTGCCCCCTGATCTGGGCTCATATGCGCTAAAATCTGTTTCGCTAGCCCGTGCCTATAATGGCTTAGCTGTGATAAAAATGTGCGTGGCGGATGGCTGTGATGGCTAATCAGCTTATAGCCAATGCCTGTGGCTGCTATATCGCGAAGCCGTAACTGCCTTGAAAAATCAGGGCTATTTGCAAAGACAGGCGGCGATAGCGGAAATAACCGCCCATATATGACAACCTCGTCACCTTCGGTTATTTCTGATCCAGAATGATAGACTGTCACCCTTACCCGAGATAGGGTTCTAAACGGTAAATCGGTTTTCTCATCTTGAATTTCACCCTCAAGACGAGCCGAATCTGGCTTGCGTTTATCTATCTTTTGAACAGTGAGTGCATAAATGCCAGACTGGGCATGGCTTAATGCACTAGCTGGCGGATGGAGCAGACTCTCAATACTGGCAACACAGATGCCAAGCATTAACCAGCCAGAACATACGATAAGATACAGGCTCAATAGCCCACTATGAGCCCATCTGCTTGCATACCAGAACAGGCTAGCCGATATGATTGCAGAAACTACTGCAATAGCGGCAAAAGATTCCCATAAACGTGAAACAAGCGGGGGGTAATCTGCCATGCGTGTTAGCACTATCCCGCAAATCAGAGCGATAAAACACCAACACGAATAAAATTGTGCTGAAATATCTAGCCTTTCAGGTGACCTTCGCATCTGTTCCATGCTATATCCTCAAGTCAGAATCAACAGCTTAATGCGAATAGGTTAATAAAAGATGAGTGTTGTTACACGGTTTGCGCCATCACCAACGGGGTTTCTGCATATTGGCGGTGCGCGCACTGCTCTATTCAACTATTTATTCGCCAGACATCATGGCGGAAAATACCTGCTACGCATTGAAGATACAGATAAAAAACGTTCTACTGATGAGGCTATCCATGCCATCAAAGACGGGCTGGACTGGCTTGGGCTTGCAGGTGACGAGCCAGCCATCATGCAATCATCAAATGAATGCCGCCACCGCGAAGTGGTAGATGAGATGCTGGCAAAAGGGACAGCCTATAAATGCTTTTTAAGTGATGATGAGCTGAGTGAGATTAGAGATTCTGCTCGTGAACAAGGCCTGCCTGTGCGCTCTCCGTGGCGAGATAGACTAGATCACCCCAAATCCGAAACCTTTGTTGTTCGTGTCAAAATGCCTGATCATGGCACAACACAGATAGATGATATGGTTCAAGGGGTTGTCAGCGTCAATAATCAGACCTTAGATGATCTGGTGCTATTGCGCAGTGATGGCACGCCTACCTATATGCTGGCGGTGGTGGTAGATGATCATGATATGGGCATCACCCATATTTTAAGAGGTGATGACCATCTCAATAATGCATTCAGACAATATTTTATTTATCAGGCGGCGGGCTGGCAAACTCCAAAATTTGGACATATTCCGCTTATTCATGGTGCAGATGGGGCAAAATTATCAAAACGGCATGGCGCACTTGGGGTAGATGCCTATCGCGACATGGGGTTTGTGCCTCAAGGATTGTTAAATTATCTTGCGCGGCTTGGCTGGTCACATGGTGATGATGAATTATTCAGCCTTGATGACGCCGCTAGCTGGTTCGATGGTAGCTCTATTGGCCGCTCGCCCTCACGCTTTGATTTAGATAAATTACGCGCGGTAAATGGGCATTGGCTAAACCAGCTTCCTGCCAGCGATATATCAAAGATGGTTATTCGCTATATGGAAGAACATGGCTATTCTGCGCATAGCAACACCGCAACATGGCTTGAGACAATGAGCACGCTATTTACTGAACGGGCAAGCACAATTATTGAGGTTGCAGAACAGACAGGCTGGCTATTTAGCGAAGGCGCACCAGAGCTATCTGAAGATGCCGCCAGTCAAATTGATGAAACCGTCAAAGAACGGCTGATAGCATTTGCCAGCTTTTTGGAGAAAGCGCCTACATCTTCTGAGCAATTACATGAGGCTATCGGAAGCTGGCTTGACGCTGAAGGGCTGAAAATGAAAGAGCTTGGAATCCCGTTACGTATCGTGATGACAGGAAGCCGCAAAGCCCCCTCTTTGGTAGATATTATTTTGGGCATAGGCATTGAAGAAACGATAAAAAGGATCAAACAAATTTGCTTTTAAGCACAGCTTTACTCTATAATATGGACAAGCAAGCCACCATCAGGATTATACATCAAGATGTCAGGTGGCTAACTTTTCATAAGAAGGTAGGACAAATATGGCTAGCAAAAGCAACTCATCTGTGACGTTATCGCTGAATAATTCAAATAAATCAGTTGAACTACCAGTCCTTAGCGGCACATTAGGCCCTGATGTAATTGATATTAGGTCACTGTTTTCCACTACAGATATGTTCACATTTGATCCGGGTTATGGCGCTACTGGCTCTTGTATGTCAGGCCTAACCTTTATTGATGGGGATCAGGGCATTTTGCTTCATCGTGGCTATCCAATTGAACAGCTAGCTGAAAAATCAAGCTTTCTGGAAGTGGCTTATCTGCTGTTAAATGGCGAGTTGCCAAATACAGAACAGAATGATGAATTCACCTATGCAATCACCAATCATACAATGGTGCATGAGCAAATCTCGGCCTTCTTTCGCGGATTTAGACGCGATGCACATCCAATGGCAATTCTATGCGGCGTAACAGGCGCATTATCTGCCTTTTATCATGACAATATTGATCATTATGATGAAACCAGCAGAATGATTTCATGCCGCAGGCTAATTGCAAAAATGCCAACCCTTGCGGCAATGGCCTATAAATATTCAATAGGCCAGCCTTTTAACTATCCTCAGAACAAGCTTGGCTATGCTGAAAACTTTTTGCATATGTGCTTTGCAGTGCCAACAGAAGACTATGAAATTGATCCTGTAGTAGCAGATGCAATGGATAAAATTCTTATCCTTCATGCAGACCATGAGCAGAATGCCTCAACATCAACTGTGCGTCTAGCAGGCTCATCTGGGGCTAATCCGTTTGCCTGTATTGCAGCAGGCATTGCGTCTTTATGGGGGCCTGCGCATGGCGGTGCGAATGAAGCTGTGCTGAATATGCTGAATGAAATTGGCACAAAGGAAAATATTAAAACATTCGTAGATAAAGCCAAAAGCAAGGATGACCCGTTCCGCCTATTTGGATTTGGACACCGCGTTTATAAAAATTATGACCCAAGAGCGCAGGTAATGCGTAAATCATGCCATGAAGTGCTTAATAAAATGGGCATTTCAGACCCGTTGCTAGAAGTGGCAATGGA
Source organism: Puniceispirillaceae bacterium (SeqCode) (assembly GCA_965660165.1). Taxonomy (GTDB): domain Bacteria; phylum Pseudomonadota; class Alphaproteobacteria; order Puniceispirillales; family Puniceispirillaceae; genus WTJO01. Next base: position 11,097 of record CBFHYU010000022.1, read on the forward strand.
GATGGAAGAAATTGCCCTGAAAGACCCGTATTTCATTGATAAAAAACTATATCCGAATGTTGATTTCTATTCTGGTATCATTCTCAAGGCAATGGGCTTTCCAACATCAATGTTCACCGTGCTATTTGCAGTAGCAAGAACGGTTGGCTGGATTTCACAATGGAAAGAAATGGTTGAAGATACCTCTCAGCGTATCGGCCGCCCTCGCCAGCTTTATACAGGGCCTGCAACACGCGATTATATCGATATCTCAAAGCGGTAATCTATAAAACAGTATCTAATGCAAAAGCCAGCTGTGCATCATAGCTGGCTTTTTTTCTAAATAATGTGCGCAACTCATCAGACGCCTCAAAGATTTCAGCCTGCCTTTGGGGATATTGTGCCATTACCTCTTCCAGTGCTGAAGTAAGGGCATCTGCTGTTAGCTGGGGCGGAAAGATAAAAGGATAATGGTTCGTGCCTAGCAAAATATCAGGCAAAATAGGCGTATGCGGCTTAAATAGAAATGATGAGATAATCCGTGTAAAAAAGGGCATATGATAAGCCGTCACACCTGGCACACCTGCCATTGCGGCCTCTAATGTCACTGTACCAGATGCCGCAAGCATAATGTGAGAGCTAGACAACGCAGTTTCAACCCCATCATGCGCAGTTTCAATGGTTAGTGGCAGATCTGGAAAGCCTGCCGCTATATCATCAGCCATTTGCCTTAACTGCGGGACAACAGGCATTAAAAAGCGCATATTTCCTAGATTTGACTGTTTTGCACATAGCATTTCAGCAGATGTTAGGAAAAGCGGTAACAGATGCGTTATCTCTGATGCACGGCTTCCAGGCAAAATCACTATCTGAAACGGGTCTGATTCTGGAACAGGCCTTTGTTCTTGCCAGCCTAGCGGATGCCCCATATAGGCAAGTGCTAGCTTGTTAGAATCAAATAAAGATGTCTCAAACGGAAATAGACATAACATTGCATCAAACACATTTTCAAACCTATGTTTACGCCCTGCCCCCCATGCCCAAATAGTCGGCGCAACCACATGAATAATGCGCGGCTGATACGCCTGTCCTGATAGATGGCGGCGTAGGCGTTGGACAAACCGTACTGAAAACCCTTTTGAATCAACGGTAAAAATATAATCAGGCCGATATGTGTCAATCTGTGCTATCAGCCTGTTTGCTAGCCTGTTTAGCCTAATTATGCTGGTAAGCGCTGCCCCTATACCGATAATAGAAAGCTGGCTCATATCTTCAGATGAGGTAAGCCCGCATGCTTGCATGTTCTGGCCGCCCATACCGCACCATTTGATCTGGCCAAATTTTTCTGAACAGGCGCGCATAATATCTGCAGCAAGCCTGTCGCCAGATGGCTCGCCAGCAAGCATAAAAATGGTTTTGGAATTCTGGCTCATTCTATCAGCATGTCTGTTGATACCAGCACAATTTTATGCCTCTTTGCTATCGCCAACAACTCTGAGCGTTCTTGGGTTAAAAACACATCTTCAGCCTCAAGAATAGCAATTTCAACCCCTGCCTGTGCAAGTTTGTTTAGGGTTTGCTCTCCGAAGCCAGGCGGATCAAACTGGCGGTTTTGGCCTGTCTTTGCCATTTTCACAAAAATAGCAGATGGGCGTTGCCTCTGGATCAGGTTTTGTGAGCGTGCAATCATCTCATCTGTGCCTTCAGCCGCCTCAATTGCCAAAATTCTGTTTCCCTGCGCTATCACAGATTGTCCAATATCTAGATTGCCCAATGCATTTAAGGTGGTAATTGCAAGCTGGGCAGATTCTGTCTCGGCCTTTGTTAGTTTACGACCCTGATGAAATTGTTTTGGCAAAAACCTATTATTCAGGAAACAAGATTGCGGCAAAATAGTGATATTATGTTTTTGAAAATAGGCGGTCACAACCTCAAGGGCTGAATTATCCCCCTTTAGCAATACATTTGCCAGCAATTTATAGGCTTCTTTATCCAGCGCTAGCGGATTTAGTGGCGGTCTGTTCACAAGTCCAGCAAGAACAGCCCTATCACACGCTGAATCTTTCATAAAGCGCATCGCCGCGCCTAGCTCGCCAATATCGAAATCAACGACCTCTAAATCAGGGAAATCAAGCTCGCAATGATGTTTTATTCGGATAATAACAGGCGTCTCACCCTTAGCTTGCGCAGAACGGGCTATATCAGCTGGTTGCGGCCCTTTTCCTGATATAATCGCCAGCCTGCCCATCTGGTGCTACCATTAACGCTGAGGATGGCACAATGCGCGCGCATCCCCATCTTCAATAAAATGTAGTATCGCCATAGCATCTTCATTATCTGAAAATTCTGCTTTTGCGTCTGCAAGCCTGTCTGAGAATACTCCGTCAGATTCAAACAAAACGCCAAAGAATTTACGCAAATTCTGTATCTCGCTATTTGAGAAATTACGCCGCTTCATGCCTGTAATATTTAGCCCATTCAGACAGGCGCGCGGGCCAGACGCATTACCAAACGGAATAACATCACTCACAACAGCAGATTGCCCACCAATAATAGAATAGCTACCTATTCTGACAAATTGATGAAAGGCAGAATATGCGCCAAGATATGCAAAATCACCAACCTCAACATGCCCGCCCAGCCCGACATAATTGGCTAGAATATTATGATTGCCAACAATACAATCATGCGCAATATGACAGCCTACAAAAATCAGATTATTATCGCCAACCACTGTTTTCATATTGCCTAATTCAGTGCCACGATGCATGGTCACCTGCTCTCTTATCAGGTTATTTTTCCCAATTATCAGCTCTGACGGCTCACCTTTATAGTGAATATGCTGGGGGGGAAGCCCAAGTGAAGCAAAGGGAAAAATCTCGCATCCATCACCAATAGTGGTATTACCATCAATCACAACATGATGATGAATCTTCACCTTATTTCCAATTACCGCATGCTCGCCAATGATACTAAAAGCACCAATCTCAACCTCATCTCCAAGCGTTGCTGTTGGTGCAATGATAGCAGATGGATGAATATTACTAGACTGTGTCACCTGTGGTCTCACTTATTTCCTGGAACAACCATAGCCGAAAAATCAGCTTGTGCCATTACCGTACCTGCTACTTCTGCGACACCTGAAAATTTCCATAATGCTGCTTTACCAGCTGTTTTATGAACCTTTAATTCTAGCAAATCACCTGGTCTTACAGGCTTTTTGAATCGTGTCTTGTCAACTGAAGCTAAAAAGACCAGCATGCCCTTTTGCTGTTCTGGAAAGGTTAATGATGCCAGACAGGATGCAGCTTGCGCCATTGCTTCAACTATCAGCACACCTGGCATCACGGGGTTGCCTGGAAAATGGCCTGCAAAATAAGGCTCGTTGCCACTTACAGCCTTAATCCCTGTAATTGACTCACCCAGCACAATATCACGAAGCTGGTCAATCAGCAGAAAGGGCGCGCGATGCGGTATTAACTGCTCAATCTCTGCATATCCTATTGGCTCGTTCATAATCATGTCTTTCTGTAAGGTTGGTAGTGTGTCGAACTGACTATCAAAATATCTATTTGCGTTTTGTTTGCATGCGCAAACGTGCCTGCTGTTTCCAGAATTGCTGGGCAGGCATAGCAGGGAATCCAGCATAGGCTTGCCCACCAACAAGTGATTTCGTTACATTCGCATTGCCCATAATAATACTGTTATCCCCGATTGTCACATGATCTGCGACCCCAACTTTACCGCCTAACAGACAGGCTTTGCCAATATGGCTACTACCCGCTATCGCGCTATGTGCAGCAATAATAGTGCCTTCTCCAATGCTAACATTATGGGCAAGATGCACAAGATTATCTAGCATCACATAATCTGCTAGCCGTGTCTCGCCAAAAACAGCTCTGTCAATCGCGCATAATGCGCCAATATCAACATGATTGCCAATGATAACCAGCCCAAGATGCGGCATGATATCAACCTGCCCTATAGTTGCTTCAAAGCCAAATCCACGTTTTCCAATAACAGTGTTCTCAGCAATTCTAACATAATTGCCAATAAGGCTATGGCTTACGGCAACACCAGAAGCAATATGACAGTTGCTACCTATTTCTGTGCCTTGTGCTATCTGTACATGTGCATCAATCACACTATGCGCACCTATTTTTACACCTTTGCCAATAAGGCTAAAGGCGCCAATTGAGGCTGTTTTGTCAATCTGTGCGCCCTGCTCAATTATAGCTGAGGGGTGTATTGTGCCGTCCTGCTCTGTCGGTACCTTAAACAGGCTAGGATAAATCCGCTTTGCGGCCTGTGCAAAAACAGCTCTTGGGTTATCACATGGCAGGGTTATCGCATTTGCTAGCCCATCACAAGATAGCTCGGCACTGGCGCGTGATATCAGGCAAATTGTGCCTCTCGGCAGAGAAGCATTATCAAGATAAGACAGATCGGAAAGATAGGTAAGAATACCTGAGCCAGCATTTGCAATATCCTTGCAATCAGTTACGGTAATATTTGCGCAAGCTGGCGGCACATCTACCTGCAACCCATCACATAATGCAGCTAGCGAATGGGGTACAGGCTCTTCAAAAAAAGCCGTTCTTTTAGACACCAAAATAATCTATTCCCCTGACGATTTTTCATCGATTTCAAATCGAGCATTTTGTGTGCGCTCATTCAACCTTTCAAGAATTACAGGTGAAATATCAAGCTGGTTTTTGAAAATAATGGCTGATTGGCGGTTTAGCACAATATCAAGATCATTCTCGGATGAAAATTCGGTAACAAGCTCAAGTGCAATATCCCTAATCTGATTCTGGATAGATTGAAATGCATTATCTAACGATTGACGTGTTGTTTGAATCTGCTTCTGAATTTCAGCAACATCTGCTTGGAATTGCGCCACCTGCTGACGATAAGATTCTGCTGATAAAATAGATTGCTGTGATTTTAGCTCTTTCTCACGGCTCAGCATTTCACGTTCTTTTTGAGAAAATTCTTGCTGAAACTCATCTCTCTTTTCATCCAGAATTTCTCTTACCTTCTTGGTCGCCTCTGCTTTACGCAAAATATCGCCAATATCTACAACAGCTATCTGTGTTGCGGTGTAAAGCCCAGCCTCGTCTGATTGCGCATGCACCATAGATGGCATACCAAGTACCACCAATAGCGCTACATATATACGCGCCAGACCCCGCACCCTGCTGAATGTCATGATAATGCTGACCTTCCTTATTAAAAGCGCGTACCAATATTGAATTGAAAGCGTTTTGTTTGATCGAAATTCTCTTTGCTAATGGCATCTGCCCAGTAAAAACTCAATGGCCCAATCGCAGTATCCCATAACAGACCAAACCCGATTGATTGGCGTAACGCATCATTATTAGCCCCTATCACCCCTGTTGGATAATCTGTGCCCCATGTTGAGCCAATATCAGAATATACCGTCCAGCGTATGCCCAAATCTTTGCTAAACCCATAAGATGAAATCAGCTCAGCAGACCCTGAATACATAGTATTCCCGCCAACAGCTGCCAAAGACCCTCTATCCCGCGGGCCGATACCACCGCCAGCAAACCCTCTTACATTTCGGCCACCAATAAAGAAGCGGTTACTTTGTGTTACTTTGTCACCAAGCCCATCAACATGGCCTACCCTGCCTCTAAGCCCCATAACAACACGGTTAAACAAGAACGGTTTATAATATCCAAGACGAAGCTCGGTGCGTGCATAATTCACATCACCACCAACCCCTGAAAATGTCTCTGAGATTTCAGCCAGACTGCCCTCTGTTGGGTCAAAGCGGTTATTTAATGTGCTTCTGCCAAGCGTATAACCTACTGATGAGGCAGTAAGCGTCTTATTTTCTTCGCCTGTTGTAGAAGTAGAGGTAGTGGTGTTTTTTTGACGTGAATTTGTGTTTGAATATTGATAATTGATGCGATGATATACATCATTTGCCGCACTAAAGCTTACCCCAAGACCTAATCCTTTTGAAGTAGAGGTAAAATCATTTGATTTTTGTTGGGTGCTGAAAATACTGGCACTACCACGCATATCACGGTTTAGGAAATAAGGTTCTGTCAATCCAATGCTATAATCTGCTTGGCTTCCAGATACTGATGTTGATAGGTTAAGCGCGCGCCCTGTGCCTAGAAAGTTCTTCTCATTTATCCCAAATGAGAAACTTGTTTTATCTAGCGAAGAATAGCCTGCACCAATTGACAGGTCACCTGTTGGCTGTTCCTCAACATCAATTTTGACAACTGACTGATCTGCGGAACTTCCTTGCTCTGTTGTTACCTGAACATTGCGGAAATAGCCAAGATTGCGAACATTACGAACTGAGCGGTCTAGTTTCAGCTGATTAAAGGCATCCCCTTCTACCAGCTCAAATTCGCGCCTAATAACCCTATCTAGGGTACGCGTATTATTCACCACTTGAATACGTTCAATATAGTTTTTCTGTGCATTGCCAATATTGATAGTCAGGTCAAGCAAGCCCTGCTCGGGGTCAGTGTTCACTGCTGGCGTAATATTTACAAAAGAATAACCTTTATTACCAAGCTCGTTGGTAATATTGACCAACCCCTGCTCAACATAGCGCACATCATACCAGTCCCCCTTAGCCAACGGCACCAAATCTCTGAATGCACCAACATCCACATTTGGAATCTCTGAGACAAAACTGACATCGTTAAGCTTGTATCTAATGCCTTCTTCAATTTCAAAGGTAATCGCAAAGCCAGTTCTATCTGGAAGTAGCCCCCCCTGAACACGGCGCACTTCCACATCTGCATAACCGCGTGACAGATAATGCTGGCGCAGAAGCCGAACATCATAATTCAGACGGCCTTCATCATATTTATCCGCAGAAGACAGAAATGCCCACCAGCGTTTCTGCCTGCTTGAAACCACCTGACGCAAGGTGAAATCCGAAAAATTATCATTGCCAATAAAGCGGATATTTTTAATTTTAACAAGCGGCCCTTCATCAACCTCAAAAACCAGATTTACACGGTTATTTTCAAGCCTGATAATTTTTGGCTCAACCCGCGCGGCAAACCTGCCTGACAGTTCATAAATTTTAAGCAGTGTTTCTGTTGCATCAAGCGCAATTCGTTGCGTGTAAACACGTCTGGGCTGAATATCCAGCTCTTCTAACAGACGGTCATCTTCAAGCACATCATTGCCTTCAATGTTGACACGGTTAATAATTGGGTTTTCTAGAACCGTTATTCTTACCGCCGAACCAGCACGTTCAATCGTGACATCTTCAAATAATTCAGTATCATAAAGTGCCTTAATAAGGTTTGAGAAGCGGGTTTCAGACAGCTCGTCGCCAACCTCAACTGGAAGATAGGCAAAGACTGTTTCATTTGAAACACGTTGATTTCCCTCAACGATGATTTCAGAGATTGTAAATTTTTCCTGTGCAAAAACAGGGTGCATTGAAAGCACAAGCACGCTTGTTATCAATGCTACCACGCGCACAAATCTGGCAATACATCTCATGAACCCCACTCCTTATTTCTAGGCAACGTCAGAGTTTTTTGTTGCCGATACTGTAGCATTAACTCTATCGGATAACATCAAAAATTGTTACATACAGCATTAGTGATAACAGCAACGCCACCCCTCCGCGCAATAATACGTTCTGCAACGCCTCAGGTAAGGGACGTCCCAACAGAGCTTCACAGGTAAACATCATTAAATGCCCTCCATCTAGCGCTGGTATCGGAAGCAAATTGACAATGCCAAGATTGATTGAAATCAGCGCGGTAAACATCACAAAGCTGATCACACCTTGACGTGCCGCATCACCTGAAAATTCTGCAATTCTGACAGGGCCTCCTAGCTCATCCATTGACGCATTACCAGAAAATAGCTTGATGATGCCAGCGCCCATTGCATTGATGGTGCGCACAACATCCCTGCTCCCCTCAAACACAGATTCAGTAAGCCCAAGCCGCCTAAATTCACCCCCTGCTGAGGTAATACCAAGCCTGCCAACCGTAGTGCCAAGCTGTTCAACATATAGCCCTTCAGGTGTTATGCTGGTCGTAAAAATACGTCCATTTCTGTCAATTTCAAATGACAAAGCTATCTCTGCATTCTGCATCACAATCGACCGCATATCATTGAAATCTCTGATCTTACTACCATCAATCGAGCGGATAATATCACCTTCTTCAATCCCAGATATCGCTGCCGCAGAGCCGTCATTCACAGACCCAACTTGCGCTGGAATAAAGGCTTTGCCTGACACCATATAGACGCCTGCAAATAAAAATATCGCTAGAATAAAATTGGCTACAGGTCCTGCTAGTACAATCAAAAATCGCTGAACCAAACTAGCCCCTGCAAAACTGCCATCTTGTTTTTGTGCGCCTTTAGATGCCTGACTGGCCGCATTCATATCGCCACGCATTTTTACATATCCGCCAAGTGGAATAGCCGCAATTTGCCATTTTGTATTTGCCTTATCACGCCAGCTTAACAGAACTGGGCCAAAGCCGATTGAAAACACATCTACGATCACGCCTGATTTTCTAGCGACCCAATAATGTCCCAATTCATGGAAAAACACCACAGGCATTAGCACAGCCAGAAACGCAATCACATTTTCAAAAACACCACCAAATGGCATCTTTTATCTCCATTTTATCTGCTGAAACACAGCCATTTATATTGCTGCCAGAAACCGCCTAGTCTCACTATCAAGCGCAATTACATCATCAAGACAGCCTAACATGGCACGATTTATATTTGAATCCAATGCCCTATCTACCAGCTGCGCAATTTCTGTAAAGGTTATTTTTCCAGCCAAAAACCAGTCGACAGCCACCTCATTTGCCGCATTTAAAATAACAGCATTCGCAGGATTTGTGCCAATTACCGAATAAGCTGATGCAAAACAGGGATAAAGTGCATTATCTATCTGTCTAAAATCAAGCTGACCTATGCTCAGAAGGTCAAAATGGGCGGCCTGCCATGCCAGCCGTTCAGGATGCCCTAGCGCATGCGATATTGGCACCCGCATATCTGGCACGCCCATATGCGCAAGCCAACTTCCATCACAAAATTCAACTAACCCATGAATGGCTGATTGCGGATGGATAACCGCCTTGATTTGCTGAGGCTTTAAGTCAAACAGCCAATATGCCTCGATTAACTCAAGCCCCTTATTCATCATGGTCGCACTATCTATTGAGACCTTAGGGCCCATCTCCCAATTAGGATGCGCCAGCGCAGATTCCAAAGTGACCGAGCGCAAATCAGCAGGCTGTAAATCACGAAATGGGCCTCCTGATGCGGTCAGTGTAATGGTTTGAATATCAGATGAGGTTTCTGAGGCAAGGCATTGATATATCGCATTATGTTCTGAATCTATAGGTAAGATTTTTGCTGATGATTTTTCAGCTTCGGCCATCATTAAATGGCCTGCAGCTACCAATGTTTCTTTATTTGCAAGTGCGATATTCTGGCCTGCCTTGATAGCCGCATAAACAGATTCCATGCCCGCCAGCCCAACAATACCAGCAACAACCAAATCAACCTTATGGCTAGCTAGCTCAGTAAGCGCATCTGCGCCTGCTAGTAATCTAGTGCCATAGTTTCGGCAAATTTCAGACAATTCAGCATAATATTCAGAGCCGCTTATCACCGCAATTTCAGGTGAAAATTCAGCAATAAGCAACGCTAATTCTGAGTAATTTTGATGGGCAGTAAGGCCATATAGTTCAAATCGCTCAGGATGGGCGCGCACCAGATCAATTGTGCTACTGCCAATAGAGCCTGTCGCACCGAAAATTGAGATTTTTTTTCTGCGGATATCTGTCACAATCGTCTTTCAGCTAGCCTGTAAATAATAGTGCGTGATGTTGCGCCACCACAATAACAGGAAGCACAAGCAGATAGCCATCAAACCTGTCAAGCACGCCCCCATGACCAGGAATAAGCTGGCTACTATCTTTCACCTTTATTTGCCGTTTCAGCCAAGATTCATATAAATCGCCAATTTGCGCCAAAATGGTTATTAGCAACATCCAGCCAAGCATATATGGGCTCGCATTCCCTAAATTTGTTTCAAACCAGAAAAGAGCGCCATAACCAGCCAATATACCTGCAAGCATACCGCCAATACTGCCAGACCATGTCTTAGACGGGCTAATCGCAGGTGCAAGCTTTGCCCCGCCAATTATTCTGCCACAACAATATGCGCCAATATCACACGCAGAAATGATTATCGCAACAAACAATATCAGACTGATAAAACCATCTATCTGGCTTATTATACCCAGACTGAATAGGCATATTGCTAGCACACAGCTAAATAGCGATTGACGAGAGACTAGCCCCAGCACAATCAAACAGATACCCAAGCCCGCAAAGCCAAGCACATCACCTGCCGCGCCAGTATATATGCCAGCCGCAAAGCTGGCGAGCAAACTTACCAAAAATGCCAGACGACTTCGCTTGCCAGACAGACCGCCTGTAGCGGCTAAAAGTTCAGTATATTCATATGATAGCCAGCAAGCCGCAATCGTTAGCCCAAAGATGGCATAGTCAATACCGAGTAGAATAGGAAGTAATATTGGTAGAAAAAATAATGCGCCACACAGGCGTTTCCATAGATCTGACGCCTGAATTGCGGACATTATCAGCCAACCGTTCGCAAAATGCTGTCACCACCAAAGCGGCGGTTACGAGATGCATAATCATCCAGCGCATCGGCAAGATCATCTTCTGTAAAATCAGGCCATAGCTTGTCTGAAAAATAAAGTTCAGCATAGCTAATATCCCATAGCAGGAAGTTAGAAATACGCTTCTCGCCACCTGTCCTAATAAGCATATCTACATCTGGCAAATCCTGTGTCATAAGATGCGACTTTACCGCAGTAACAGCTCTATCCTCAGAAATCTCAAAGCCTTTACTTAACTGGCGAGACAGCGCAACAACAGCCTGAGCGATATCATGCCTGCCGCCATAATTCACTGCGATGGTAAGCACAAGACCAGTATTACGGCTCGTTTTCTGTTCAACCATGTCAAATAGCTGTTTCAGATCATCTGCAAATACAGACCGATCACCAATAATCTTCAGCTGCACATTTTCAGCCATCAGCTCGTCTGTTTCTTGCATCAAAAAGCGCCGCATCAATCCCATCAATGCGTCAATTTCCTTCGCACTGCGTTTCCAGTTTTCAGATGAAAAGGCAAAAACCGTCAGATAACGGATATAGCTATTTGCAGCCGCCTTGCAGATTCTTTTCAGATTAAGCGCACCTTCATTATGGCCTAAGGCAATATCAAGCGCATGAGCCCTTGCCCAACGCCGATTACCATCCATAATGATTGCAAGATGTTTTGGTACCATACTCACATTCCTAACTTACATTCTGAAACAGCACTAATTGCGTGGATTATACGCTCATAATATCATGTTCTTTCTGAGAAAGCAGTTCGTCCACTCTGGCTATATATTTATCTGTCTGTTTTTGAATATCCGCCTCAATACCATGACGCTCATCCTCTGACATGCCGCCTTCTTTTTCAGCTTTGCGCACAGATTCAATAGCATCCCGTCTAATGTTTCTGATGGCTACACGACAGCTTTCGGCATATTTGCCTGCCACCTTGACCATATCTTTGCGTCTATCTTCGGATAGTTCAGGCACAGGAATACGAATTACCGTGCCTTCAGCTTGCGGGTTTAATCCTAAATCAGATTCCCTGATTGATTTTTCAACAGCACCAGCCAAATTTGCATCCCAGACTGTTACAGTCAATAAACGGGATTCAGGTGCAGATATATTGCTAAGCTGGCTTAATGGCATGCGTGAGCCATAGGCATCAACGGTTATTGGCTCAAGCATGGCCGTTGATGCACGACCCGCCCGCAAACCAGCCATCTCGCTACCAAGATTAGACACAGACGCTTCCATTCTGCGTGCCACATCATCAAGATCAAAATCAGCCATAATTTCCCTCTTTAGTCGAAGATTTTAATAATTTATGCTTTGGTTTTTGTTTCCACAACTGTGAATTTTCCTTTATGTTTCAGAACCTTAGAAAACCCACCTGACTCTTCAATTGAAAATACAAGAATTGGAATATTATTCTCACGTGCAAGTGATATGGCAGAGGCATCCATCACCTTCAAATCTTTTGACAGCACATCAATATAATCTAGCCTGTCAAACCGCTTAGCCTCTGGATTTTTCTCAGGGTCTGAATCATAAACGCCATCTACCCTAGTGCCTTTCAGCAATGCATCACAATTCATTTCTGATGCCCGCAAGGCAGCTGCAGTATCTGTGGTAAAAAATGGATTGCCAGTACCTGCGGCAAAAATCACAATGCGCCCCTTTTCCATGTGGCGCATGGCGCGTCTGCGGATATAAGGCTCACAAACTGCACTAATTGGCAGTGCAGACATAACACGCACGGGCGCATCTGCGCCTTCAAGCGCATTCTGCATGGCAAGCGCGTTCATCACAGTTGCCAGCATGCCCATATAATCCCCTGTTGCCCGTTCCATCCCTGCAGCGGCGCCTGAAACGCCTCTGAAGATATTACCACCGCCAATCACAAGACATATTTCAATGCCTTGATCGGCAACTGCTTTAATTTCTGCGGCTACGCTGGCAACCATTTCGGCATCTATGCCATATGGCTGTGTTCCCATCAGGGATTCACCTGAAATCTTAAGTAAAACCCGTTTATAGTGATAGTTTGACATGCCAGTTATCCCATAAAAGCCGTTGCGCTATAATGCCCTAATTTGTCCACAATAAACAACAAAATTATCTAAGATGAGGGATAAAACAAAAACCCCCTATCTGCAGATGCACATAGGGGGCATTGATATTTTCACCTTAGATAGAATTAGTTACCAAGCTGGGCGGCAACTTCTGCGGCAAAGTCTGTTTCTTCTTTTTCAATGCCAGCACCAAGTATGAATTGTGCATAGCCAGTCACCGCAATATCACTACCTGCTTGTTTTGCGGCGTTCTCGACAACAGCGCCTACCTTAGATTCGCCATCTATTACAAAGGTTTGCTCCAGAAGCACAACTTCTTCGTAATATTTGCGCATTCTGCCTTCAACCATTTTTTCGGCAATTTCTTGCGGCTTGCCAGATTCTTTCGCCTGTTCAATCAGCACGTCACGCTCTCTGGCCACCAGCTCAGGATCAAGATCATCAACTGACAGGCTGGCAGGTGAAGTCGCTGCAATATGCATGGCGACCTGCTTGCCAAGAGATGATAGCACCGCACCATCTGCGCCTGATTCCATGCCTACAAGCACGCCAATACGTCCTAAACCATCAGCCACCGCATTATGGATATAAGGTACAACCATTCCCGCATTAACTGATAATTTCTGCATCCGACGCAAGCTCATATTCTCGCCAATAGTGGCAATTTTATGCGTTACTTCTTCTGCAACATTTCTGCCAGTATTTGGGTAATCCATTGCATTCAGACTGTCCAAATCATCTGCTTCAAGCGCTAGCTGTGCCAAAGTTGAGGCAAATTCCTGAAACTCATCATTACGAGACACGAAATCAGTCTCTGAGTTTAGTTCGACCATTGCGCCATGCTGGCCAGAAACGCTTACCGCTACCAACCCTTCAGCCGCAACACGGCCTGACTTCTTTGCGGCGGCAGCTAGCCCTTTGGTGCGCAACCAGTCAATTGCAGAATCCATATCACCATTGGTTTCATTAAGCGCTTTTTTGCAATCCATCATGCCTGCGCCTGATTTTTCTCGAAGTTCTTTTACCTGTGCGGCTGTTACGCTCATTTTCTTATCCTTACAATATCCATCTCTTACACCCTAGAGCCAAGAGATGGGTCTGAAGTTAATCCATTATTTCTCAGAGTTATGCTGAAGGGCTGTCTTCTGTTGATGCGTCTTCTGTAGCCGCTTCTTCTGTCACTGCGGCGTCTGCCACAGCGTCTTCAGCCACTGCAACTTCAGCAGGTGCTTCTTCAGCTACTGCTTCTACAACCGCTTCTTCAGCAGGCGCAGCTTCACTTGAGCCAATATCGCCACCTGAGGCAATCAATTCAGCCTGAAGCCCGTCCAAAATCGCGCCTTTTGCAAGTTCGCAATACAGGCTGATGGCACGCATCGCATCATCATTGCCTGGAATTGGATAGTCCACACCATCTGGGCTAGCATTTGAATCAACCACAGCCACAACTGGAATACCAAGCTTATTGGCTTCTAGTACGGCAATATCTTCTTTATTAGTATCCAGAATAAACAGCATATCAGGTACGCCGCCCATTTCCTTGATGCCGCCAAGCGTAAGTTCTAGCTTGTCACGCTCTCTGTTAAGCTGAAGAATTTCTTTCTTGCCAAGTGCGTTTATTTCACCACTTTCAAGGCGTGATTCAAGGTCTCTTAATCTACGAATTGACTGAGACACAGTTGCCCAGTTGGTAAGCATACCACCAAGCCAGCGGTGATTTACATAATATTGGCCACATTCCTGAGCTGTCTCAGCAATTTTATCAGCAGCAACACGCTTTGTGCCTACAAACAGCACACGACCGCCTTTTGACACGGTGCTTCTTAGCGCTTCAAGCGCCTGCCCAAGCATTGGTACAGTTTGCTGAAGATCAAGGATATGGATATTGTTACGCTGACCAAAAATAAACGGTTCCATACGCGGGTTCCAGCGGCGAGTATGGTGACCAAAATGAACACCAGCTTCAAGAAGCTGACGCATTGAAAAAGACGGAATAGCCATGATTTCTCCTATTTTCCGGTTATGACCTCCACAGATGAACATTCAAAGGCAACGACCTTCACCGGAGAGCATGTGCAAGAATGTGCCTACACCACTCAACCATCTGTGTGTGTGATAGATGGGCTTTTATGGGAGATGGGCAGAAAAATCAAGTAAAAATAGGGAAAAAAGGTCAAATTTCCTGAATTTTTGAGATGCCCGCAATAGATTTTAATTTCTGGCGCAACTCTCCTGACAGGCGGAAGCGGTAGGTAAGTTCAATTTCAACATCACCAAGAGCTGTCTCTACATATATTTTCACGGGCGCCATCCCTGCGCCGTCTTCTGCTAGGCAGGATTTTATCTGAGCCAAACAAATTTTATCATTTACCCAAATTCCAAGACCTGTCTGGTTCTGGGCAATTGCTTCATCAAGAGACTGAATTCGAACACCCAGCATGCGTATCGCACCATTTTCAGATTTTGCATCCGCAGTGATTAAAAGCGGAATATCAGCTTCTAGCAATGGCCTTGCCTGAAGCAGTATTTCTGAGAAAAGGGTAAGCTCAAAACTGCCTGACCTGTCTGAAAATCCGACAAAGGCAAAGCGGTTTCCACGTGCAGACACATTTTCCCGCATCTGTGTTTTCTGCCCTGCCAATTTCACCCGCAACTGCTCTTTACCCTGCATTATCTCTTCTAGCTGGCTGGCATTGATAACAGATAATTTATCTAATTGCTGTGCATAGCTATCAAGCGGGTGGGCTGATAGATACAGCCCCAATGCTTCATGTTCTTTATCAAGCCTATCTGCAGCTGAAAAATCAGGCCCGTCGGTAAAGCGGATTTTGGTGTTCACCTCAATACCTGTATCTGCGCCGAATAACGACACCTGATCAGAACGGCTTTCTTTATGCGATAAGTCAGAGATGCTCAAAATTTGTTCGGCCGCCTCGCTTACCTGACGCCGATTATCATGCAAACTATCAAAAGCGCCTGCTTTTGCTAGATTTTCAATCTGCTTTTTATTGCCTGCCGCCTTTGGAAGACGGCTGGCAAAATCATCTATTGACTGGTACGCACCATTTTCCAGCCTTTCGCGAACAAGACTGCTCATCGCTTCGCTTCCCACATTTCGGATAGCCCCAAGCGCATAGCGAATAACCACTGATTCACCCTGCATTTCAGTGATAAAAGACGGCTCTGATGCGTTAATATCAGGCGGCAAGATATCAATGCCCATAAATTGGCAATCTTGTCTAAAAACAGATAATTTATCTGTATTTGTGGCATCAAGAGCCATTGATGCCGCCATAAATTCAACTGGATAATTGGCTTTGAGCCACGCTGTCTGATAGCTAACAAGCGCATAAGCGGCGGCATGTGATTTATTAAATCCATAGCCTGCAAATGACGCTATCTGATCAAAAATATCTGAAGCGAGCTTGCCTTCAATGTTATTTTTTGAAGAGCCAGAGATAAAAATCTCACGCTGTTCATCCATCTCTGCCTTGATCTTTTTGCCCATTGCCCGCCGCAGAATATCCGCGCCGCCAAGTGTATAGCCAGCTAGCACCCGTGCCGCCTGTTGCACTTGTTCTTGATAGATCATAATGCCGTATGTTTCTTCTAGAATTGGCTCAAGCAAAGGATGCATATAGGCCACTGCTTCTCTGCCATGTTTCCGACGAATATATAACGGTATATTTTCCATTGGGCCAGGACGGTATAGCGCAACAACCGCGATAATATCTTCAAATCTGTCAGGCTTCAGACCACGCAAAACATCTCGCATGCCCGCAGATTCAAGCTGGAACACCCCAACCGTATCGCCTGAGGTAAGTAAGCTGAAGGTAGCAGGGTCATCTAGCGCAATATTATTGATATCAACATCTATATTGCGGCGTTTAATCAGCTCTATCGCACGCTGAATAACAGTAAGCGTTTTCAAGCCCAAAAAATCAAACTTGACCAACCCTACCTGTTCCACTGATTTCATATTAAATTGTGTGACAGGCATATCAGAGCGCGGATCACGATATAGCGGCACAAGTTCAGGCAATGCTCTATCGCCGATCACCAGCCCTGCTGCATGGGTAGAGGCATGACGATACAGCCCCTCTAGCTGGCGTGCTGTATCTATCAGATGAGCCACCTGCTCCTCTGTCTGATACATCTGCTTTAGGGGTTCTTCTGTTGCAAGCGCTTCGGCTATTGAAACAGGCTTTGCAGGGTTACTAGGCACAAGCTTTGCTATTCTATCAACCTGACCATAGGACATATCAAGCACACGCCCAACATCCCGAAGTGCCGCCCGTGCCTGTAAAGTGCCAAAGGTAATGATTTGAGCTACCCTATCATGGCCATATTTTGACTGCACATAGCGGATGACTTCTTCTCTGCGTTCCTGACAGAAATCAATATCAAAATCAGGCATTGAAACACGCTCAGGATTCAAAAACCGCTCAAATAATAGTCCCCAGCGTAAGGGGTCAAGATCAGTTATCAAAAGCGCCCATGCAACCAGCGATCCTGCGCCAGAGCCTCTGCCAGGCCCCACAGGAATATTCTGTTCCTTTGACCATCGAATAAAGTCTGATACGATCAAAAAATAGCCTGAAAATCCCATATCAATGATGATAGATAATTCAGTCTCAAGGCGAGAGTGATACTCGCTTCTTTTGGCATCTGAATTATCAAAATATCTATCTGGCATCTGCGCTAGCTGTGAGAGGCGCATTTCAAGCCCTTCTGCGGCTATCTTGCGCAGATATTCTGCTTCATCTTGCTCAGAGGCAGAGGGCAGAATTGGCGCTCTGTCAGTCACCATAAAACTACATCGTTTGGCAATGGTAATGCTGTTTTGAATAGCTTCTGGAATATCGGCAAATAGCGCTGTCATCTCATCTGCAGATTTGAAATAATGATGGGCTGTAACCGCTCTTTGAGACATGCTAGCAAGCCGCTCTGATGCAGCGATACAAGACAGCACCTTTTGTGAGATAAACATATCTGCAGTATCAAAATGACAGTCATTTGTGGCTACCAACATCAATCCCGTTGCCTCTGCAATCTCTAGCAGCATTGTTTCAGCGGCCATCTCTGCTGTGCGCCCGTGACGTTGTAATTCGATATAGGCTCTATTATCAAAATGCTGTTTCAGCCAGTCTGCCCTTGCAAGGGTTAATGCTTTATTTTGCTGATAGGCTGGTTGCCCTAGAAATCCATCAAAATAGCCGCCAGATAATAGGATAATTCCGTCATTTTTTGCTGCTAGAGAGGCTGTTTTCAGGCGCGGCTCTGAGGCTGGATCATTGCTTAATAATGCATCCGATACAAGCTCTGATAGGCGGATATAGCCAGCCTCATTTTGTGCCAAAAGCACGATATTTCCGCTTCCAGCCTCATCTTCTAGCGTAACAGATACCCCGATAATGGGTTTAACCCCCTTTTCGGCGATTTTTTTCGAAAATTCATAGGCTCCAAACAGATTAAAACTGTCTGTAATCGCCAAAGCAGGCATAGCAAGGCTGTCTGCCAATCCTGCTAGCTGGCCAATATGAAGTGTGCTTTCAGATAGAGAATAGGCAGAATGCACCCTTAGATGCACAAACTCTGCGCATCGCTGCATAGCATTAGGCTGTTCCTGTATCATCTGGCCAGCATCATCCATCAGGCAATCTCCGTTACTTCGCCATTCTGGATATTTAGCCGTCTATGCATGCGCTCAGCCAATTGCAGATTATGGGTTACGATAAGCGCGGCTGTCTGAGTGCCAGTAACAATTTTTTCAAGTGCTTGAAATACAGATTCTGCGGTTTGTGGATCAAGATTGCCTGTCGGCTCATCTGCTAATAAAATATCAGGCGCATTTGCCACAGACCGTGCGATTGCAACACGCTGTTGCTCTCCGCCAGACAGCAATCCAGGTCTGTGATGCACCCTGTCAGAAAGACCAACCATTGACAGCAAGGCTTCTGCCCGCTCTTCCGCTACTTTGCGCTTCAGACCAGCTATCATCTGAGGGATAACAATATTTTCGAGCGCGCTAAATTCAGCAAACAGACGATGAAACTGAAACACAAGTCCGATATGTTTTTTGCGCAATAAGGTGCGTTTGCGTTCAGACAGTTTTGAGGTCTTTTGGTTTGCGATAATGACCTCGCCCCCATCTGGGGATTCGAGCAAACCTGCAAGATTAAGCAAGGTGGTTTTGCCTGCCCCTGATGGCCCTACAAGCGCTGTCATCTGGCCTGAATATAATTCAAGATTTGCATTATTTAGCACATCGATCCGCCGCCCGCCCTGCATAAAGTGACGACTTAGATTTTCAAGCCGTAATGTAGCCTGATCATTCATATCTAAGCACCTCTGCTGGCGCAATAAAAGAGGCTTTGACAGCAGGATAAAGGCTAGCCAGAAAACTTAATACCAACGCCATAATAATAACACTTATTACCTCAGTCGGGTTTATTTGTGCTGGCAATTTTGCCAAATAATAAATTTCTGGCGAGAATAGCTCAATATTGGCAAGCCCCTCAATCCAGGTCTTAATGCTATCAATATTCATGCAGAATAAAATGCCAAGCACAGTACCTATCATTGTGCCGACAATCCCGATAGACGCGCCTGTCAGAATAAAAATACGCATTATCATAGCAGGGGTGGCGCCCATTGAACGCAATACTGCAATATCAGCATTTTTTGATCTTACCATCATGATCATGGATGATACGATATTAAAGGCAGCAACAATGATGATAAGCGTTAAAATCAAAAACATCACATTGCGCTCTACTTCAAGGGCACTGATGAAGGTCTTATTTCTGTCTTGCCAATCAAACACTTTGAACGAGCTTCCAAGCCGCGCCCTGACCAAATTGCTGATGGCTCGCGCACGCAATGGGTCTTCTGCATAAATTTCAATGCCAGACACCGTATCATTCAGATTAAAAAACTGTTGTGATTCAGTTATCGGCATAAAGATAAAATTGGTATCATATTCATGCATTCCAACTTCAAAAATACCTGACACCGAAAAACTCCGCCTAACTGGCAATGTGCCTACGGCTGTTGGTTTTCCTTTTGGGGATAGCAAGGTAATTCTATCACCTGCTTTCAGCCCAAGTCTAAAGGCCATAGTTTTGCCTATTAGAACGCCATTACCCTGTCTAAACCCATCTACGGCGTTTTCATCAAGACTGTCCCATAGCGGCTTGCGTGCCGCCAAATCAGACCAGTTTACACCACGCACAACCGCGCCATACGATCGTTGCGGGCTAGACGCAAGCACCTGACCTTCGACTTGCGGGGTTGCTGCGATAATTCCTGGCAATTCAGAAATGCTTAATGCAGTGCGGTTATAATCAGATATAAGTCCATTCTGGCTATATACACCCAAATGGCCATTCAACCCCAAAATACGGTTGATTAGCTCAGCCCGAAAGCCATTCATCACAGACATCACAATGATTAAGGTAGCTACCCCAAGCGTGATACCCAGCAGTGAAAACCATGCAATTACCGAAATAAACCCCTCTTCACGTCTAGAGCGCATATAGCGAAACGCAAGCATTGGTTCGACTGGCTGGATCATTATTCAGACCTCTTATTCCTGCGCCTTTATTGAGTTTATATTATCTAGCGCCTGCGCGTTCGGCAAGCATCGCAATGGCCTGATCTGCTGATAGCTCTTGAGACTCTCCAGTGCGTCTGTCTTT
>CBFHYU010000023.1:0-31522 GCA_965660165.1 Puniceispirillaceae bacterium (SeqCode)
AAAGCTATCACCAATCGCATCATCAACAGATGCATCAGTTACATCCAGAGAAATAGTTTCTGTATAGACAACTTCATTATCTGCGTTCAGCATTTCAACTGTCAAAGACTGGTTTTCAGTCGTCAGCAGACGAGTTGTATCAGACAGATTATTTGCAGTTCTGAATGTCAGCGAACCAGATGCATTATCAAGGATAACGCCCTGAAGTGATGATTGTACACGGAACCGTCCTGTGAAGTTTGTTGCATCCACACCATCATCTGTCTGTGTCATGCCAAGCGCTTTTGCCTGAAGCAACATATCTGTAGATAGCTGGTCAATAGACAGCGTTGCATCTGGCGTATTATCAGCCGTATTTGCATTTACCGCTATGGTTGATGCACCAGTTACGTTCAAATTATTGCCAACTGTCAAAGACAGGTTTTCTTTGAACGCTACACCAGATGAATTGGTGTAGACCACTTTGAAATTATAGGTATTGCTGCCTGAAGCGCTATCTGCGGCTTCAAAATCTAGCCCTGTTACACCAGACGCAAGTGACACCTGTCCTGTAGCGGCATCAATCTGGAATTTTGAGCTATCAACATTGCTTACCTGACCATCAGCTGTTTCAATACTGAAACTGCCTGATCCATCTGTGTCAGCAGCAACAAATGCTTTAAAGCTATCAGACCCTAGACCTGTTACCGCATTGGAATTTACGGTCTGGTTGACGGTATAGATAGATAATGCAGATGCTTCTGCGACCGAAAGAGAAACTGATGTACCCTCGCTAACAATCAAATCTGAAGATGTGCCTGCTGTAAGTGGAGACGATTCTTCTTGCAGATAATTAGCCGCATTTACAGTCGATGTGCTTAAGATATATTCGCCCAGGCCGGTAGGCTTCACATCTTCAATAGACAAAGTCGCTGTATCATTAGGGTTAAATCCTACCTGAAATGTGGTATCCAGGAAGTCGCCATTCAGCATCTTCACCCCGTTAAAGGTGGAGCTTTCGGCAATCCGGTTAAGTTCCTCTTGCAAGGCACCTACCTCATTTTGGATAGCCTGACGGTCTTGTCCTGTATAGACCCCGTTTGCAGATTGAACTGACAATTCTCGCATCCTGTGCAGAATTTGCGTCACCTCTTCAATAGCGCCTTCAGCTGTTTGGGTGAGTGATATCGCATCCGCTGCATTTCGTATAGCAGCTTCCAGACCCTTAATCTGAGACGTCATACGGTTGACGATAGATGCACCTGCAGCATCATCAACAGCATGGTTCAAACGCAATCCTGATGAAATGCGTTCAAGTGCTTTGTTCAAACCTTCTTCTTTATTGCGAAGATGGTAAAGGGTCGTAACCCCGGCCATATTTGTATTAATCTTGCTCATATCGCTTGCCAATCCATTTCAGTTGGACACTCTGCGTCACTGCAAAAGTCATGCCAATCACACATTGCTATTGATGATAACCACTGATAGTTAGAGAAACTGAAGACTCGCCAGAGGCCATCTTCATAGGTTTTCTGCGATCGTCCCGGATCTTTAGGCCGGAAGCTGGTGATTTTCATTTTTAACATTGTGCGTTTCCACATTTAGTTAGACACGTTGTTTAACTGCAAGTGACATGCCAAATGTGAGCTAAGATTGTCAAAAAACCGCGTAATGGTCTGAAAAAACGAATTTTTAATGAGAGTGGGGATGATATCTGCTAGCCAGCGTCAAAAAACTGTCAGCGATTGCACAAAGACGCCAAAAGCACAAATAAAAAAGGCAGGGCGCCCTGCCCTGCCTAAATATAGTATATCTTAGAAAGAGAGCGTTCTATCTAGCGAATAAAGTCAAATAGAGATTGTTGGCCAATTTTGGCAAAGGCCTGCTGGGCAGCTTCTTTATTTGTAAGTTGTTGTTGAAGCTCAGTTACCAACGTTGCTAGATCAGCATCGCCTATTTTTGAAATATCTGTCGTCACTGCCAGCTTGCGAGATTCAATGACATCTGTCTGCAATGCAGCCTTAGCCATTTGCGCGCCAATCGTTGCCTGCTGGATAGATAGATGATCAAGTGATGCTTTTAGATTGAAAATGCCGCTACCTAATTGCTGGTCAGTATCTGTAAGAATACGCTCAACCCCCAATGGCACATTATTCTGATCAATGGTTCTGAATGAGATGTAATACAGATTATCGGTTGAGGCCATATCCTGACCTTCAATTTCGATATTGGATAGTTTGATTTCCGAAGACGATGGGTCTATCAGCCTTACCTTATTGGTAACGCTATCAAATTCTGCATAGACGCCGGTCTCGTCACTGCGGGCATTAACTGCATCAACAAAATTCTGCTCATTACCATTTGCTAGAGTCACATCAATCTTAGCTGTGCCAAGTGAACCTGAAAGCTCAAACTGCCAATCCTGATTTTGACGTGGCAGAGAAAAATCAAGCTCTGCACGCCCAGGCGCTGTTGCAAATTCATCTAGGTCACGCAACGGGTCTATTGATGCCATTACAGAATCCACAATGTCAAACATGCTTTTTTTGCCATTTACGGTTTCAATCGTGCCAAAGACAGTTTCACCATCTAGTCCAGTAGCAATTTTCACATTTTCAGAAACTTGCACATTATGAATACCGCGATCGCCATTATAGCTTACAGAACCATCTGCTGAACGCACATAAGCTTCTTCTGAGGTATTAAATCCTGAAAATAAGCTCTGGCCATAGGGGTCTCGTGTATTTGCAAGATCTATAAGCGTTTCGCGCAATGACTGGACTTCGGTCAGAATGGCTTTACGGCTGAACCCGTCATAAACTGGATTTCTAGCCTGAGTGGCTAGTTCTGTAATACGGGTTAGCACAGTAACTGTCTCGTCAATCACATTATCGCTTGATTCCAGTCTAAGCTGAGCTTTATAGGCATTTTCTTCAAAACGGCTCAATAATTGTTTTTGTTCTTTTGCCGCAGATAAAGCGGCGGCGGCAACAGGATCATCAGATGCCCGCAAGATAGCATTGCCAGAAGCAATCTGTTCCTGCTTTTGCTGAATATCTTCAGTTAATTTTCCGAACTGGCGAATTTGCTGATTATTGAATAATTTTGTACTTACCTGCATGGCTTATCCTCTTAGACAACATCCATCAATGTCTGGAACAATTCTCTTGCTGTAGTTAAAATGCGCGCAGAAGCTTGATAGGCTTGCTGAAATTCAATCAGCGCAGCCGCTTCACTATCAAGATTGACCCCTGAAAAGGCTGATTCAGCTTCTATCGCTGCTTCTTTGGTTGCTTCTGCGCCATCACGTGAAAGCGTGCTAGCGCTAACAGATGCGCCGACACCTGCGACCAAAATTGAGAACATGTCAGAAAATCCGCCAGACCCAACGCCATTCAGATCTTCTGATTGTTTTTTGATCATCAGCTCAAGATTACGTGCATCACCTGTTGCCCCTGCAATTTGTTCAATGATGAATTGATCATCTTGCTTGGCGTCACCTTTCATGATGAATTTATAATTAGCAAATTCCATGTCCCTATTTTCAGATAGGGTACGGCTGGCAATCACATGGCCTGTCTCGCCATCTAGCACATTGAATTGAGACCCATTATCTGAAACAGATTTCACCACCAGCCCTTTTTCTGCCAGCCTTGCGGCAAGCATATCCTGATCTGCGCTGGTAATGTCTTGATATTGCGCATTTAGGGTGCGCGCGCCTGAGCCTGTAACAAATACAAGCAAATCTTCAACAACCAGATCTGAAAAGCTGATATTCTGTTTTGCAAGGCTTGATGCCGTTGCAGACACATCTATTACATCCCCAGAACGCGAGGTTACGCGAATACCGTCTGGCTCAAGATTCAGATTTACATCAGCTACCTTGATACCAAGCGAATCCTGAGGCATATCAAAGACAAGATTATTCTCTGCGCTATCATAGGTGATGATAATTCTGCCTTCACTTGCGCCCATTTCTTGATCAAAGCTAATTCTAAGCCCTGAGGGCAGAGAGGCTGGCGTGGTTATCAGATTGCCAGATGCATCAAAGCTTGCCTGAATATCTGTATCATCAATGCTAAATCTAAGCGGCGCCATATTTACATTTGGGGTAATAGGCTGGCCTGCAAAACGCATCATATTAGAGGTAAGCCCAAAGGCAGAGGCCGCCGCACTATTCTGAGCATATTTCTCGTCACTGCTGACAGTGATTGGCTGGCCAGACAGGCTGCCGCCGCCAAATAGCTGAAGCCGTTTATCTGCATCAAAATAGGCAATCAGCCTTCCAGGCTCGCCACCAGATACCACAACCTCGCCATCTACCATTTCCAGCTTATAGCTATCCGTGCCAAAATCCACATATACTGCGCTTCCATCTGCAGGCATCTTCTTTGCGGTCACAGAGCTGATATAAGAAACAGCCGCATCAGTTTCAGACGGGTCAGAGAAACTTACCGCCCCCATTGAGAAGCTCTCTCCAAGCGTGTTTGCAGAAATTTTTAGATCATGCACACCACCAGCCGCTGTACCATCCAGAACAGACAGATTGGCGGTGAATGTATGTTGGATATAATCTGATACATCTAGCGTGATGGTTTCAGTGAAAATGGTCACGCCATTATCTTGATATGCCACAGTAAGCGGATAGCTTCCAGCCGCAACATTACCCGCATTATCTCTATCGATAGTAATATCAAATTCGAAATTGCCATTATCAGCAAAGCTTACCCCTGCTGGATTGCCAGACAGAACCACTGTCTTAGGGCCGGACGCAGACGCTATTGCCGTTACACCAGAAATATCTGTTACATCTGCTTCAGAAATCACAAAATCTGATACACCAGACGCACCAGTTACAACAGATGCTGTAGTTGTAGCGGTGACAGCTGTGGCAGATGCGGCTGTGCCAGCAACAACCGCAGGCTGGCTGGTATCTCTTGCCTGAATTGTTACGGTCTGAGATGCATTAACAGACAAATTTGGCTGTGAATAATCAGTGGTAAGGCGCAAATCAAATGTACCATCACCATTATCAATCACAGCAGTGCCAGCGACAGGTGATGTTTGCACAAAATCTGTGTCTGCATCAAACCCAAGACTGGTAAGGCTTGTACCTGTTGGTAGTAAATCACTTTCTTCAATAATAGTGACTTCCGTGCCTATCGCTGTATTTGTGGTAATTTCAATATCTGTGCTATTGGCTTTGGCGGCAATGGCTGTTGGTGTTTCAATGCCAAGCCCATCTACTGTTGCCCTGCTGGTTGACAATGATGCCGTTACCCCTAAAGACGCATTATTTATCGCAGTTACGGCCGCCTGCATCATAGCACGTGAATCTGCAATGCCTGTCATCGGCACTGAAATCGTTGTATCTTCCACAACCAAAGAGAAGCTGCTGGCAGGATCAATATTACCAGTGCCAGAATAGCGGAAGGTCTGAGAGCCTGCTTTGGAGGCTAGATCGCCACCGCTTAAGCTTGAAAGAGGCCCTTCTGCCCTGAGGTTTTCAATCATCTTAGCATTAACAGCTTCAGGCGTTACCTTACCAATTTCACCTGTTGTTACACTGGCTGAAAAGCTGACACTACTATCAGAGGTTGGCAAGGTTAGCTGGTATGAGCCGCCAGCCGCAACCGCCTTTTGCCCATCATTTGATGCATCTGCTGCATCTGCATCTGCATTTACATCAAAGCGGATAAGCTTGCTATCAGAGCTTGCATTTGAGCTGATAGAGACCAACCCGCCCTTCGTTACATCAGCCGCTGAATTCAGCATAGAGCCATCTTCTTTGCTAATCGAAAAGGCCTTAACAGAATCAAGTGTGACCACACCTGAATAACGCGCATTATCAGATGAGCTATTAGTACCGCCAAGCCGAACCCCATTTGAGGCGGCACTGCCATCATCATGGATAACGCGGCTTTCCAATGTAGGTGAGCTTGCATTATAGTCTGATAGAAAAATATCGCGCCCTGAATCGCTTTCTAAAATGATTCTTTTTCTGTTTGTTGATAGCTGAGCTGTGATGCCGAGCCGCGCTGTTTGGTCGTTAATCGCTTTTGCAAGATTGCTAAGATCAGAGCTATTCACCTCTGCTGAAATTTTGATCGGCTGAGCATTATTTGATTCAAGCATGAAGGTGACATTGCCATTATCTGACAGCTGGCTTAATTCAACCCGCAATCTGGCCTTTGCCTGAATACCGATAGGCCTTAGCGATTTATTCAGAGCCTCTGCTGCATCTGCCGCAGAGGCGCTTTTTTCAATATTTACGGTAGCTGACAGCCCCTCGCCGACAGCAAAATTTAGCATCTGAGCAGGCGCATCAGAGACAGGCATTCTGCCTTTGCCGCCATAGGCTGATGCACCAATACCATTTGCGCCCAGCAATATTGTCTGTGTGCCTTCAGATCGGCTGATCTGAATATCCATTCCACGATAGGCAGGGTCATCTAGATTTAGATAGCTAGCATTATAACCTGCTTCTGGCACAAAGCCATTTTCGCTTCGCATGATAGTTGAAATGTCATCATTGCTCAGCACATTACCCGCAATATGCATGCCTTCTTTGGTAAATATTTGAATATCTGAGGCAGAAACCGCATCTGTTAGCACCCCTCTGACAATACCCCCACCAACAGATATTCTGGCAATATTAGCTTCGCTAGTATCAAAATTTCCCCGAGATGAGGCTAATGTTAGCGTGCCGCCTGAAGCGCTTGCATGAAGCCCTCTTTGTTTTAAGGACTGGCCTGCTGAATCTGTTAGCACACCCTGATTTAGCATCTCTGCCAACTCTGCCAAATCGCTCCAGCTTGCATCAGATGGCTGGTTTGGGAAAGCTGTCTGATAGCGCAAATCAAAGGTAAAAGGGCCTGCGGGCGTAGTATCAGTTAGCGCAAAGCTAAGCTGAGACGCCTTGCCAATTTCAATAGATGATAAATAGAATTTTGCCTCAGCCTGTTTTGTAAGAGATGATAGCGACAACCCATTTGAGCCTGCTGGAATTTCGGCAATGAACCCATCTCTGATAAATTCAGAAGCTTCAATCGGAGAGGCTGAGTTTTTGAACAGCTCTGAGACAGTATTTAGCGGCACTTGCTCGCGTGAGGTGATGGTAGTGATTTCCATCTCAGTATCAGATGCATTATTTGGATCTGACGATACCAGTAGCCCAGAAGACGCTGCTATCATTTGCGGCTTATCAAGCAAAAACCTAAAGCCAGCCGCAGCCCCTGCAAACGGGTCAAGATGCAATGTATCGCCTGAACGAGGCTCGCCATTTATCTGCAACGAAAACCCAGCCCCGTTAATTCTATTCACCCCAAAAATTGGTTGTTCAAGCGCATCACCTGTTAACACCCATCTGTCATCTTCGCCATTATATGTGGCTGTCAGCTTTGACATAGGTAACGCTTCAGGGTCTGTCACTGTCACATTACCAGCGACATTTGAGCGGTTAGCTGTACCTGTTGATACGGTAAGGTCTGCCACTGAAAACATATTTAATCCAGACAGGCCTTCAAGGGTTTTGCCCTGACGATGCTGGGCGTTCATCTCGTTGCTCATAAGCTGGGCAAGATGATTGATATCTTCTAGCGTGCCTTCAGCCAGACTATAGGCGTCAATCTGGCCTGAAATCATGCCAGCCGAAATCTGGTTCGTTGCAACCTGCTGGCCGCCAGACATAATGGTTGGCTGAAGCCCGCCATTTGTTTCTATCATATCTATCGCAAAGGATTGATTAGCCTCAACCAGAAGCGGGCCAACCCCTGATGCGCCAAGCTTCACCTGCGCAATGCCGCGCCCTGAATAATTCACCGTAATATCTGTTAGCTTTGAGATTTCGCCTAAGGTCTGGTCACGCAAATCCAGAACCGCATTAGGAGATGTGCCTGACTGGCCAGACGCTGAAATCCGTGCATTGATATCTGCCAGTGAATTTGCCAGTAAATTAAGGGCATTGACCTGATCCTGCAAGGAATTGCGGATATGGGTTTTCATCTGCTCAATCTGCATCGCATAGGTATTAAAGCCTGCTGCAAGTGATTTACCTGTTTCAATTGCAACAGCACGTGGCGCAATATCTGAAGGCGACGCCGCCACTTCACGCAATGAATCAAAAAAGCCTGCTATCTGTGCGCCTAGATCACCTTCATTTGGCAATAGCATATTTTCAAGCTGGCGGGTTTCATCAACATAGGCATTCAGCTTTTCAAATTGGGCTGTGGCTGTGCGGGATCTATCCAAAAGATATTGATCAAATGAGCGGCGAATATCGCTGACGCGCACCCCAAGCCCTGACTGATTGGCAAGTGACGTGACACCGCCCTGCGAGCCTGCAACTTCTTCAAGGCTGGCTTCGCGGCGCTTATATCCTTCAGTGTTAATATTGGCAATATTCTGCCCTGTTACCGCCAGCGACTGGCGATAAGAATTCAAAGCTGATTTGCCAACATCAAATAGGCTGGTCATAGCCCATAGTTCCTTTATTCAGTGTCTGCGCTACCAAATTGGCGCATTAGGGCCTCTGCAATGCCCAAATTTACATGTTTTGCCATCGCTTCCGAGCGATGCTGATCAAGCATATCGGTATATTTATCCCCTGCCTGACTGCCGAAAATATCATCTGCCAGACTTGCCTGACGAGATTGCTTCATAAGCTGGTTCAGAAACATTGCTTCAAAAAATTCTGCAGCTTCCTGTAAATCTTTTGGTGCATTTTTACGCTGATATTCTTCTTGCATTAAAAATGCTTTAGCTGATGTTGCAGAGGTGATTTCCATAATAACAACCTGGCTTCGTTCTAAATAATGACTAGCTCTGCACGAAGCGATCCTGCTTCACGCAATGATTCTAAAATCGCCACCAAATCAGCAGGACTTGCCCCAACCGAATTGATAGCCTCGACAATGGTTGACAGCTCAACGCCAGGATCGAACAAAAAGGCGCGTGCTGGCTCTTCATCAACCGTGATATTTGTATCTGGGGTTTGTACCGCATCACCTGGTGTGGCAGCAGCAACACCGCCGGCCAACGCAAGATTTCCCGTTGGGGTGACGTTGGTATTTTCTTCAACTCTGACGGTAAGCGATCCATGTGTTACGGCCGCAGGGGTCACCCGAACATCTCCGCCAATTACGATTGTACCTGTTCTGGCATTTACAACCACTTTGGCAGATTGCCGCTCTGGCTCAATTTCAATATTTTCTAGCATTGAGATAAAAGATACTTTTTGCGATGGCTCAACAGGCGCACGCACTCTGACAGAACGGCTATCCAGCGGTACAGCCACCGCGCCACCAAATACATCATTTATTGCTTCTGCTACCTGATTGGTGATAGTGAAATCACCCTGATGCAAATTCAGAATAAGATGATCCCCTGTCAGAAAATCAGTCTCTACCAGCGTTTCAACAGTCGCGCCGCCTGGTATTCTGCCAACGGTTGGGATATTGACGATTAGCTGGCTTCCATCCCCGCCATCAACACCAAGTCCGCCAACAACCATATTGCCTTGCGCCACTGCATAAGTCTGGCCATCTGCCCCCAAAAGCGGGGTCATCAATAATGTACCACCACGCAATGATTTAGACTGGCCAACCGTAGATACAGTGACATCAAGGCGCTGGCCTGGCTTTGCAAAGGCTGGTAGCTCAGAAGTTACAATAACAGCCGCTGTATTTTTGCCATTTAGATCAAGTGCAGAATTCGGATTTACCCCAAATTGAGTAATCAGCGAGCGCATAGATTGCAAGGTAAGTGCCGAGCTGCCGTCACCTGTTCCTGGCAAACCCACAACAAGACCATAGCCAACTAGCTGGTTTGGGCGCACGCCTGCGATTGAAGTCAGGTCTTTGAGCCTGTCTGCATATGCTGAAACGCTAAATATCCCGATTGTAAAACACCAAAATAGCGCTCCAAAAATATGACGAGATCTATTGTTAATCATACCTAACCTCAATCATCCTAGAAGGGAGACACTGCGCGCAACGCCTTAGATAACCAGCCAGGTTTTGCTGTATCTGCAACATCGCCAGCACCGGTATAGCTTATCTGGGCATCTGCAAGTCTGTTTGATGGCACGGTATTGCTAGAGGTAATATCCTCTGGACGCACAATGCCAGATAGGCGGATATATTCCTGACCATTATTCAAGGTCAGCTCTTTCTGCCCCAAAATACCCATATTACCATTTTCGAAAATCCGCACGACTGTGACTGATATACGCCCTGTCAGTGAATTTGACTGAGCAGCATTGCCATTGCCTGCAAATGATTGTGTGGTGCCTGCGGTGAGCGCGTTCTTACCATTATCCTGCGCTCTGTTTGTGCCAAGCCCGCCTGTTAGCAGATTTGGCAGACCAACTGGCAATGTCACATCAAAACTATCTGTTTTTGAGGCAGCCGTTGTCTGAGCCTTTGTTGCTGAAAACACCTCGTTAAAATCGACTGTCAGAATATCGCCAACCTTGCTGGCGCGCTTATCAGACGAAAATAGCCCATTTTGTCGGGCTGAGAATATACCACCTGATTTTGCAGAATTATCGGCAACCAGCTCAACTTCTTCAAAGATAGGTGCGAATTGCTCAGACGCCACAGTTTCAACATGGGTTGAACAGGCAGACAGCAAACAGCCACTTCCCATCAGCAATAAACTTAAGTTGATTTTCATGAAATCACTTTCTTACGCAAAGGATAAAAACGGCCTACAGATTCTGAGCAATAAAGCGCATCATCTCGTCAACTGAGGTAATGGATTTTGAGCTCACTTCGTAAGCACGCTGTGTTTCGATCATATCCACTAGCTGCTGAACCACATTCACATTCGAGCTTTCAAGCGAGCCTTGCACCAATTTGCCAAAGCCTTCTTCAATTGGATTTGCAACAACAGGTGCGCCACTAGCAGGTGTTTCTACCAGAAAGCTCTCACCAATAGGCTCTAGCCCCTGTCTATTTGGAAAATCTGCCAAAGTAAGCTGACCTACCTCTTCAGCGGCAACAGCCCCTGCCACCTGAACAGAAATCAGCCCGTCCTGAGATACATTGATCTGGGTCACGCCTTCGGGAATCTGGATTTCAGGCTGAAGCACATAGCCTGATTGGGTAGTTAATGTGCCATCTGCACTACGTGCAAACGCGCCATTACGGGTATATCCAATGCGGCCATCTGGCAATAGCACCTGAAAGAAGCCTGACCCTTCAACAGCTAAATCAAGCGCATTATCTGTTTGAATCAGACTGCCTTGT
Source organism: Puniceispirillaceae bacterium (SeqCode) (assembly GCA_965660165.1). Classification (GTDB taxonomy): domain Bacteria; phylum Pseudomonadota; class Alphaproteobacteria; order Puniceispirillales; family Puniceispirillaceae; genus WTJO01. The sequence continues at coordinate 11,229 of CBFHYU010000023.1, forward strand.
GAATGCTGTTTTGAGGTATTTAGCAATCTAGTACCAGCGCCAATCGCAAAGCCCGATGCCAGATTTGTATCTTCTGAGGTTTGCTCGCCCGCTGGACGAATAATCTGATATAGCAAGGTTTCAAAATTTGCTCTATCTGCCTTAAAGCCAGTAGTATTGACATTGGCCAGATTATTGGCAATTACCTGCATTTTTGTTTGCTGGGAATTAAGGCCTGTTTTCGCAACATGCATCGCATAAGTCGACATTTGCGCTATCTCCTGATCGAACGAAAAAATGACACTGAGGATATGATGCAATCCTCGTGCCATATATTGTGTATTCAGAAGATGTCAAAGAGTTGACACGCCAGCCATATGGCTAGCAGATAGGCGCTTTAATTTTGTGGCATGCGCAATAATGAGCTAGTTTGCTGATCAAGATCAGACGCCATTTTAATCAGCTTCATATTCATCTCATAGCTTCGTTGATAGCCCATTGAGGCCACCAGCTCGTCAATAACAGAAACGTTACTTTCTTCAATATAGCCCTGTTTTACATTAACATTTTGATCAGTAACAATCGGCGCGCCATCAGCCGGACGAATTTCGCCATCAAGCCCCTTGCGCAATTCTAAATTTTCACCAGATACCAGACCTAATGAGCCAATAAGTTGTGTTATGCCTGGCTCGCCATTGATAGGTTCAATCAATAATTTCCCATCTTCTGCCAAAATCAATTCTCTGAAAGGCGGTACCTGAATAGTCTGTAAGGTCTCGCTCAATATAGGATCGCCAGACCCATTCACCAAAATTCCTTCCATTGATACAGACATATCACCACGTCTGGTCAAGGATGGCTCAAGACCCTCTTTCTGGGTGACAAAAAATCCAGGCCCATCAATCGCCATATCTGTAGCTTGCTGGGTTGAGCGCATGCGTCCCTGCTGAATATCAAATGCGCCGCTGCCAGAAGTGACAGCAAATGCACGTGAATTAAGCTGATTTTCAGCATCCAAATATAGTGAGCCAAAATTCTCATAGACATCTGCACGATATCCTGTGACATGCATATTTGACAGGTTCTGCGCACTCACCGCCTGTTTGCGTAATGCAATATCAAGCGAGTTCAGCGAAAGATGTATCATCCTATCCATTGTGGCTCTGTCCTTATCAAGATGCTGGGCATATTACGCCCTGCTATTACCCTCTAATCTGAATGATTGTCTGGGTTAGGGTTGTTGTTGTTTCAATCGCTTTTGCAGAAGCTTGGAAGTTTCGCTGAGCTGTAATCAGATTAACCAGCTCTTCTGTAATATCCACATTTGAGCGTTCCAGCGAGCCTGATAGAATATTACCAAAGCCTTCTGCGCCAGCCTCACCAACCTGCGCATCACCTGAAACAGCGGTTGCCACATAGGTTGCGTTACCAATTTGTTTCAAACCATTTTGGTTGTTAAAATTGGCCAGCACAATCTTACCTAGCGGGTCATTCTGACCGTTTGTGTAGTTCGCACGTACCGTACCAGACGCATCAATTTCAAGACCATCAAGACGACCAGAGGTAAAACCATCCTGTTCAACTGACAGCACAGAGAATGGCTGGGCGAACTGGGTTGATTCACTGAAATCAATATTCAGGTCAACCGATACACCGCCTGACTGGCTTTCATAATGCACCTTATTCTTAGGTGATACCAGCTTACCTGTTTTATCAAACGTTAGCTCACCTTCATCAATATATAGCGGATAATAATTATCTACCATATCATCTGGCGGCGTTGTTGTCTGATTGCCATCAGCATCAACATATAGCAATTCGCCATTTTCATTTGTTGCCTGAACCAGATTATAGACTTTTGGCACTGACCCCACACCAAGTGGCACATCGTCAAGACCTAAGCGAGAAGCCCCTTTTACCTTGATAGTTGAGGCGTCACCTGTTGTACCTGTTTCAAAGACAAAGTTATTTGCCTCTGATGAATAGCGTACTGTTACACCGCCAACAGTCTGGCCTGTTTCTGCATCTGAAATCTGGTTAATCCGCTTTTCCAGCGCTTCAGCCAACGTGGTTCCAACATAAAAGCCTGATGGCACCTCAATCACCCCGTTAATGCCATTAACAGATACATTGAAAATATTTTCGCCATCTGTAGATGACAGGCGGAATACTTCTGTCAAATCTTCACGTGCATTAGCACCTGTTGCAATCGCAGGTGTTGATGCCAGCCCTTTTGGCTCATCAATCGTGACATCTGACTTGCTTGTGCCAACTGCCAGCAAGTGATTATCCCCTGAAAAATAATCAGTAGCATCAATCACAGACCCATCAACTGTAGACAGATTATATCTGCCGACTGCGATAGATGAAGCAGACTGGTCTGCTGATACGCCAAGCGCACCATTTGCATCAATCGCTTCACCCGTTGTACCACTGGCAAAAGTGAATGAGCGTGTATCTGAATTATAATTTACATGGATACCATAACGTTTATCATTCAGCTGAATTTCTTCACCATCAGCAACAAATGATTCCATAGATAGCACTTCACCACCTCTAATCAGCACCTCTTCTGCATCCCCTCTGCTAGGGATACCTAGATTATTGGTATCTTCTGCTGCATCCGAGCCATAAATTGAGAAGGAATTAAAGTTTGAATCTGTACCTGTACCTAGAATATTACGCTCAACCGTATATTCAAGCCGCTGATTCACAGCGTCATACTTTACCTTAATTGGCGGGTTTTTCTCGTCAACCCAGTCTGTTGTGGTTGATGTCGTATCATTTAGCCGTGTAACTGTAATCTCTACATTTGAGGACAAACCGCCACCAACAATAGTCAATGTGTCACCAACCTTCAGATCGCCTGTCACATTACTGACTGTAACAACACCCTCAGTATCAACAGCAACACTAGCTGAAACCGTAGTAGATGCTGCACCATTTACCAGATAAGTCTGACCAGTAACAGTCGTACCAACAGGCTGAACACCGCCAGAGATAACTGAGAATTTTTCAACAGCCCCTGATGATATGCCAAGCATAGACATTGAATCAGTCGCTATTGTATTAACAGGCCGGTCAATATTAAACTCTGCACCTTTGATATTGAAAATACCATCATTTTCAGTGCCAGTGATTTCAATCTCGATAGGTGTGGTAAGTGCGCCTGCTGTGCCAAGCGTAATCCTGTCGCCCACCACATAGCCGCTTCCACCTGATAATGTGATGGTAGGCGCACCAGACGCATCTGTTACCACTGTCGCGGTCATGCCTGTACCATCAGTTGAGGTAGTTGTGATCTGTGCGGCTGTGACATTGATTGTCTGGCTAAGTGGCTGAGAGGCTGGCAGATCAAACACCACATTGGAGTTTAGATCTGCAATAGACGTCGCATCAATGGTGATGGTCTGGCCTGCCTTATAATTTACCCCGCCTGAAAGCGTGATGCCTGTGATGTTGCCACTTCCATCAGTAGCTATAGAGGCTGTCATATTTTGTCCGCCAGCTGGTACTACAGAAATATCAGCTGCAGCCACTGTGATAGTTGTAGAGGCTGTATGACCAGTATTACCACTTGTAAAGGCTGTTACGCTTGTACCAAACCCGCCAGAGATCAGCGCAGATGAGCTTACCCCGCCATTTCTTTTCAGCACATCAGCATCTGTATAGCCATGTTTGACCGCATCACCCTTTTCGCGCAGAACAATTTTCTTACTGTTAAAATTAACGTCTGCACCTTCATATACATCTGTCGCACCTTCGAAAAAGGCTTCAACATTTTCAGATTCATCTGACAATACAAATAAATCTGTTTCTGTCATTACAAACCCATCATCTGGGAAGTTTAGGCCAGTTGTATTGATTTCTATATATGGTGGTGATGCTGTAGATACTTTATTATTTACGGTAAATTCACGACCATTGATAATGTCAGCATTTGCTTCTGTAGCATCAAAATCACCTGCAATACGAACCTTGTCATTTTGCGAGATATTTGTTGGATCAGATGCAAAAAAGATACGCATCGTATTTTCTGTGGCGTTATACACAACCGTGTTGGTATTTGGCGAATTGATCACCGCAGTCTTATTATCATACACGCTAAGCGATGGACGTTTGCCATAATAAGAATAGACCATATGCTTTTCGCTGGTTGTCATATTGGCATCTGTGACATCATCTGCATCAACCAAATCATCACTATTGCCATCTGAAAATGTGCGATGCTCAAAGGTAAGAATTTGTGTTCTGTCCAGAATTGTGTTCATTGAGCCGCCTACTGTTCTGGCAAATAGGCTGGTACTAACCCCAAGAGAGGTAGCATTATTGATAGAATCGTCAGACCTGCTGACGGCATAATCATTGAGCGAGTCATTTATTCGCGCCTGCACATGGGCAAGGAACTGTTTCTGAGTAAAATCAGGAGATGCGCCTGTCAGAGTAATCTGTTCAACGTCAGACACATAAGATGATTCAAGCAAATCAACTGAAATAGGAGATGCCAGCCCAGAAGATGAGCCATCCTGATTGAGTTTGAACAGGTTGATATTCAACATATCATCCACATTCTGCACAATCTGAATTTTAGAATCATCACCATAGGCAGCATTTATCGCACGTTCGACTTCTGCGGCTAGCTGTTCAGCATTATATTTACCAGGATGCAGGTCAATATTGACAGGCTGGTCACCATTATCGACATTTACAGTCAGAAAATTTTTGCCCCAATAAACACGGCTATTGCCATCACCACTCTCACGGGTAGCATTAAATTGGACAGGGTCTGTAACAATTTCAACAAGTCTGTCACCTTCTTCACCGAAATCAAATTCTGTTTGCTCGCCTGTCAGTTTTGCTGGCTCAGATGGCAGTAATTGTTGCAAATCATCTAGCTTATATAGCTTTGAGCCTTTACCTTCTAGGAAATAGGTGTCATCTGGCACTTCTGTTGTTTGCGCACCAAATCTGTCGACAAAAATCTGGCTACCACTATCATTCACCGCACTCACCAAATCAGGGTTAATAACCGTATCATTGATCACCAGTCTGGTATCATATTTGTTTGTTGGGTCATCTGCTGTTGCTGCTTGTGTTTTGATAAAATACATAGTCGCAATAGTCGGGTTACCCAAATCATCAAATATCGTGATAGAAGTTGAATTTGAAAATGTGTTTGGGTCTTCAGGATTGAAGGAATAGCCTGCTTCAAATTCTGCTCGTGCTGGCACCACATCAGCCGCCGCAGGCACGTTCACACCAAGCGAAATATTAGATGTCGCGCGCGGGTCACCAGAGGTCACAGGCAATTGAAGAGGCACAGCACTAGCAAGGTCTTTGGCTGTCACCGAGCCGTCAGCGTTCACTGGATATGTCAATAGATACTGGCCTGCTGAATCAACAACATAACGGTCATTATCCACATTTAGTGAGCCGTTTCGGGTATACACAGTCTGGGCTGAGGTCAAAGAGGGCTTCAGCGCGAAAAAGCCCTGCCCTGAAATCGCAAGATCAAGCGCATTTAGTGACGAGGCAATGTTACCTTGTGTAAATTGCTGTTTAATCCCTTTCAAAATGGTACCAGAACCAATCGATGAGGAAGAATTCTGCAATGGCGATGTAGCAAAAATATCACCAAATTCTGCAACACTTCGCTTAAAGCCTGTTGTACCAACGTTCGCAATATTGTTGGATGTTGCAGAAATGTCAGCTTGGGAACCGTTCAATCCGGTAAGAGCGGTATAGAATGACATGAATGTACCTCAAAAAAAGAATAAGTTTAACAGCTAGATGGGTATTGAGAGATCAGACCATCAGGTCTGATTAGAGCAAACTATGTGCCAGAACCTTTTCTGAAACGCACAACTTCATTTGCGCTAATATCTCCATACCCCTTAACATCAAGCATTACGCCATCTGCACTATCTGCTGATGCGGCCAGAACCTCGTTAAAGACAGATGATGATGCCCCTTCTAGGCCTTTACCATGATCTGCAAAGGCTTCAACTTTGATATAATCATGCGAGGCCAACACATCTTGTGGAATATCTTCCCATGCAAATCCAGATAGGCCAGACGGCAATGCGCCCATTTCTTCAACATGCAAAATATCACCATTTGGCGATGAAAATACGATATTCGTTGCCCCTGATGCACTAGGCAGATCAACCACCCCATGCACCGAGCCATCTGCATCTGGATAGGCAGTATTACCAGGTACAAGCACAGAATTACCAAGCATGTTGGTCGCTGTTGCAATCCGAAATTCAGATAGCTGACTGCTCATATTTTTTAGCGTCTGCCCCATATCGGTAATGCCTGTTACGGTCGAAAATTGTGCCATCTGCGCGATAAATTCGGCATTTTCCATAGGCGCAAAAGGGTCTTGATTTTGCAATTGGGTCGTCATCAGCTTCAGGAAATCTTCCTGCCCTAGCTGGTCACCATTTGCACGTTTTTTCTCTTCAGCCGGATTGATGCCAATCTTCTGCATAATGGCATTTAATGACTGATTATTATCGACCGAACTCATACGGCTCTCCTTATTATTGGGTGGTTAAGGCGAGGATGCCTTATTTACCCATCGAAATTGTGCGCATCATCAAACTGCGCAAAGTAGATACGACTTCAACATTATTCTGATATTGGCGAGAGGCTTCGAGCATCTCGACCATTTCTTCATTTTCATCAACTGCTGCACGGAACACATAACCATCTTTATCTGATTCTGGATGGTGCGGCATATAGATACGCTCTGGCTCTCTGTTGACTTGTTTGACATGCGTTGCATCCACAGTGGCAACCCCTGTGCGCTTCAACTCATCTGCAAATTTTGTTTCAAAAACAGGTTTAAGCGCCTTATATGCGCTTTTTTCATCACCTGTTACGGCACCTGCATTCGCAAGGTTTGACGCTACTGTATTTAGCCTGATCATCTGGGCGGCCATAGACCGGCCAGCAATATCAAAAATATTCTTTATTTCTGCCATGATGCTATCTTTTATCTACTCGCCTTTAATCGCAGACATAAGCCCGCTAATCCGTTTATTTAGGAATTCCAAAGTGGTCTGGTATCTGACCACATTTTCAGAAAATTCCATTTGCTCAACATTCAGCTCAACCGTATTGCCATCAAGTGATGGGTTAATAGGCTGGCGATATTTTATTTGTTCTCTTAAGGGGTGAATATTGGTCGGAAAATGCCTGTCACTTGTGGTTTGAAGTGGCCCTTGCTTTACATGACGCTGTATTTCCTGCTCAAAATTCAGATCACGCGCTTTGAAATGAGGCGTTGCAGCATTAGCAATATTAGACGCCAGAATTTCGTTTCGGCGCGAGCGTAATTGTAATGCCTGTGCATGAAATTCAAGATAATTACCAATCTTGCTCATGATATCCCATCCATAAAAAGCCCTAAAAAGTGTGTTTTTTCGGCTAAAAACTGATCAATCTGGTGTAGATTTTGCAATAAAGATGCCAAAATGAAGATAAGGAGCATCTAAATGAGTTCATCATCTATCAGTCACGGTGCTGGTCCTGGCTCGGCAACAACACTTTCTGCCGAAACCATAAAAATCAGAGACAAGGTCATTGAACGCTTTATCGATAAATCGCTAGATGAGCTCACGACATTTTTGACATCTGCGCTAAATGTCGAAAAAGATGAAGATCGCCGTCTTGGATTACTGGCAGCGCGTATCTATATTTTGCGCAATCGTGTTCAGCATATAAAAGAATATAATCGCGATCCTTCGGTTGAGCCTATGGGCGTTCCAACGCCTAGAAGCCTATTAAATCAGCAAAACGCGCCAGCAGGCACAGAACAGGCTGAACAAGATAGCCCAGATGCCGCCATGAATGCTAATATGAAAGAAGTGAAGACAATTGAAGCGGGCGAGATAAATGGCGTTCGGATTCCAGCTGGCATCACGATTATGGTAAATGATGAAGATGCTGAAAGAATGATCGCCAACGGTAAAGCGATATATATTGTTAAAGATGAAGATGGAAATATCATTCAGCCATCAGAAGACCAAACACACCAAAACACTGAAGACGCACCAGAAGAAACAACAGAGGTAGCAGACACAGCAAGTGCAGAAGAGGTAGAAGGCGCATCCGAAGCAACTGAGGCATCAGACGATCAGCCTTTACCATCAGACCAGCCTGCTACAGAGCCATCTGAGGAATATATTTCAGGTGATACAGGCGCAGGCATTGCACCCAGCGCTGAGGCTGAAGATGCTGCAGGCGACACACAGGATGCTGAGGGCGCTATCGCTGAGGCTGAAACAGAAAAGCAGGCTAGCGAGGATATGCCAGACGATAATCAGGCTGATGATAGCCAGAAGCGCGAGGATTAGAGATGCGTTTGCCAAGCCCATTGATAACACGGATTGTGCCAACAGCATTAACGCTGTCTGTCGCAACCATGATGCTATCAGCCTGTATTAGCCTTGAGAGGTTTAGGCACGAAAAATATAGCTGCACCCCCAATAGGGCTGGCCTTAATGAGCTTATTATCAGACATGCTAAAACAGGCGCAGATGTAAAAATCATCGCTGGCGGAAAAGATACTTCAGGCCAGATTACCGCCATTTCCGATGAGCAGGCCAGTATCAGCTATGAGACAATCGAGCTCACAGTCAATAGAAAAACTGGCATTATTATGCTTGCTGATAGGAATCGCTATTATCGCTTGAATTGCTCTGTTAGCGTGTTCACTTTGTAACCCTTATTGGCAAATAATCAGCCATTATCCCCATGAAATTTGACAATCGCTTCTGCTTCTTCTTCAGGCAGTTTGGTGGCAAGCATAATATCTTGAATAGTTGCCCCGCCACGCGCCAGATCAATCGCTTTTGTCATCTGGCCTGTTTCGGTAAAGCCATCTGCTATTTCGCTTATCTGGCGTGACTGTTTTTCAAGTGTCTTGGTGATTTGCGCCTGCTTGGCGTCTAATTCTGCAATTTTAGCATTGACCGCATCAAGCGAATTGGTCATCCGCACTAGCAAAATTTCAATCTCATTATAGGTCGCAGATAATCTAGATAGGATATTCAGGCTTTTTTTCTGAAACTGGTTTAGCAGGAAAATCACCCCTAATAGCAAGATGAAAATGACGATTGCAAACCCGAAATTTGAAAAAAATGCACCTGCAGACATGCGTAGTAAGCCCAGTAACCAATGTGATATTATCTTAATTTGAATCTAGCTGAAAATACCCAACTATTCCAGATAAAAGCCTGATACTAATGCTGCTAGCTGTTATTTATCCCTAAATCAAAGAAACAGCCTTGAGCAGGTTGAGCTTGGCAGGCCGCTAGCGTAAGCCGCTTATCGACTGATCCACATAATCTGGCATATCTGTAACAAGCCCTGCATTTGTTTTTGCTACCAGCTCAATCATGGCCAATTTGCGTTGTAAGGCGGTTAGCCGTTTTAGCTCGTTATAAGGTAGCGGGTTCGGGGCTGTGAAATAGTGAGATGAGTCTGAAATAAATTTATCAAATGCCTGACAATGCGTCAGAAATGCCTGTGCGTTTCCTGCATGCGAAAACAGGTCACTGACTTGTTTTTCAGCAACCGTCAAAAAATCATTCATGGGAGTCATTATGGTCATAAGCTCTATTCACCGTAATTTGCTGTGGTTTATCCTAGCATGTTAAGTGATTTATGACTTCAACTCCCTATATGCGTCCATCAGCGCATCAGATATCCTGTCGATATCAATAGGATATTTGCCTTCTTTAATCGCGGCTTTTATCCGATTCACATTTTCCATATTCACAGGCGCAACAGATGCCATTTCTTTGGCAGATGCGGCGATTTCAGCAGATTTCAGCTGCACTGTATCCTGCGCGGCAGGGGCTGCGGTTTGCGCAGATCTTGCCTTTGCAGAAGCTGGCGTACCTGCTTTCTGTGTTTTTGCTGTCTCGATCCGACTGATTGCGCTTTTCACACTATCAACCATGTTTACCTCCTATAAACCTGTATAACGACAGGGTTTTAATATATGTTAGCACGAATGATGATTTTTTTTTCAGATTTCACACGCCCAAAGACTTCTTTGTTTGACCTTACATTCAAAAATCGTGCCATTTGCCCCTGTTGTGCATCTTCTAATGCGATGCCATTACTCTGAACCGAGACTGCGCCAATTTCTGCTGACAGAATAACTGGCTGACCTTCTTTGATAAGCCAATCATGTTCAAGCTGGCTAGAGATAACAGCTTTACCAATATTCAGCCGTCTTTTTGCTACCCGCCCGACAACATCCTCTATCGAGGTAAAATAACCGCCTGCTATGGCTGAATTCATCTGGCTGATTGTAACATCTTCAGCCGATATAATACTGCCCCTGCTAATACTTCTGCGCATCACCACTATCTGTTGTGTAGGTGTGCGAGATAGCGCCGGCTGTTTAGCTGGCTTCGGTTTTGCAACCTGTTTTGGACGTTTTATGGCATCTTGCGTGGTTTGTGAGCGTACCGCAATTTTCCAGCCATCTGCATCTGGACAGCTCACCTCAATGGTTTTGAAACTGCCAAATAGAGGCGCAAATGCAAGCGGCTTACTACAGGCTCTGAATTGTCTATCCTTATCAAGCGCAGGAGAGCCATCAAGCTGTTGTGCGGCCAGAAATGCTGACAGTTGTTCAATAATCTGGGCGCCAGAAATACGCTGAGATAGCTCTGCGCGGGCTGATGATGCAGACAGCCCAAAACCCACTATAAGAATTGCAATGCTAACCGCCGAAGAAATAGATTTCATGATGTGGCTCATGGGCTGGTGTGACTGATGCTTCAGATGCGGCTGATTTTGTGATCATCGATCTGATTTCATTAACTGACGGCAGGTGCAAATTCACATCCGCAAACATATAATTGGGGTTTTGACGCACAAAGGCTGATTTATTTTTCTTGATTATGGCCATTTGAACAAAGCTAAAATCGAGCCCGCTTCCACCATAATAATTCGCTAAAATATGGCTTAATGTCTCATTAGGCTGGACTTTATGGCGCACTGAATAATTCGCATCCATTCGGAAGGGATGGCTGCCTTCATAGCCAGATGATGAGTTTGTTGTGCGGTTATATTCCAAAATTACAATAGGTTCTGCTGCAAATACTGTCCCGCCAAGCCCATAGCTGGCCGCCACCATTGCCGCCATAATATATGCTGTATAGCAACGTTTCTTTAGTGATGAGATGCTCATTGATCAAACTCCAGAAATGTCACTTCAATACCATCTAATTTAGTAATATCAACGCTACTATCAAGCGGCGTCAATTCAGCTTTTCTGTTCTGTGCTGAGACTACTCGCAAAAAAGTCATGGGATTATCTAGCCCTTTGGCGACTGCAAGGTGGTTTTTGCTTACGCCCTGCATTGCGCCAACATTTACCATCAGCGATTTGTTATTTAAGGTCAGCTTGTCACGTAGCGGCATACATAGTAATGTTTCGGTCAGTTTTGCCGCATGAATATCCGCAGCTTCAGATAGCAGACGGGCAATCACTTCACGCTTTTCTGCCCCAAGCACAGATACGCTTCGCAATAGATGCTGTTCAGATAATCTAATTCTAAAATTATCTGTAATTGAATTTTCAGCCATCATTCCGCTTAAAGTGACAAAATCTGTCTTAATATGAAGCTCAACATAATTTGTTTTTGATAACATCTTTCGTGCGCTATCCATATCAAGATAGATGGAGGTTACAAGCCCGATATCACCTTCTTTGAGGGCAATTCTACCAGTTGTCAGACTGCGGTAATCATATAGGTTTCTGTCACCATATTGAACATCCTGAATTGCCGTATGACGTGCATCATGGACACGAAGCTGTCGCTTATTTGATAAAGATACCGCCAGTTTACGGGTTACAAAGGCAGGTGCCTGTGACATCCAGTTTGGGACATCTGACTCTAGCTTGTAATGCGGTTTGAACAGGGTGATATGGCTAAGAGGGCGATTTTGACAGCCTGTTGTTTCAACATTGCCAATAACGGCCTCGACCACGATTTCATAATGCGTGTCATCTTGAATTTCGCTAACGATCCGATAATCAAGCACATCAGAAGATGGGCGTACCACAATTTGTTCTGAAAGATGAGTCAGCCTGTCAACAGCGCTATAACCATCAATTTTTGCACCCCCCTGAAGCGCTGCATAATATAGCGCATCTTCAAGCGCAAGAGCGCGGGCTTCTTCTACGGTCTCTTCATCCATCAACACAGCGCGTCCCGTTGCGCGAATGATGGTTAGCCCTGCTTCTTCTGCAAGCTCGGTTTGGGCGGCATTCTGGACAGCAAATATTTCTGCACCACCAACAACAGGTAGCATCATGCCTAAGACTGACATAGCGATGATAAGACTATATCTAATCATAATTTTGTCCCTTCTTATCTGGCTGTTATGGCTAGGTGCGGGCAGGCTAGTCAGGCGTTATACAATCTGTCTGGCTGTTTCAAGCAGGTAGCTTATCATCTCGCGATCAATCTCAAGCACGACTTCATATGTGTCTGAGCCAGTTGGGTTAATACGTACTGTTCTAGCGCCACGAATTGTCCCTGAGACTACGCCGCGAAATGTGTCATTCTGGACAATTAAATCAACTACAGTGGTATTAGAATCTACGTCCAGACCATGTATCTGTTCAGCCAGATCACGCATCGCCGCCATTCGGGCTGATCGAATAGCCATCAGACGCTTCTGAGCTTCAGACCTGCCAGGCTGAGATGAGGTAACAGCATAACCAACAGCTGTTAAGGTCGGAATTTCACTTGCATCTGCATCTAGAACATCTTTTAAGGTGACTACAGACTGAGTCTGTGATGCTTCTACCATCTCCATCTGCTGTGCTGGCTGGTTCATATGTGACATATTTTGAGCCATGTGCCCACATGCGCTTAACATGCTGATGCTGATGCCCATCACTAGAAATCTTGTGCTCGCAGCTGCCATTTATACTCTCCACTAAGCAGTTACATATCAATTATTCGAGATGATAGTGCTAGCCCCTTAGCAAACAATTAGGCCGACTATCCCATCGCTGTCATGCATGAAACATGCCAGAGTTGGCGATTGGCCATTTTGCCAGCTTGTTACTAATTCTTTGCCTATATATAGCAAGGCTGGGCGCGCCTTAGGCTGCACGAGCAACGCTAAATTTCATCCTATTATTCAGGGTTTGGCATGGCTTTTGCCTTTCCCTAAGGGTGGCGTTGCCATGTGTGAGATCAACTCAGAGTGATAACCAAGATAGTAAAAGCATATAAATCAGATAGTTAAACATGAAAAACGGATATTTTGACATGATAGATTTCAGCGCTGAGATGCGAGTATGTCTGATTTTTGACAAGGAGACATTGTCATGGAAATGACACTGCGCCGACTTGGTATTGATAGTGTGAAAGATGTGCTGAATGGCTTTACCTTGCCAGCTGGTATTCTTGTGCTGATTGCCATGATGGTGTTGCCTCTACCTGTCTATTTACTTGATACATTTTTTGTTACTAATATTTTATTGTCTTTGCTGATTTTGATGGTGGCATTGCATACGCACAGACCGCTTGAATTTTCTAGCTTTCCAGCCTTGCTATTGATTGCAACTGTATTGCGCTTAGGGCTTAACGTTGCCTCTACCAGAATTATTCTAGGTGAAGGGCATACAGGGCCAGATGCGGCTGGTGAGGTTATTCAGGCATTTGGTGATTTTGTGATTGCTGGCAATTATGCCGTTGGTATTTTCGTATTTATTATCTTAGTGATTATCAATCTTGTGGTGATTACCAAAGGGGCAGGCAGAGTATCAGAAGTATCTGCCAGATTTACCCTTGATGCGATGCCTGGCAAGCAAATGGCGATTGATGCGGATTTGAATGCAGGTGTGCTTACCAATGATGAAGCACGTTCAAAGCGCGAAGAAATTACCCAAGAAGCAGATTTTTATGGCGCTATGGATGGTGCCTCAAAATTTGTGAAAGGTGATGCGATTGCAGGTATTCTTATTCTATCTATCAATATTATTGGCGGTCTGATTATCGGCATTGCCCAGCATGATTTAAGCGTTGAAGATGCTGCCTCTTCTTATATTTTGCTATCTATCGGTGATGGTCTGGTAGCACAAATTCCTTCACTATTATTAGCGATTGCAACAGCGATTATCGTAACCCGCGTATCAACCACTCAGGACATGGCTGCCCATATTGGCGAGCAGGTTGGCATGTTCAGAGCATGGCTTCCTGTTACAGGCGTATTGCTGTTATTAGGCTTTATTCCAGGCATGCCTAATCTGATGTTCTTGACCGCAGGGGTAATATCAGGGGCGCTCGCCTATTATATCAAAAAACAGGAATCTGCAGAACCAGATCAGAATGATATGGCACGCAATGCGCTTGCAGGCCCCGCCGCACAAGGCCAGCCAGCAGCTGCTGGTCAAGCAGATGGTCAAACAAATGACGCGCCAGATAAAATTGAGCTAGCTGATATTACCGATAATTCTGCTGTATCTATCCAGCTTGGCTATGGCTTAATTGAGATGGTTGACGAGCAGACAGGTGGCCCGCTTATCAATCGGATCACAGGGGTCAGAAAACAGCTTTCGCGAAATTTGGGCTTTATTATTCCTGCTGTACGTGTCCGTGATGATATGAGCCTTGATGCTAATCAGTATCGTATCCGTATTGGCCAGACAATCGTTGGCGAAGATAAGGTCTATCCAGATAGAAAACTAGCTATTCCGGGTGATAGCTCAAGCCTAAAATTACAGGGTATTGATGTCAAAGAACCAACATTCGGGATTGATGCCATCTGGATTGAAAGCCATAAACAGCCAGAAGCAGAAGCAAATAGCTATGTGGTGGTAGAGCCTGAAACTGTGCTTACTACCCATGTGAGCCATCTGATGAATAAATATGCAGGCGAGCTTCTGGGGCAAGATGATGTTCAGCTATTGCTGGATAATCTGTCTCAGTCAGCCCCTAGCCTTGTGCAATCTGTTGTACCAAAGCTAGTGCCGCTTCATTCGCTTACTGGCATTTTGCGTGAATTGCTATCTGAACGTATGCCGATAAGTGATTTGCGCAGAATTTTAGAAACATTAGCCAACCTTGCTGGCAAGAATTTGACCGTATCAGATTCAGCAGAAGCCTTGCGGCCTGGCCTGTCTGGCCTGCTGATACAGCAGATTGCCCCGCTTAGTCAGGCATTGCCTGTAATCACCCTAAGCTCAGAATTAGAGCATATGCTGATTTCAATGGCGCGCCAGTCAGGCGAAGCAGGGTTGATGCTTGATAATGTGCTTACAGAGAAGATGATCAAATCTATCAATGCGGCATCTGAGAAAACATCTGCCGAAGGCAAACAGGCTGTGCTTGTAGTATCGCCTGCTATCCGCAAGCCGCTATCTTCTCTTATCAGACATCATATTGACGATATGGTCATTCTGGGATTCACCGAACTGCCTGACACCCGCAAAATCAATGTGGTGGCAACCATATCTGGTGATATTGAGACACAGGAAAGCTAGAAACATGAACAGGGTTTTCGCATATACTAGCACAGCCGAAGGAGGCAAATAATGGCAACCATTACCGTACAGGCAAGCGATACATCTGCCGCTATGGAGGAAATCGCGCTCAAGCTAGGCGAAGATGCGATGATCCTGTCAACGACAAAAAAGAATGGCAAGGTCATTATGCAGGCATCAAATGATATCCCTGCAAAACCAGCACAAACAGCCCCTCAATCTGCGATTTCGGATTTTGACAGATTATTTGCAGATAAGCTTGGTCAAGAGCTGGCAAAGCCAAAAATTGATTTATCTGCACCTCAGCTAGCCTCTCAGATAGCGCCTAATGTCACATCGCCCAAAATATCTAAGCAAGCCTCTCAGCAACCGCATGGGCGCGATGCCAGCGCCTCTGGCTCTGCTACAAAAGATACTATGCAGACGCATCTTGTTTCGGCATTAGGCCTTCTGGCAGAAAAGCTAGAACATATCGAAAACCGACTATCTGCGATGACCCTTACCCCCTATGAGGGAGTAAATCCTGAGCTAGGCGACAGCACACCTATGCAATTACGTCGTTCAGGCTTTTCAGAACAGGTTATTACCAACCTGCATGCCAGCTTTGCTGGTCTTGGCTATGAGGCAGGGGTAAGCTCGTTTCTGAGTCATTTAGGCCAGCAATTAGCGATTCAAAGCTCAGCGAGCCTGATGAAAAAACGTATCTATTTTATCGTTGGGCCTAGCGGTTCAGGGCGCACTACATTAGCAGCCAAGCTAGCCACTAACTTAAAAGATGAACATTCAGGACGAGTTGTAGCGCTTGCCCATCTTGCGTCATCATCTGCTGAAACTGACAATAAACTGAAAAGCTATGCCAGATTGCTAAATTTACCTTTTTGCCATCTAACCCATGATGTTCCCGTCAATCAGTTCGACAAGATGACAGATTTTGACATTATGGTAGTGGATGTTACCTTGTCCGTTGAGCAATCTCTAAACTATCTGGAACAGCTCTATGACTATCTTGGTACGTCAGATGTGCAAACTATTATGTCACTTCAGGGCGGCTCGTCTGCCAGCCTGATTACACAGAGCCTATCAGCCTATAAACAAATAGACCCGCTGATTGCGCTTACAAAACTAGATGAATGCGAGACAACACCTGCGGAATTTTCTGCGCTGGCTGAACAGCACGCCTCTATTGCCTTACTATCAGGCACTAGGTCTGTGGTAGGTGCGCTAGCATTTGCGTCTGCCAACATAATCAGCCAGTATCTAACTGAGAATTTCTCATCTGCTTTGCGTCTGAACGTAGAACATGAGAAAGGGGTATAACGATGACGGTATCAATATCGATTGCAAGTGGCAAAGGCGGCGTGGGGAAAACGAACTGCGCTGTCAATCTGTCTCTTGCGCTATGCAAGCTAGGCAAGAAAGTTGTGTTGTTTGATACTGATTTCGGTATGGCCAATGCACATATTCTGCTTGGTACAAATCCGCGTCATTCTGCGGCTAGCTTCTTAAAAGGAGAGGCAAAGCTTGAGGATATTCTGACAGATGCCCCGCAAAATCTTAAATTTATTGCAGGTGGCTCTGGTCTGCTTGAGTTGCTGAATTTGAATAATGAAACGCGCTATCGCATGCTTCAGTCTCTATCCTCTTTGGAAAACCAAATTGATTATCTGATTGTTGACACACCAGCAGGCGCGTCTGATTCAACCCTGTTTTTTGCCGCCGCTACCGCAGTTCCGATCATTGTATTGGTGGCTGAGCCAACAAGCTTTTTAGATGCCTATGCGTTAATCAAAGCAGCACATATTGAAAAGGGGCTAACTCAATTTAGTGTGCTTGTAAATATGGCCAATAGCGCAAGCTCAGCTCAACAGAATTTCAAGAAATTTTCTGAAATCTGCAACCGCTTTTTAGATGTTAAGCTGACTTATGCAGGCATGATCCCCCAATCAAATGCTATCCGCAGATCAATTGTAAAGCGCAAACCGATAACGATTGGTATGCCGTCAGCTCCAGAAACCAAATTATTCATGGATTTGGCAAAAAAAATCCCGTCTCTGCCTCATAATTCACATGATGGCATCACCTTCTTTGCGAAGGATAAAGGATAATGGCTATGACAAAACATTCTTATGCAGATGCGCAACAAGATGTGAATGAGCTGATAAGTAGCCATTCAGAACTCGTCCGTAAAATCGCATGGCAAATTCATGGGCGCGCGCGCCATATCACTGAAATTGAAGACCTTGTTCAGATTGGTTTTACTGGCCTGATTATGGCGGCACAAAAATACACACCGCAAGATGGTGCTAATTTTGCCTCCTATGCCAGCATCAGGATAAGAGGCGCGATTATCGACCATTTGCGCAAAAGCTCTAATCTATGCCGCACCACTATTCAGGTGAAAAAGCGCTATAATGAGGTGGTTGAACAGTTACAAAAAGAATATTTAAGACCGCCTAGCCGCGAAGATATTGCTAGCAAAATGGATATGACCGAAGATGAACTAATGGGCTGGGAAGCAGCATTTCAGGCTAATATTCACCAATCTATTGATTCAATCTATGATCAGTTTTCTATCTGGTTTGCCTCAGCTGAAAACACCCCTGAAGAAGATGTGAATGAAGCTGAATTGCAAGACGTGCTGAAAACAGCCTTGCGCACATTGCCAGAAAAAGAAGCGCTGGTGATCCAGCTTTATTATGTGGAAGAATTAAACGTGTTTGAAATTGGCGAGGTGATGGAAATATCCACTGGCCGTGTTTCACAAATCAAAAAATCAGCTATTGGAAAATTGCGCGAATTTATCCAGAATGCTGAAAGTGACACTCTGGCTGAAAGCTAGATAATCTGGACGATCAAAAAGGTTGCCTTGTCATGACAAAAACACAGTTTGAGCATATTCAGGCTATCCAAATATCTGTTCATACAGCTGAATTAGAGTTTAGTCATGGCCGTGCAGGGCTAGCCTTGCATCTTTCAGGCTCGCTTATCAATATTGCACGCGGAAGTTGCCAGCTAAACCTGACCCCCTCAGCGAACTTGCCCGATATGCCATGTGGCGTGCTGAATATATCGCTTGAACGGCTGGTGATGAAGGCGCACGCAACACTTAGGCAAGATGATTTTGACAGGCTGGTGGATGTGATGGCAAGCCCCTCTCCGAGACCTGCTACGGTGATATTAAGTCTGCTGAAACCCCTTACCGTCAGCATGGAGGGTATCTTGTTTCTAGACCAAGATATGCATATTGATATTGCCGAGATATCAAGCCATGTGCCGCTAAAATAACGCGACATCATAGCATCCAAATTTTGCTTAATTATTTTTAGAGTAGGCGCTTATATTAGCCTATTGAGCAAACTTCTTGGTTATTTCTGTTTCAGCTTGCATCAGACGTGATGTGCCTGAAAAGGCCTGCTGAGCGCGCATCAGGTCTGTTAGCTCTTTTGTCATATCGGTATTTGATAATTCCAGCGCACCAGATATTACCTTGCCATAGGCACCTTCAAAGGCAGGGCCAATTTCAGCAGGGCCAGATGCCTGATTTGCCGAAAATAGGTTTCTACCTTCTGCTTTCAGACGTGTTTCATCTGCAAATACCGCAAGGCCAATTCTGCCAACATTAACAATCGACCTGTCATTCATCTGGGCAGTGACATTACCAGAAGCATCAATCACCAACTCATTCAGAAATACGGTATCACCAGCGGCATTTTGCGCCTGACGTGGCACCCGAAAGTCAGTACCTGTGCTTGACTTTAATCGCTGGCCATCACTCGCAACAATATAGCCTTCAACATCCAGCGTAAACGAGCCGTCACGTGTGTATTTGGCATCATCTGCATTTGTTGAATTTGGCTTGTTCAGAACAAATAACCCCTGCCCTTCAATAGCCAGATCAAGTGTCTGGCCAGTTTCTAGCAATGGGCCTTGTGTGCGTGATGTACGGGTATCTCCTATCAGCGTGCCGATACCAATTTTAGACGGTGAAAGCAGAGATATTTTTTGTGCATACACATCTTCAAACTGGTTGATAGACCGTTTGAAGCCTGTGGTGCGGGCATTCGCTATATTATTGGAAATCTGATCAATATGCTTCATTGATGCATTCATGCCTGAGCGAATTACATTGATCATCTCTAAATTCTCCTAACGAGGATCACCCGTTCTGTTACGAGCACGCAAGCCTGAAACAGCAATAATCATGCCAATCTTTTGACATACTTCATCTTGTGTCAAAGGGGGGTGCAAAAACTGTCAAAAAACATGCACAAACCAGTCTTATCTGAGCTGCCTTATATAATTTGGCAAAAAGATGCTTGTCGCAATCATCAGAAACCCTCATGATAGGGATGTTATTATGTGATAGTTACTATTGATTTTACGTTATGACCGAGAAAAAAACCAATTCACTTATTCCAATGCCGCAACGAGCTGCCACGCTTTATTCGGACAGGCAGGCAGGAAAACGTGATTCCCTTAATGAAAATCAGCATAAATTCCAGACCCGTGAGGATGTGCGTCAATTCCTGCCTGATATTTTAGGCAAAGTGCTTGCGCGCATCTGGATTGACCCTGAATTTCACAGAAAATTCTCGCTAAATCCTGTTCAGACATTGGCAGAAAATGGCGTAATTCTGCCTGAAAACACGACAATCGAGTTTCAACGCGAAAACGCAGAACGCCCAAGAATTGTGGTGTTTGAACAGCGGCCTGGCTCTAATTTCAAATTGCGAATTCTGTATCTTCAGCTGGTAATGATGGCTGGACGGTAGCGCTAACTATG
>CBFHYU010000024.1:0-29953 GCA_965660165.1 Puniceispirillaceae bacterium (SeqCode)
CAGCGTTTGAGTAAGAAATACCAGCTGACAGACCGTCAACCATTGAAGGCAAGAAGTATGATACAATTGTACCGCCTGTTGTAGCAGCTGAAGTCTCACCAGCGGCTGAATTGTCACCTGAAGACGCCATTGTGTGGCTTGTTGATGACTCATCATTTGTGTAAGCAGCTTCGATGTCTAGACGACGTGCAGCTGAATCATCACCGTCTGCGGTTGCGTAAATTTCACCGAAATCACCTGAGACGCTGAAGTTGATATCATCTGTGTTCGCAGTATCAGTCGTGCCATTTTCATCAAGGCCATAGCCCATTGTCATTGTCAGGCCAGAATCTGTTGTTGATGAGAAATTGATGTTTACGTCAGTCTGAACATACATTGACGTACCGTTCTTAACTTCAGCTGGGACGAAGTCTGTTGCTGTTGTTGCTGCACGGTTACCTGAACCTGTTGCAACTTCAGTCGCACCTTGTGTGTACTGAACAGCTGCTGTATCAGCATATGCAGCTTTCTGTGATGAATTTTTATAACCAAGTTCGAATGAACCTGAAATTGTAATATCAGCAGCCATTGCTGAGCCAGCGCTCATTGCAACAATAGCTGTAGTAGCAAGAAGAATCTTACGCATGTTATTGTCTCCCAAAAGGTTAATAGAACCATCATCGTGATGGACTGCCCTTAAAATATTAGGAAACAATGAAATAGCAAATGCTTAATTAGTTATTAAAACGACATTTTTGTGTTTTGTGATATTTTTGCAACATTGTTGCCTATGCTCTTGCTTGCCCCTATCTGCTTCTGGTACATAGGCGGCAGGTGAAATTTGATAGATATAGTGTCTATCATCAGATTTTCCCACCACATTATGCGTTTGCTCATCCTAAGAAAGTTCTAAATTATGAGTGCTAACATTTTACAGAAGATTGATGACGCTGCTCGTACTGCGCATAGACAGCCTCAGGATATTGAGCTAATCGCTGTCTCAAAACAACAGCCTGAAGAAAGAATTGACGCTGCGTTGGCAGATGGTTTCAGGGTATTTGGTGAAAATAGAGTGCAGGAAGCTCAGACAAGATGGGCAAACAGGCGCACCCTATTTCCAGAGTTGAGATTGCATCTGATAGGCCCGCTTCAATCCAATAAGGCAGCAGATGCTGTTCAGCTATTTGATTATATCCATACAGTAGATAGAGAGAAAATCGCCAAACACCTATCACAAGAGATGGCTCGCCAAGACAAACAATGTGACTGTTTTATTCAGGTAAATACGGGTGAAGAACCTCAAAAAGCAGGGATTAGCCCTTCAGAGCTTGCAGACTTTACAGCCTTTTGCCAGCATGACCAAGGGCTTTCGATCATTGGGCTGATGTGTATTCCGCCAATCGATGAAAATCCTGCTATTCATTTTGGTTTTTTAAGCCATCTTGCTAGCCAGCTTGGCTTAGCAAAGCTGTCTATGGGAATGAGCGCTGATTTTGACACCGCTATCAGGTTTGGCGCCACCCATATTAGGGTAGGATCTGCTATATTTGGTGATAGGCCGAAATCATAAATTATAGGTAACGCCCTATTTTGTCTCACCATCTAGCAAATGCCCTGTTTTATCGCGCTTTGTTTCAAGATAGGCTTTGTTAAAACTGTTAGGCGCAATTTCTAGCCCAACCCGCGAGACAATCTCAATATCAAAGCTGGATAGCTGGCTGATTTTGTCAGGATTATTGGTAAGCAGGCTAATCTTGTGGCAATTCAACGCTTTCAGCATTGCTGACGCAGGCGCAAAAATACGCTCATCTGTGCTAAAGCCAAGCCGGTGATTAGCATCAACAGTATCAAATCCTTTATCCTGTAGCGCATAGGCTCTGACCTTGTTCAGCAGGCCGATACCTCTGCCTTCCTGTTCCAAATATAGCAAAATCCCATAACCAGCTTCATTCATCAAATGGATTGAATGGTGTAATTGCTGTCCACAGTCACATTTCAGCGAGCCAAGCACATCACCTGTAACACATTGCGAATGCAGCCTTACAAGCGGAATATCATTATTGCCTGCCTTCGCTGGCGAGCCTACTATCACAGCGAAATGTTCTTCTGTACCACCATCTTCCCTGAACATCACAATTTCTGATTCTTCAGCCATTGATAATGGAAGATGCGCTCTGCTTGAAATTATCAGACGTGGTTCTCTGACGGCGGTAAGCTCTTCGATTTCGTAATAATCGATAACAGTTAGCTCATAGCTTTCTGCAAGCCTATTGATAAAGGCAGGTTCTGAGCTAGCACATCTGGCCATCAATGCCGCTGGCAATAATTTTGATGCTCGTAATATGCGGCAGGCAAGATCTGGCAGGCTATCTTTTTTTTCGGCAAGTAAATGTTCGATGCGCTGACCAGTCTCATTCTGGCCAATAATCACAGACAGAATATCCTGTTCTGAGAGCATGCTGACTGGTGAGCTAAAACAGGCAATATGCGCTGGGAATGTTCTGTCCCAAGAGGCAATATGCTGAGGCGTAAGGCATAATAGCTCGCCACTATAAATAGCTTGTTGAGGCACAGTTTTACCAAAATCAGCAAATTCTGCTGCTCTGACAATAGCGGCTTGACCTTTTTGGTCACGGATAATGATTTGATGGCCACGCCGCAACTCAGCAAAAATGCGTTCTCTTTTCTGGCGTAAATAGGGCGCCATATGATCTGTCTTAGGTATTGTTGCCACCGCTATCTCTATCTAGGCGCTCTCTGGCCTCTATCTGGCAGTTTCAGGGTTCAGGGTTGGTATATCTTACTTGATTGGCTAGCGATATTTGCCCCCACCAGCCCATTTATATAAACTATACCGCATTTCAGGCAAGAACTAGACTCCATGCGCGTTGTTTCTATAAGCTTTTTCAGTATAATAACAGGATAATCTGCGCAACACCCAATTCGGAATCGAATGAATGACATCAGATCAGCTTTCAAAAAGTAACATACTTGTTGTCGATGATGATGAATTGCTGCGTCAGGTATTACGTGACCAATTAGTGTCACATGGGGTTGGCCAGCTTGAAGAAGCAGGCACAATCTCACAAGCACAGCAAAAAGCCGCCCAGATGGTGCCAGATCTAGTAATTCTGGATGTTGAACTGCCTGATGGTAACGGATTTGAATTTTGCCAATATCTCAGACAATCAGGTTATGAACGCCCAATCATCATGCTTACAGGGCGCGGCGATGAAAAGGACATTGTTGACGGGCTTGATGGCGGTGCGAATGATTATATCGCTAAACCTATGCGGATTGGCGAATTGATTGCCCGTATAAATGCACAATTACGTCAATATAGTGCCTCAGATGATGTTCGGTTTTCGAGTGGTGAATTTGATTTTGTTCCTGCAGACAAGATTGTTAAAAATGCAGATGCTGTTTCGGTATTGCTTACAGAAAAAGAAACCATGATCTTGAAAAAGCTGTTCAGAAGCTGGCCAGAAACAGTAAGCAAGGAACAATTACTCTCAGAAGTATGGGGATATGGCGGGAATATCGCCACCCACACCATTGAGACCCATATCTACAGATTACGTCAGAAATTGCGCCGTATAGAGGCAAGCCATATGATCGAAACAATAGGCGCTTGCTACAGGCTGAATAAACCGTGATATGTTTTGAACCTATTTTTCCTATCCAACAGCAGGGGGTTAGGAATTTATAAAGCTACGTAGCTGTTCTGTTTCTTGTTCCAGCTTTTCAAGCAGTCTTTTTACCACATCTCCGATAGACACAATCCCTAACAGGCGGCGCCCCTTTATGATAGGAATATGCCTGATTTTATGTGTTGTCATCATCGTCATCAATTCTGACGAGCTAACATTTGGTGATGAGGTGATAAGAGATCTTGTCATCAGGTCTGACGCTCTATTTATGTCCATGTCGATAACACCATTTAGTGATCTGACCAAATCGCGCTCTGAAATGATCCCCACAAGCGCGTCATCATCATCTAGAACAGGCACAGCGCCAATATTATGAGCTGATAATATCTGGGCAACCTGCTGTAGCGGCTGATCATGACGGACAGTGATTGACCCACGAGATAGAAGATTGGCAATAAAAGGCGTCATGCGCGCACCCCCTTCTCCTAACAAATTTTGTATATTGTGGTGCTACATAGCTACAAGCCTGCGCCAGATTGTCGCACCTGTCAAATAATTTCCAGAGTTGGTGCGGTGGTCAATACGCGTTTGGCGGCTAGAACAGATGACCATTCAGCTAGCTAGCTATCTGATAGAAAAAGACCATAATGGGAAAAAGATGGCTGGGGCGGTAGGATTCGAACCTACGGTACACGATACCAAAAACCGATGCCTTACCACTTGGCCACGCCCCAGCAATGCTGGCAGACTATACTTAGGTTGATAGGACTGATCAATCAAAAAAATTTATGATCTATAAGTTCTGTGCTTTGCGCCCAGAAATTTTGTCCTTTCAGATGCAAGGCTAGCGCATCTGCCGCCGATTTATGGCTGAAAAGTGCAAAACAGCTAGACCCAGATCCGCTCATTGCAGCGCCTAGAAATTGCGCGCCAAAATTCTGCGCCCCAAATTGCCTCATCTCATCGATAAGACTGCCTATTTCTGGACAAAGGCTAATTGCAGCTTCTGTCAAATTATTGCCAATCCCGATAATATCCTGCCAGTGCCGCGCCGCAAGCATTTGCGCAATCTCAGCCGTGTCTAGCCTGCCTGTGAAAAAGGCATGTTCAGCAAGCGCGCCAAATACTGCATGTGTTGCAAGACCTTGTTCAGGATTAGCCAGCACACAATAAACCTGGTCAGATGGCGAGGGTATGGGCTCAATATCTGTACCTGTACCACGCATAATCTGGAATGATGGGGTAATGCATATGGCCAGATCAGCACCAATCATGCTGGCGTATTTATAGATATTGCGATCATCCTTATCAATAACACCTAATGAGACTAGGCCACGCAAAAACCCAGCGCCATCTGCTGAGCCGCCGCCAAGACCGCCGCCTAGCGGTATATGTTTTTCTAGATGAATATCAAGTGATGGAATATCATAGCCAGCGCTACGTAAGCGATGCAGTAGCCGTGAGATAATGCTATCGCCACCAGCCGCAATAAGCCTATCTGCATACGGCCCTGAAAGGCTCAGATTATCTTGCTGTGATATCGTTATTTCAAGCGTGTCAGCAAATCTGGTAAAGCCCACAAGTGATACCAGATTATGATAGCCATCAGCGCGTTTTTCTGTAGCCTGCAAAAACAGATTTACTTTAGCAGGGCAGGTTTCAACGATTTTGTGTTTCAACACCAAATTCCCCAAAATATCAGTGGTTTTAGACGAGGCGGAAATGGCCTATGCCTAAGGTTCTTGCAACAATTTTTCTTGTGTAATGGTTTCTTGCGCTGCATCCAGACCAAGCTCAACTGCAAGCTGCCATTTGAAATGGGCTTCATAAGTTCTGCCTGTCTTCCAATAAGCATCTCCTAAATGGTCAGCGATAATGCCATCTGTAGGGTCAAGCTGGATGGCTTTTTCAAGCCAGATTACGGCATTGTCATATTCTTCTTTTTTGTAATAAACCCAGCCAAGAGAATCTGCATAAGCGCCTGAACGTGGATATAATGAGACTGCCTTTTTAATATATTCGATTGCTTCATCAAGCCGCCTGCCTTCATCTGCCCACCAATAGCCAAGATAATTTAATGCCACAGCATCATTAGGGTTTAACGATAATCCAGTTTCAAAGGCATCTTCAGCTTCTATTATTTGCGATGTACGTTCATAGCAAATCGCCAGATTGCGCCAGACAACCCAGTCATCTGAAACATGGCGCAAAGAAGATTGATAGGATGTGATCGCCTCGTCATATTTGCCTTGATAGCGCAGAAAATTGCCTGCCCATTTTTCAAAAATAGCCAGTTCCTGATCTCGTATAAATCGCCTTTGGGGCATTTCTGATAAGAATTGTTGATAGGTTTTGATATGGGCCAGACCACCGTCATAATCATATGATTGCTGATACATCTCTAGCTCTAGCATCACACGTCTTTGATAATAGGGGCTGTCCTCAGAAATCATAGACAGAAAATCAGCTACCTTGTCTGATTGTCCTAAATTCTGGAAATTCAGGGCAATTACAAAAGCCGCCGCATCAAAATCAGGCCAGATAGATTGGGCAAGTTGGGCGCGCGGAAGCAAAAATCCTGCATTAACAGCATGTTCTGAGAACCAGCTTAGCTCAAGAAAAGACGCTGCGATAAATTCCTTTATATCATGTTTATCCAAATCTTCTGTTTCTAGATATGTAATCACCTGATCTGCATTAAAGGCAGCAGGTAATCGCTCTATGATAAGTGAGATCGCATTCTGGGTATCGCCATATCGCCATAGGCCTTTGGCGATTTGAAGCACCAGATAGCTGTTATTCTGTGGCGGGGCATTAGCCAGATTTCGATAAATCTCAATCGCATCTTCTAGGCGGTTATCTAGCGTTGCAAAATAGGCATGTTGAAGCTGATAAATCGGATTATCCTGCTGGCCGTTTTCTTTGATAATCTGGTCAAAAAACTGTAATTCACGAAAAGATGATTCAGGCTCGCCCATACCAAAATAGGCATATGCCCGTAACAGCGCAGATAGTGCTGAATTTGCCTGATGGGTCTGAATTTTCTCGCTTAGCGCAATAATAGCATTCCAGTCAGATGAAATGATCGCATCTGCTATTGCAGGTTCTGATGCGATTGCAAAATCAATATTTTGGCTTTCCATCAGGCGTGCAACATAGGATGCATCTTCCAGATCACCATTCTGATAATGCGCCATAAAGCTTCGCTTTAGCACAAAGGGTGTTTCACTATCTGTCTGGATTGTGCGTTGAAAAAACTGGCTGGCTGAAGAAATATCATTTTCAAAGATAGCCTGTCTTGCGGCCAGAAACGCACTCACCCCATCTGCCTCAAACACGGAAGGCAAGATAATTTCAGCTACATTTTCAGTCTCAGATGGGATGATGTTTGGGCTAGGTGTATTTGTGTCAGGGGTTGGCTGCGGCACACACGCAGAGCTGGCAAGCAACGCTGATAGCAACATCGCTAAAATGCCTTTTGAGGGCAGATGGCTGATAAACAGCTGCGTTGCGTTTGTCATAACACCCCTAACATTTTGGCAAAAGATATGTGCAACAATCCTGCCAAGATTACAGACCAAACACCCCCGCCAGATACTCACTACATATTAGGATAGCTTGGCCCGCCGCCGCCCTCAGGGGTAACCCATCTGATATTCTGGGTTGGGTCTTTAATATCACAGGTCTTGCAATGGACACAATTCTGCGCATTTATCTGAAGGGCAGGGTTTTGACCATCTTCATCACGCACAATTTCATAAACGCCTGCCGGACAGTAACGCTGTTCAGGTGCATCATATAGCGCAAGATTATGGGTAATCGGCACTGAGCTATCCTTAAGGGTTAGATGTGCAGGCTGATTTTCTTCATGGTTTGTGCCAGACAGAAAGACTGATGAATTACGGTCAAAGCTAACCAGATTATCTGGTTTAGGATATTCGATTTTCGGCGCTTTATCTGCTGGTTTTAGATTGGTATGGTCTGCATGATGGGCAAATGTCCATGGGGCACGACCTCTCAGAATATAGGTATCAATCGCAGCATAGCTGATGCCAGCCCACAGCCCCTTTGTGAAAGCAGGGCGAATATTTCTAACCTTATATAGTTCTTCCCACAACCATGAGCGTTCTATTTTTTCACCATAGCTAACAGCTTCATGGCGCGGATTATCTGAGGCTAGCTGGTCAAACACAGCTTCAGCGGCCAGCATACCTGATTTCATGGCTGTATGAGTGCCTTTGATTTTCGGCACATTCAAAAAGCCTGCGGTACAGCCAACCAGACAGCCGCCCTGAAATGTCAATTTAGGGATAGACTGGAATCCGCCTTCATTAAGTGCGCGTGCGCCATACGATACACGTCTGCCACCTTCAAACACAGCTCTGACTTTTGGATGAGTCTTGAAACGCTGAAATTCCTCGAATGGTGATAAATGCGGATTGCTATAATCAAGTCCGACAACATAGCCTACAGCTACCTGATTACCATTTAGATGATATAGAAATGAGCCGCCATAAGTATCAGTTGATAATGGCCAGCCAACAGAATGCCATACTGTACCAGGTTTTGATTTTTCAGGCTCTATATCCCACAGCTCTTTGATGCCGATAGCATAGGTCTGTGGGTCTTTGCCTTCATTCAGGCCAAATGTTTCAAACAGCCCTTTTGTTAGATGGCCACGACATCCCTCAGCAAAAATCGTCTGGGTGCCGATAAGCTCCATACCAGCCATATAGCCATCTGTTTTCTCGCCATCTTTTCCGATGCCCATATCACCTGTTGCAACACCTCTGACAGCGCCATTCTCATCAAACAGAATTTCTGCAGCAGGAAAACCAGGATAGATTTCAACGCCCATCGCTTCTGCTTGTTCAGCAAGCCAGCGGCAAAAATTACCAAGCGAAATAATATAATTGCCATGATTATTCATCTGTGGCGGGGTTGGCAGCCCAATCGCGGAATGTTGTGTCAGAAAAACAAATTTATCCTGCGTAACAGGGGTATCTAGTGGGGCTGATTTTTCCTTCCAGTCAGGGATAAGCTCATGTAACGCGCGCGGCTCTAATACCGCACCAGACAGGATATGTGCCCCAATCTCGCTTCCCTTTTCGATGAGGCACACAGACAAATCCTTGCCTGCGTCCGCTGCAAGCTGTTTGAGTCTGATAGCAGAAGACAGACCAGAAGGTCCCCCGCCCACAATCACCACATCAAATTCCATAGATTCGCGTTCCATATTATTATCCCTACCTCTGATCAATGAAGCGTTTTTGCTATCTATCAATTATCTACTACACAGCGATGATGATCTGCACTAGATTGAAAGAAAGCTCTCATCCAGAAATGACAGATTATCCGTGACGTAAATTGAACATGCCAGACAGAAAATGTGATGACAATGCCAATTTTAGCAAAGCAGAGCTAGTTTCCGCGCTGCAGCAACAATATTATGCAGGAATTGACGTTGCGCTTGATGATACCCCGCTTAGCTTTGAAGCTGATAAGCTGTCCCAGCCCCCTACTACCCCAAACATGCCCCTGCCAATGCGTGAAGCACCTTCTGCACTTGCAGTATCATCCTCCAGAGCGGCAGATGATTTAGCTGGTTGTAGCACGTTGGAGCAGCTCAAAGATGCGCTTGCACATTTTGAGGGATGCGCGCTGAAAAAGACAGCTAGTAATCTAGTATTTGCAGATGGTAACCAGCAGGCTGATGTGATGATTATTGGTGAAGCGCCCGGTGGAGATGAAGACAGGATGGGGCTTCCTTTTGTCGGGGCGGCTGGCCAGTTGCTAGATAAAATGCTGGTATCGATTGGGTTGCGGCGTTCAGATGTCTATATCACCAATATTCTGCCATGGCGACCGCCTGGAAATAGAACACCCTCACCAGAAGAAATGCAGATGCTAAAGCCGTTTTTACTGCGGCATATTGAATTGAAACAGCCCAAACTTATTCTGGCATTGGGGGGCAGCTCGGCAAAGCTATTGCTTGATACCAGCACAGGGATTATGAAATTGCGCGGAAAACTTGGGCGTATTACCACCCCAAATGGCACTGAAGTTACCGTATTGCCAAGTTTGCATCCTGCATATCTGCTAAGGGCGCCTGCAATGAAAAAGCTGTCCTATCAGGACTTGCTGAAATTAAAATCGCTATTATCAGACGCCGTTAAATGATATGAAATAGGGCGATTATCAGATGATGGCGAGCAAGGATGTGATATGCGAAAACTAGTTACGGGTATTATGGCCACAGGGTTCATGCTGGCATCTTTGGCCGTTCTGACAGCCCCATCTATGGCGCTAGATGAAGATAACTCAGCCTTTCTTGCGCCTGAGATATTAACAGATGCCGATGTAGCACGCTATCAGCAGATTTTTTTGCTTCAGGAAAAAGCAGATATTGATGGGGCTGAAACCCTTATCAAACAGCTTGATAATGAATTGCTGATGGGTCATGTATTATCTCAGAAATATCTTCACCCTACCGCATGGCGCTCTTCATTTTCCGAGCTATCAACATGGCTTGAGCTATATAATGACCATCCTGCGGCCAGTCGGATAAAATGGCTATCTGACAAGCGAAGGCCAAAGGGGGTGAAACCTGCTAAAGCGCCGAAACAAGGCTATCTTAATGGTGTTGGCCAATTACGCCCACAAGGGTTTCGTGCCAATATTCCTGAAAGCTATTCAGGCAGAGCATCGCCAAGGCGCACAGCAGAAATCGCTAGCCAGATTAGACGATCTATCAGACGTGGCCACCCGTCTGGTGGGCTTGAATATTTGAATAAACAAAGCAGTTTGCGCTATCTAACCAAGACAGAAGAAGCACATCTGCGCGGCGAGCTGGCACATGCATATTATATTTTTGGTGTTGATGATAAGGCCATAAGACAGGCAAAATATGCTATTGCCAGTGGTGGTGATAAAGCATGGATGGGATATTGGGCAGGCGGGCTAGCGGCATGGCGCTCAAAACAATTTGATCTAGCAAATTCATTTTTCACTAATCTGGTTGAATCAGATTCTGCCCCAGAGACGCTTCATGCAGGCGCAGCCTTTTGGGCGCATCGGCTAGCATTACGAGATGGCAAGCCAAAGCTGGCGGCGAAATATCTGCAAATCGCTGGACAGTATCATTTTACTTTTTATGGTGTGATGGCATTACAGGCATCTGGCCAGTTTAATGAATTATCCTTTTCGCTACCATCATTTCATCCTGCCTTTATGGACTGGCTCAAAGGACAAAGAGGCGGCAGGCGTGCCTTTGGATTACTGCAAATTGGCAATTGGACTGAGGCTGAGCGTGAATTGCGGTATCTGCATGAAGAATGTCCTGAAATGCTAAAACCAAGCATGATCACATTTGCTGCTCATAATCACATGCCCTCATTGGCGTTCAGGCTGGCAGATCTGCATCGGCGTGAAACAGGTGAGGCCTATTTAGGGGCATTATATCCAGTACTTGATCCTGTTTTTGACTATCATATTGATGAATCGCTGGTTCATGCGATTATCCGCAAGGAATCAGGTTTTTATCCTCTTGCACGAAGCCGCGCCAAAGCCGCAGGGCTGATGCAGCTTATGCCCGCCACTGCGGCCTTTATTGCAAATGACAGGCGTTACAGATCTAGCTGGAAGCACAGACTTCATAATCCGCATATCAATCTGAAACTAGGTCAGGATTATATCGAACATCTGCTTGATGAGCCGATTATTGAAAATAATCTGATTAAATTGCTTGCCGCCTATAATGGCGGGCCTGGTAATTTGAATAAATGGATGAAAAAGGTAGATCATGATGATGATATTTTCACCTTGCTTGAATCACTGCCTGCCAGAGAAACCCGAAATTATGTAAAAGGCGTTATCTCTTATCTATATATTTACCGCTTGCGCCTTCACCAGCACACACCAGAATTACAACAGCTATTAACAGGTGATGATACAAATAGCTGGCAAGCAGGCCAGCAAAGCTATCTTAGCATACAGAATTAACCCCCCACTTAATTGAGGTATCCCCATGTCTAGACTAGATGAAAGCCGCCCCTTTATCGCTGTAAATATCGCGGTGCTAACTGTCTCAGATACACGTTCGCTTGATGATGATAAATCAGGCGATTTGCTGGCAAGCAGGATTGAAGCGGCAGGCCATCATCTGACAGGCAGGCATATTGTCAAAGATGATAAGGATGCGATTAAAGCCACCCTGCTAACCTTTCTCCAGCAGTCAAATATTGACTGTGTTATTTCAACAGGCGGCACAGGGCTAACTGGCCGCGATGTCACTCCAGAGGCATTTCGTGAAATATTCGAGAAGGAAATAGAGGGCTTTGGTGAAATGTTCAGATATTTATCCTTTCAGAAAATTGGCACTTCTACCCTACAAAGCCGCGCTGTTGCGGGGGTTGCGCGCGGTAAATATCTGTTTGCCTTACCTGGCTCGCCATCTGCTTGCAAAGATGCGTGGGATGATTTGCTGATCCATCAGCTAGATTACCGACACAGACCCTGTAATTTTGTGGAAATTATGCCACGCCTAATCGAAGATGGTGTTTCTGGCCGAAATTCAGGCAAAATATAGCTCATCATGGCAGAGCAGCCAGATTACCTGCGTGAAACAGAATATCGCCATATAGGCGCTGTCATTGGCGTTGATGAAGCAGGCAGAGGGCCATGGGCAGGGCCTGTTACCGCTGCCGCCTTCTGGATAAATCCTGCACAGCTTGCCCGCCTACCAGCATCCCTGACAGATTCTAAAAAACTTTCAAAATCACGGCATCAGAAATTGCGATCAGAGCTGGTAAATCCAGAATATGGGCATCAATTTTCGGTTCAGCATATCGCATCTGCCCAAATAGACGAGATAGGCATTCTGCCAGCTACGTTTCTTGCAATGCAACGTGCAGTGGCCAGCCTGTCCAGAAGGCTAATTGACGAAAAACACCAGATAGCTCATATACTGGTTGATGGTAATGTATGTCCAGAGTTTGACTGGCCAGCCAGCACGATTATCAAGGGCGATAGCAAAAGCCTGTCAATTGCAGCCGCCTCTATCATTGCGAAAACAGAACGTGATGCGCTGATGCAGGCGCTGGCTCGTGACTATCCTGACTATGGCTGGCAAAGGAATGCGGGATATGGCACAGCAGAACATCACACAGCTCTCAAAACAATAGGGGTAAGCCCGCATCACCGAAAATCTTATGCTCCGATAAAGGCACTTCTTCAGCCATAGGCTGATAGCGATATTTAATGGCGGTGAGTGATGCGAAACACCCCCTAACATATCGGGTTTTTCCATCGTTATCTTATTATCAGTGCTAGCAGGCACTACCAGATATTATGAGCGATAGCGCGTCAGCCACAATATCTAGGTATTGCATTAAAAAGATCATATAAATTGTTGACTTTATTTGATTCTATGATTCATTCTTCGATATGTAAGCGAGGTTAAGTGAATAGCAACATGGCTAAATCAGATAGAATCATCACGGGAAACTGCCTTGAGGAGCTGGCAAAATTGCCATCTGCTTCGGTGGATATGGTATTTGCAGACCCGCCGTATAATCTGCAACTAGCAGGTCAGCTTACCCGTCCAGATCATACGATTGTGGATGCGGTTGATGATGCGTGGGATCAATTTGACAGCTTTGCCTCATATGATGCTTTTTCTAAGTCATGGCTAGCGGAATGTCGCCGAATTTTGAAGCCTGATGGCACGATTTGGGTGATTGGTAGCTATCATAATATTTTCAGAATAGGGAAGCAGATTCAGGATTTAGGTTTCTGGATGCTAAATGATATTATCTGGCGCAAATCAAATCCGATGCCGAATTTCAGAGGCAGACGCTTCACCAATGCGCATGAAACCCTCATTTGGGCGTCTCATTCTGAATCCTCAAAATATACGTTTAATTATGAAGCTATGAAAGCGTTGAATGACGGGGTGCAAATGCGCTCTGACTGGCTGATTCCGCTATGCACGGGTGGTGAGCGGCTAAAAGATCAGGCTGGACAGAAAGCCCACCCTACTCAAAAGCCTGAAAATCTGTTGGCGAGGGTTATTCTGGCAACGACGAAACGAGAAGATGTTGTGCTAGACCCGTTTTTTGGCACTGGCACAACAGGAGCAGTTGCCAAAAAGCTGGGAAGACATTTTATCGGCATTGAACAGGATGCAGGCTATGCTAGCCTTGCAGCCCGCCGAATAAAGGCTGTCACGCCTGTCACAGATATGACAATTCTGGAAACCTCGCAAAAACGCACTGAGCCACGTGTGCCGTTTGGCGCGCTTGTAGAAGGGGGTTTGCTGAATGTGGGTGATCAGCTTTTTGATTCTCGCAAGAAATTTTCGGCACGAATTAGAACAGATGC
This sequence comes from Puniceispirillaceae bacterium (SeqCode), assembly GCA_965660165.1. Classification (GTDB taxonomy): domain Bacteria; phylum Pseudomonadota; class Alphaproteobacteria; order Puniceispirillales; family Puniceispirillaceae; genus WTJO01. Next base: position 14,010 of record CBFHYU010000024.1, read on the forward strand.
TAGCCTGATCACCAAAGATAGCCAGACAGGCTCAATTCATGGTCTTGGCGCTAGCCTGCAAAACCAGCCTTCCTGTAATGGCTGGCAATTCTGGTATGTGATGAAAGCTGGCAAAATGGTGTCGATTGACGAATTGCGGCAAAGCTATCGCAAACAGACAGCCTCACCATCAGCATCATAGCTATTTTGGGGCGATTACGGTTTTGGGTAATAGCACCAGCCCTAATCCAAGCAAGATCACGACAATCACCATACCTGCTCTTTCTGAGCCAAAGCCAAATACCAGCCATCCATAAATCAATGGCCCGATAAAACTAGTTGCTTTACCAGACAACATAAAGAGGCCAAACAGGCTGGCACGTTCTTCGGGCGGTGCGGCCACAGCGATATAGGTGCGTGCCGCTGATTGGCAGGGGCCGATAAACAGGCCTAGTGCCAGCCCCGCAAGCCAGAATAATGTGGCGGTGGGGGCAATGATACAGAGTGCGCCAAATAGAATCAGACAGAACAACGATATTCTGATCAGGCGTAAACTGCCTAATTTGTCATTAAGTGGCGCTGCGATAATCGCGCCAATACCTGCGGTGACATTGAGTCCAATCGCAAATATCAAAATTTCCTGTTGTGAAAATTCGAAAATCTTTGCGGCATAAATACCGCCAAACGCAAATAAGGTGACTAGCCCGTCATTAAAGGCCATTCGTGCCAGCAAAAATCGCATCATGCCAGGAATTCGGAGAGCAATGTTTATGCTATTGAGGGTTTGTGCCAGCACCGAGCCAGCCGCATTTTGTTGGATTGCAGGCGGGTTGGGACAGGCAAGAAACAGTGGAAGTGAAAAGATAATTAGCCATAATCCTGCGATCACCATCGTGATTCGGATATGTTCAAGACTGTCCTCATTAAGCCCAAAAGGCGGCGATTGTGGTAAAATAAACAGGATAAGTACAGCCCCTAGCGCAAAAATGGCGCCAATATATCCAGCTCCCCATCCAAAGCCAGATAGTTTGCCTGTTTGATGCGCAGGCACAAGGCTGGCAAGCCACGCATTATAGAAAATAAACGCAATTTCAACACAGAAAATAGAGATAGCAGACATGATTAGCGCATAGACTGCCCAGCTAGGGTCAGGCAATGCATACCATAATAGCATAGTCGCCCCTGCTCCAATTAGGCTTGAGACTATAAGCGCCTGTTTTATAATACCGTTCAAATCCGCTATTCTGCCTAAAAATGGGCTTGCCAGCCCAATCAGAAGCGTGGTGATAGCCACCATCTGTGACCAGTATATACTGCCCTGTTCAGGCATTATCTGGGTGGTAAAATAGACAGAAAAGATAAAGGTGGCATGCAATGTTGGCACAGGTGAAGATGCCCAGTCATACAGCATCCAGCTGATATTAGCTTTGCTAAAAATAGGAGGTGTATCAGCCATCTAGATGTTCCTATCCAGATCAGGCTTGTGTATCGGCTATTTTATAATACTGTCCTGAAAAATGGCTGATAATGCCCGATAATTATAGTTCGACATGCATATGTTGAATATTACTCTATCAGAATTCATACTGTTGTAGGGCAGAAACACCGCATCCAAGCTTGTCCCGCCCGTTAAGTCCAGTAAGCTCAATCACGCATACAGCGCCTACTAATATGCCGCCAGCTTGTTCAATCAGCCTAGCGCCAGCTGTTAAGGTGCCGCCAGTTGCAAGCAGATCATCACATAGCACAATACGTTTATTTTTGATTGCCCTGCTAGCCTGAATGGATAATCGTGCCTCGCCATATTCAAGCGCATAGCTTGTTTCAATTACCTTACCAGGCAATTTACCAGCTTTTCTGATCATCACAGTGCCGCAGCCTAATGCCAGCGCAAGCGGCATTGAAAATAAAAAGCCTCGCGCATCAATGCCAGCAATAATATCAGGCTTATATGCGGCTGCCAGACTGACCATCTCATCAATCATGCTAGATAATGTATCTGCATCTTCTAGTGCTGGGCTAATATCATAAAAGGTGATGCCTTCTTTGGGGAAGCCTGGTGTTTTCGAGATATGTTCATCTAGATTCAACGTCATATTATCGTGCCAATTTATCGAAATTACTGAGCCTTTTTCTCTAGCCTGCGCTTATGCAAAATAGGTTCGGTATAGCCAGAAGGCTGGTTACATCCTTCAAATACTAGGTCGCATGCCGCCTTAAACGCAATAGATTGGTCAAAATTATCTGCCATATGTTCATAGGCAGGGTCATCTTTATTCTGGGCATCGACTATCTGAGCCATTTTTTTCATCACTGCCATTACCTGTTCTTTGGTGCAGATACCATGATATAGCCAGTTCGCAATATGCTGGGATGAAATACGCAAAGTTGCTCTATCTTCCATCAGCCCGATATTATTTATATCTGGCACTTTAGAACAGCCAATACCTTGATCAATCCAGCGTACTACATAGCCCAAAATACCCTGTGCGTTATTTTCAAGCTCCTGTTCAATATCTGCCTGCGACCAATTTGGCCTGCTTGCCACAGGAATTGTCAGAATATCATCAAGTGACGCACGGCTATTGCCAGTAAGCTCGGCTTGACGTGTAAAGACATCAATCTGGTGATAATGCAACGCATGCAAGCTTGCGGCTGTTGGTGATGGAACCCATGCGCAATTAGCGCCAGATTGGGGATGACCTATTTTCTGAGTCATCATTTCTGCCATCATATCTGGCATTGCCCACATGCCTTTGCCGATTTGCGCCTTACCTGAAAATCCACATGCTAGCCCGACATCTACATTCCAATTTTCATAGGCGCCTATCCATGCGGCCTGTTTCATATCTGCCTTTCTGATCATAGGCCCTGCAGCCATAGAGGTATGAATTTCATCCCCCGTTCTGTCCAAAAACCCTGTATTGATAAACACAACACGGCTAGCGGCGGCATGAATACAGGCTTTCAGATTTACGGTTGTGCGCCGTTCTTCATCCATAATTCCGATTTTAATGGTATTTTTGGCTAGCCCAAGCAGGCGTTCTACCTCTGTGAATATTTCACAGGCAAATGCGACTTCTTCGGGGCCATGCATTTTCGGCTTTACAATATAGACAGAGCCTGTACGTGAATTGCCTTTGCGCCGCGCATCAGGCAGTGCGGCAAGCACAGTCATAAAGCTATCCATAATACCTTCTGGAATCTCGCTACCGTCAGATAGCAAGATTGCAGGGTTGGTCATCAGGTGACCTACATTTCTGACCAGCATCAATGAGCGGCCATGAAGTGATAGTGACGAGCCATCTGGCGCGGTATATTGTCTGTCAGGGTTTAGCGCGCGCGTAATGGGTTTGCCGCCTTTTTCCATCTCAACAGATAAATCACCCTGCATCAGCCCAAGCCAGTTGCTATAGGCAAGCACCTTATCTTCGCCATCAACAGCCGCTACCGAATCTTCACAATCCATAATGGTTGAAATTGCAGATTCAACAACAACATCATTTATTCCTGCCAAATCTGATGCGCCAATAACCCCATCAGCGTTAATCACAATATCAACATGAAGATTATTCACTGTTAATAATAGCGATGATGGCGCCTCCACCTTACCCCGATAGCCTGCAAATTGCGTGATATCTGATAGTGCATATTCAGCCGCCCCATCAGAGAAGACAAGTTGGCTATCCCGAACTGAAATATGTGTTATATCTGACCAGCTAGCCCCATCAATCGCAAAACGTTCATCTAGCAATGAGCGAACATAAGCGATTACCGCCGCCCCTCTTTTGGGGTTATAGGATGTGCCTTTTTCCTGTCCATCTGCCTCAGAAATGACATCTGTGCCATATAGCGCATCATACAGGCTGCCCCATCTGGCATTTGCCGCATTCAACGCATAACGTGCATTCATCACGGGCACAACAAGTTGAGGTCCTGCGATGGTTGCGATTTCATCATCTACATTACTGGTGGAGATAACAAAATCGTCTGGTGCCTCAACAAGATAGCCTATTTCTTTGAGGAAAGCCCTATATTCAGCTGCATCAAATCCCTTATCTCTGCGTGTTTCAAGCCAGCTATCTATCTGTTTTTGTAACTGCTCACGCCTATCCAAAAGCGCTGCATTTTTTGGCGCTAGCTGATGGACTATCTGATCAAACCCTGTCCAGAAATGCTCAGAATCAATCTGTGCGGCAGGCAGCAACCTGTCTGAAACAAACTGGTGCAATGCGGCATCAATTTTGAGATTTCCTTCTGAGATATATGACATGGGATTCCTCCAATTTTTTAGCGTTAGACACTCTGTCTTTATATATCAATATAACCCGCCTATGGTATGATAAAACATTCCATTATTTAAGATAATATTCTGCAATATGAAATTTGAAGCCCATTATTGTGGGGGGCCGTCCCATCTAATGCCAACAGCGTTAAGTTCTGAGACAAGCAGGGTAATTAGCGTCTGATAGGCATCTTGGTTTGTTGCTTCTGCTCTGGCGATTAACGCCCCTTCGGTATTTGACGCTCTGATAAGACACCAGCCCTGATCTATTGTTAGTCTGATACCATCTATCAGATTAAGCTGTTCTGGTGAAAAGCGGTGCTTAAATGATGCGGTGAGCCTGTCCATAATCTGGAATTTTATGTCATCATCACAGACAATTCTGCATTCAGGGCTGGCGATCTGGCTATCAAGTGAATCGATAAAATCGGTGATGGTGTTGCCTGTCTGTTTTTTGATTTGTGACATTATGGCAGTTAGCCGTGCTGCGACATATATCGCATCATCAAAGCCGTAATAATCCTCTGCGATAAAAATATGGCCTGACATTTCACCCGCCAGAAGCGCTTGGGTGTCTTTCAGCCTTTGTTTCATATGGCTATGGCCTGTTTTCCATAACGAGGCTGTGCCGTCATATGATTCAATCAGCCTCATCGCCATTGCACTTGACTTCACATCAAAAATAACTTCTGCGTGTGGATGGCGGCTTAGCATATCTATGCCCAGATAGGCAGTCAGAATATCACCTGGAATTTGCCTGCCCTTACTGTCTATCAGCCCGATTCTATCGCCATCTCCATCAAATCCGATACCGCAATCTGCTGAAAATGCTTCTACCTCTTCTTTCAGACTAGCCAATGTTTCAGGGTCAACTGGATTGGGGTGATGATTTGGGAAGGTGCCATCAATCTCTGTATAGAGGGTTTTATGCGCCCCTGATAGGGTTTGCACCAGCTGTTCAACCACAGGGCCTGTTGCGCCATTACCGCAATCCCAGACGATACGAAGCCCATCTGCATCTGCGTCTTCTGCCAGCCTTTTTGCATAGTGCGATGTTATGTCTTTTTGGGTTACTGTGCCTTTTTCGGCTGGTATCTGCCAGCCTGAAGCAGCTATCTCAGCTAATTTCAAAATATCCTCACCAAAAAAGCTGGCATGTGCTGCTACAAGCTTGAACCCGTTAAACTGTTTTGGATTATGGCTACCTGTCACCTGAATAGCGCCATCACACGCCAATATTCTGTCTGCAAAATACAGCATTGGGGTAGCGCCTACCCCAATATCAATGACATCTGCGCCTGCATCACATAGCCCGTCTATCAGCCGTTGTGCCAGCATAGGCGAAGTGGTTCTGCCATCTCTGCCAACAGCGATCAGGGGCGGCGTTGTTTGGGTATATAATGCCTGCCCAAATGAACGGCCGATTGCATAAGCATCTTCTTCAAATAAGGTGGTGCCAACTTCACCTCTGATATCATAGGCGCGCAATATTGTGGGGTGGAATTGATATGTCATGATCCGATCTCTGCTTTGAGCCAGATATTTACCTCATCTGCCAGTTCAGGATGCTGGCGAGCAAAGGCAAGATTTGCTTTCAAAAACCCTAGCTTTGAGCCGCAATCAAACCGTGAGCCGGAAAATTTCAGACCATAAAAGGGTGATTTGCCAATGCGTGTTGCAAGCGCATCTGTAAGCTGGATTTCACCACCTGCACCTGTTTTTGCGGTTTCAAGCGATGCAAAGACGGCTGGCTCAACAATATAGCGTCCAACAACCGCCAGATTAGATGGCGCGTTCTGAGGCGCTGGTTTTTCCACCAGACCTGTAATTTCCAGCACATTACCATCTCTATTTCCTGGTGTAACCATGCCATAGGATGAGCTTTCTTCTGGGGATACTTCCATCACAGCAACCATATTGCCGCCGCGATAGGCATCAACCATTTCTTTAAGTGCAGGCGCGCCTAGAATAAGGTCATCTGCCAGCAACACAGCCACAGGCTCATCACTGACAAAGTTTCTTGCGCACCAAACCGCATGCCCTAATCCTTTTGGCTGTTGCTGGCGCACATAGCTTACCATGCCAGGTGTATTAACCATATCTCTGACAATTTTAAGCGCCTGATCCTTGCCCTTTTGGGCTAGGGTTGTTTCTAGCTCAAAGGAATGATCAAAATGATCTTCTATTGCTGTTTTATTTCTGCCAGTTACAAATATCAGCTCTTCAATGCCTGCCTCGATGGCTTCATCAACCGCATATTGAATTAAAGGCTTGTCAACAATCGGCAACATTTCTTTGGGCAATGCCTTCGTTGCTGGCAGAAACCGTGTGCCAAGACCACCAACAGGGAAAATAGCTTTACGAATCCTAGTCACGCCTTTTCTACTTTCACAATATGATAATATTTTGATTTTATTCAGGCTGATATGTATACACATAAGCAGAAACAACGCAACCATGACCATAAATCCAATTGTGTGGATTTGAATCTAGTTGATGAACGGTAATATGAGCCCATCTATAATATCAGATATTATTTTGCGTAGTGCTGAAGTTGCAAATCGCCTTGATCAAAGCTGCAGCGCTCAGGCAGAACAGGCAGCAGCACTTATCGCCAACAGCCTTAGCAAAGGCGGCAAGGTGATGTTTTGCGGCAATGGCGGCTCAGCAGGTGATAGCCAGCATCTGGCAGCAGAATTTGTGGCTACATTAGACCATACCAAACCACGTGCAGGCCTTGCCGCTCTGGCTCTGACAACAGATAGCTCATTCATCACTGCCTATAGTAATGATTTCGGTTTTGAAGGGATTTTTGCCCGTCAAATAGAGGCGTTGGGACAATCAGGTGATGTGCTGGTGGCCATTTCTACCTCTGGCAATTCCAAAAATGTGGTGCTAGCAGCGCAAGCCGCAACAGAAAAAAATATCACGGTCATTGCAATGACTGGCAATAAACAGGGCGCGCTGAATGAGATATGCGATCTTGTGATTGCTGCGCCAAGTGACATTACAATGCATATTCAGGAATGTCATATTGCGCTGGGTCATGCGATCACGGCGGCTGTTGAGAATATGATGGCGGCCAAGCAGGCCAGAGAATAGGCCAAAAGATGGGATATTTGCGATGAAAATTGTGATGATAGGTACAGGATATGTTGGTCTTGTCTCAGGCGCATGTTTTTCAGAATTTGGCTTTGATGTTACGTGCGTGGATATGGATGCGCAGAAAATAGACCAGCTTAACCAGAATAAAATTCCTATTTATGAGCCTGGCCTAGAAGATGTGGTTGTCAGGAACGCGTCTGCTGGGCGTCTTCACTTCACAACTGATCTGCCAGCTGCTGTGCGCACGGCAGATGCTGTGTTCATTGCCGTTGGTACGCCTACCAGACGTGGTGATGGGCATGCTGATCTAAGCTATGTATATGAGGCTGCCCGCCAGATTGCGATACATCTTGAGGGCTATACAGTCGTGATAACAAAATCGACCGTGCCTGTTGGTACAGGTCGTGAGCTTGAAAAGATTATCTCACAGACTAATCCAAAGGCAGAATTTGATGTTGCGTCAAACCCTGAATTTCTGCGTGAAGGGTCAGCCATTATTGATTTTATGCGTCCAGACCGAGTTGTTGTTGGTGCAGAAACAGATAGAGCCATAGAGGTAATGCGAGCGCTATACAGGCCGTTATTTCTAATTGAAACCCCTGTTTTGGTGACCCAGCTTGAAACAGCAGAGCTAATAAAATATGCAGCAAATGCCTTTTTGGCGGTGAAAATATCTTACATTAATCAAATCGCTGATATGTGTGAGCAGGTGGGCGCAAATGTGCATGATGTTGCCAAAGGCATGGGTCTGGATAAACGGATTGGGGCAAAATTCCTGCATCCAGGACCTGGTTATGGCGGTTCATGCTTTCCCAAAGATACATTGGCACTTGTAAAGACAGCTCAAACAGTTGGGGTGGATATTCCGATTGTGGCGTCAGTTGTTGATTATAATGATCGCCGAAAAATGGATATGGCAGCACGTGTCATATCAGCCAATGGCGGAGATGTGACAGGGCTAACCATCGCATTGCTTGGACTTGCTTTCAAACCTGAGACAGATGATATGCGCGAAAGCCCTGCGATAAATATTGCCCATGAGCTTGTGAAGGGCGGGGCAGAGATTCGTGTGTTTGATCCTGCATCAATGGATGAAGCGCGTTCAGTTTTACCTGCAACAACACGCTATTGTGAGAGTGTTGAAGCCTGTATTGAAGGCGCAGATTGTGCTGTGATTATTACAGAATGGAATCAGTTCAGAGCAATAACAGCTGAAAAATTCCTAGCGGGCATGACAGGAAATGTGGTCGTCGACCTCAGAAATATCTATAATCCTCAGAATTTTCTGTCTTCTGGTATAGATTATCATTCGATTGGCAGACCCAACACGCAATCACATAATTGACAAATGGCTCTGATGGGCGCATAGAGCATCTCATAATTGGCGTCTACATACTATACGATTATCTATCTCGGCATCATGTCAATGAGTGCCTAGCAAAACGCCTCTTCTCTAAATAAGACCTATTGTCAGAAAAAGACTATCATGAACACACCAAAACAGGCAGCGCAATCTGCGAGCGATAGTGATTTGAAATTCACTGATTTTGGATTGCCTGAAATTTTAGAGCAAACGCTTGATGAATGTGATTTGATCACCCCAACGCCAATTCAAAAAATGGCTATTCCTGCCTTGCTTGAGGGTAAAGACCTGATAGGGCTTGCCCAGACAGGCACAGGTAAAACAGCGGCGTTTTTATTGCCGCTTCTTGCACGTCTATCAGAACGTGATGGAGTGAGAAAAGGTCAGCCGCCACGCGCATTGATTCTAGCGCCTACCAGAGAGCTGGCGATGCAAGTGCAGGAAAATGTGCGCATCCTGACAGCGCATATGAATTTGCGGAATATTTCTATTTATGGCGGCGCTAGATATGATGGCCAGATAAATGGCTTGCGGCGCGGTGTTGATATTGTGATCGCTACGCCTGGCAGATTAGAGGATCTAATCGCAAAAAAGGCAATTTCGCTTGAGGCGATTGAATGTTTCATTCTTGATGAAGCTGATCATATGCTGGATTTAGGATTTTATCCTGCTGTTACTCGGCTTTCTGCGCTGTTGCCAAAAGAACGCCAGACCATGTTGTTTTCAGCAACCATGCCTGATGAAATACGCAAATTATGTGATAAATTTCTAAATGATCCTGTGTCGGTAAAAGCGCCTCAATCAGAACATAGCGCAAAACATATCTATCAGCAGGTTCGACTGGTGCGTGAAGATCACAAGCGTGAACAGCTAGCCGAATTGCTAGCCAGCCCAGAGATAACCTCATCTGTTATTTTTGTGCGTACAAAAAGACGCGCAGATCAGCTAGCCGAAAATCTGTCACGTCAGGGCTATAAGATTGATGCGCTTCATGGCGATATGAAGCAGTTTTTGCGCCGCAAAGTGCTGAATAAATTCAAATCTGGTGAAATTACAGCGCTTATCGCAACAGATGTTGCAGCGCGCGGTATTGATATTCCAGCAATCAGCCATGTTATCAATTTTGATTTGCCAGACATCGGAGAAGCCTATATCCACCGGATTGGCAGAACAGGTCGCGCTGGATTAAGTGGTACAGCTATTTCATTTTGTAGTGACAGCGAGACAGATCGCCTCAAAACCATCCTGTCCATTATAGCGAAGACAAACAGCAAGATAGATATTATCAATCAGGATGGTCAGCCCGCAGACCCATCTGAATATTCACCTGGTCGGTCAGGCGGCGCAGGCAGATCAAGATATTCAAAACATCGCCGTGATCAGCGTGGCGGAAGTAAATCTGGCTCTCGCCGTATGCCTCGAAAACCAGCATTTGAACGTGGGGCTGAACGCCTATCTGAACGTGCAGGGGAACAACGGGCGGATGATAGGCCCAATCGCAAGCCTAATCGGAAACCGAACACTAAGCCGAATAGAAAGCCCAAAGACACGCGGGCTGACGGACAACAAAGACGCCCCTCAGAATTACGCTCAGATCAGGACAGGCCGTTACGCCGCACCGCAAAAAAAGCTGAGGCTAAATCCTTTTCATCTGAAAGAAATTCAGAAAGACCCGCTCAGAAGCCGCGCAAAAATAGACCTGCTAGCCCTAAATCAGCAGGTGGATGGACACAGGCTTCAGCAGAGGATAGACCAAGATCATCTGCCAAGAGATCAGCCTCAAAACCATCTGGAAAGAAGCCCTTTGGCAAAAAGCCCTTTGCAAGAAAACCAGCGGGCAAAACACCATCAGGCCAAAGGCGATCATTCTCATCACAAGGTGGAAAACGCAAGAGGCCATAATCATTCTGCCTAAAATTTATTTGTGTTTTGTTTCTGATATGCTCACTATATCCTGATATACCCTCATCTTCTTATTCAGGCAGATTGCCAGAATGACAGAGACAGGCAAAAGGAGACTGATAGATGACAGTATTTGGTGCCATTGCAGATGATTTTACTGGCGCATCAGATCTTGCAGGGCTTCTAGCGCGTTCAGGCCATCAGGTGTGCTTGCGTCTTGGGGTGCCCTCTGAGCCGCCCGATGCAAGCTCTGCCTTTGAAATCATTGCGCTTAAATGCCGTACAGCGCCTGTCGCAGAGGCTGTTTCAGAATCGCTTGCGGCACTTGAATGGCTGAAAGCGGCTGGCGCAGAGCGCTTTTTCTGGAAATATTGTTCAACCTTTGACAGCACCCCGACAGGTAATATCGGACCTGTGGCAGAAGCCTTAATGCAGGCGCTAGGCACAAAACAGACGATTTACTGTCCTGCCTTTCCTGAAAATGGCAGATCTATTTTTATGGGTAATCTGTTTGTCGGCCAGCAGCCCCTAGCTGAAAGTCCGATGAAAGATCATCCGCTAACGCCAATGACAGATAGTAATCTGATGCGCTTGCTTTCGCCTCAGACGCGCCAGAATGTCGGGCTAGCAGACAGGTTGGTAGTAGCCCAAGGCGCAGCTCATCTAAGAGCCTATTTAGATAAGCTATGCGATGATAATATTGCTCATATTGTGGTTGATGCTGTGGCCAATTCTGATCTTGAGATTATTGCGCGCGCCTGTGCCGATGCGCCTTTGATGACAGGCGGGTCTGCCGTAGCGATGAGCTTGCCTTATATCTATCAGGAAAAGGGGCTATTGCCAGAAAAGCCAACCCCCGAAATGCGCCCTCAGCTAGACAATAAAACCCTTATTCTATCAGGAAGCTGTTCTGAGATGACGCGCGCGCAAGTAGCGCATTATCAGGGGCCAGCCTATCAGCTTGACCCGCTTGATTTGCTTGAGGGCGGATTGGCACAGGCGCAAGCGTGGCTAGCACAGCAAAATCTGGCAGATGCACCTTTGATCTATGCCACAGCAAATCCTGAATCTGTGCATCAAGTGCAACAGGCGCTTGGCAAAGAACAGGCAGGCGCACTTGTTGAAGATGCCTTATCACAATTAGCTGATGACGGATATAACGCAGGTGTTAGCCGTTTTATTATTGCAGGGGGTGAAACTTCAGGGGCGGTGGCTCAGCGCTTATCCATTGATCAGCTTGTGATTGGTGATGAAATCGCACCAGGCGTGCCATGGTGCTATGCTACTATCTCAGCCCGAAATTGCGCGATCACAATGAAATCAGGTAATTTTGGCAAGGAAACCTTTTTCTCTGATGCTATCGACAGGATATCTCAATGACAGATAGCGCTCTACGCGAGACAATCTGCCTGCTTGCGAAATCTTTGTTTGATAGGGGGTTTACGCATGGCAGTACAGGCAATATTTCAGCACGCACCCAAGATGGTGGTCTTCTAGTTACGCCCACAAATGCTAGCTTTGGATTTCTTGATCCTGCCAGACTGAGTAAATTTGATGCCTCAGGCACGCATATTTCAGGTGATCTCCCAACAAAGGAGATGCCACTTCATACTGCCTTTTATGATAGCCGCGCTCAGACAGGGGCAGTTGTACATCTTCATAGCTGTCATGCTGTTGCGCTGTCACTTTGTGAAGGTAATGACGCAGATAATTTTCTGCCACCCCTTACGCCATATGGGCTGATGAAGCTGGGCAAGGTTGCGTTATTGCCGTTTTTTCTGCCAGGTGATAATGCGATGGGTGAGGCTGTCAGAGGGCTAGCAGGCAAACGTTCTGCGGTGATGCTTGCCAATCATGGGCCGGTTGTCGCTGGCAAGGATGTTGAAGCTGCCTGTTTTGCGATTGAAGAGCTTGAAGATACAGCGCGGCTGGCACTTATGACAAGGGGTATGAATATCACGCCACTAACATCACAGCAAATTGCCACCATTATAGATAAGTTCGATATTGACTGGGAGGCGTAATGAGCCTGTATAACCAGAATATCTGGTGGGCTTATCTGATGTGTTAATATTCTTATTGCTTGATATTTCAGCCATCTAAGAACATGATGGGTATCTGTTTTTTACCAAACCCTAGATTGAGTAAAAGGTGTTACTATGTCATCTGTAAAATTTATGCCACGAGCTGATCATGTTGGCAGTCTATTACGACCTGAAAGTGTTGCGACTGCACGAAAAGCCTATTTTGATGCAAAAACCATCAGCGCCGAACAGCTTAAAGAGGCAGAAGATAAGGCAATCTTGGATTTGATCACTATGCAGCAAGATGTTGGATTGAAGGTTGCGACAGATGGTGAAGCCAGACGGTCTTTCTGGCATTATGACTATATGGGCGCCCTTAGCGGGCTTGATCTTGAAGAGCGTGATGAAGGGGTTCAATTTGCAGGCATTAAACTTCGCCCTATCCATCCCGTGATATCTGGCAAGCTGGATTTTCCAGCAGATCATCCCATGCTTTCCCATTTTAGATATCTTGCTGATAATTGTACTATTATTCCAAAAATTTCAATTCCAGGCCCTAGCTGTTGTCATTTCAGAATTTCACAATCAGATATAAATTATGCGCCTTATAAGGATGTTGAGGTGATGATGGACGATTTGATCATCACCTATAAAAAAGCAGTAGATGCATTTTATGCTGCTGGATGCCGCTATTTGCAGATGGATGATATTTTCTTTGCCTATCTGTGCGATCCAAAACATCGACAGGCAAAGCAGGCTGAAGGTCAAGACCCAGACTGGCTGATTACACAATATGCCCGCATGATGCGTGAATCAATTAAAGACAGACCAGCAGATATGACCATTGGCATGCATATGTGTCGCGGTAATTTCAGATCTACCCATGCCGCAGAAGGTAGCTATGATGCTGTCGCTGATGCGGTATTTAACCAAACAGGGGTTGATGTGTTCTTTATGGAATATGACACAGACAGAGCAGGTGATGTAAGCCCGCTAGGCCAGCTTAGCAAAGGTGATCAGCGTGTTATGGTCGGGTTTATCACGACTAAGACTGGCGAGCTGGAAACTATTGACGCGCTGAAAGCTCAGTTTGATAAGGCAAGCAAATATGCTGATATTGACCAGCTAGGCATTGCCCCGCAATGCGGATTTGCCTCTACAGAAGAAGGCAATAATATCACCGTTGATGATCAGAAGCGAAAGCTTGAACTTGTGCTTGAAACAGAACAGGCTATCTGGGGCTAACTAGCCATTCATATCTGGATAGGGTGACGATGAAGATTGGCTTTATTGGGTTAGGTAAGATGGGCAGTGTTATGGCGCCCCATCTGGTTGATGATAATATTGAATTGCTTGGTTTTGATATAAGCTGGCAGATGCCTGCAAATAGCCCTGTAAGCCGCGTTGGCGCTATCTCAGAGCTGGCAGATTGTAGCTGTATTTTCACTATGTTGCCAGATGGCGGCGTTGTGCTGAAGAGCATAAACCAGCTTGTTGATGCAGGTTCAACGGCCTTGATTATTGATATGTCATCCTGCCATCCTGATACCAGCAAGGCGCTGGAAGCAACGCTTGGATCAAAAGATATTCCGTTTCTGGATGCGCCTGTTTCTGGTGGGGTTGCAAAGGCGCTTTCTGCAAGCCTGATGATCATGGTAGGTGGTGATGCCGCCAATTATGCGATAGCTGAACCGCTACTGGCAAAGATGGGCACACCCTCACATATTGGGCCTAATGGGGCTGGCTATGCCATGAAAGCGTTGAATAATTATGTCTCTGCGGCAGGGCTTGTCAGCAGTTTTCAGGCGTTGGCGACTGCCAGATCATTTGGCATTTCCCCCGAAGATTTTCAGGCCGTGATTAATAAATCAACAGGCCGCAATAACACTACTGAAGTCAAGATTGATAAATTTGTGCTGACTGAGGCCTATAATTCAGGCTTTGCCCTAGAGTTGATGGCAAAAGATGTCGGAATCGCCAGTGATATTATTTCTAAGTCAGGCTTTGATACTCCGATAACAGCTGTACTTGCGGACTATCTGCTAGATGCATTAGACGCGCTTGACGGCAATCCTGATCATACAGAAATTTATCGGAATATTACAGAATCAGCGATAAAAAAGCCCTGAAGATATCAGATCATACGTAGATATGATGTAATATATAGCTTTCTGCGCTCAAATTCTGAGCTGAAAATAGCTATCTGATATAGATTCAAATTCCACATAACTATCTGTAATTACTTCTTTTTATGGGTGTTCTTGCTAGAAATTTGTGACTCTATTGAAATATGTGAAGATTCAATGCTAACCTTTTGCATAGGATATTATCCTTTTGGGTGGTTCTGGCGACTGGAAACTCAACATAATAACCGTTGCCTCTTATGAACCATCATGTGGCTGATATCCAGCCAATATGAAAAGCAGGCAAGCATTTGTTGCCGATATAGGCCTTGAACAGATGTTTGATGTGAATAGGAGGAGTTATGGCAGAAGATGTTACTATGCAAGGGCCTAATCTGATTGAAGGTGGCCCTGAGATGATGGGGGGAATGACCCCTGAGATGATGGGCGCTATGCCCCCACCCTTTATGGCTGGCATGAGCCCTGATCACATGGCCAATATGCCCCCTGATGCGATGGGCGGGATGACAGCAGGTCATATGGAGATGATGCCCCCGCCATGTATGGGCGGAATGGGGCCAGATCATATGGCGAATATGCCCCCTGATGCGATGGGCGGCATGGGGCCAGAACATATGGAGATGATGCCCCCGCCATGTATGGGTGGTATGGGGCCAGATCATATGGCGAATATGCCCCCTGATTGTTTGGGCGGTATGGGGCCAGATCATATGGCCAATATGCCCCCCGATGCGATGGGTGGCATGGGTCCGTCTGGCATGACGATGATGCCGCCTGAGGCGATGGCTGGTATGACCCCAGATCATGTAGCCAATATGCCGCCAGAGGCGATGGCTGGCATGCCGCCTGATTTTGCACCACCGCCAGGCGCGCCAGAATTTCCGCCACCACCTCCACTGCCGCCTGAAGCCGTAGATGGTATGGGCATGATCGATGCAGGTCCAGCTGCGATGGGCGATATGACAGCAGGCATGATGCAGGCTATGCCTCCTGCTGCAATGGGTGGTATGGGACCAGATCATATGGCCAATATGCCCCCCGATGCGATGGGCGGCATGACAGCAGGTCATATGGAAATGATGCCGCCACCCTGTATGGGCGGAATGGGGCCTGACCATATGGCGAATATGCCGCCTGACTGC
>CBFHYU010000025.1:0-27337 GCA_965660165.1 Puniceispirillaceae bacterium (SeqCode)
CAGGCAGATATTATCCTGAAAGACGGCATTAAAAAAGCCCACCTGCGGTTGGTGGGCTGCATCTAACACCTGCATCAATTCTAGGCTGTTTGTGAGCCAAGTGCCTTACCATTGGGGGCTGATTTTTCAGGCTCGCCAACATAAGAAAAGCTAAAGCTTGAACGTGGGTCAAATTTCCTGCAAAGCTCTTGCGCATGTTTGTCTGAGGTTGCCGCAAATTTCATCCAGAAAAAATGTTCTGTAAATAGATAATAGGCGCGTAACATCTGGGTCTGAGCTTTGTGAAAATATATAGATACCAGCACATAGACCAGCATAAAAAAGACTGGATGCACAGCAAAGCTAACAGCATAAGTCGCCGCAATAGCGCCCAAAGGCGCCCACATACGATTATGCATTAGCCAGAATGGCGGCAACGCCGCCGCCAGTACAGAATATCTAGTATCCACAAGACAAATGCCACGCGAAATATTACGCATCGCTTCAAATTGCCGATAGTGGCTACGTTCTTTTATCTCATGATTTGGCAGATTAGCTGTTATTTCTGCGGCTATCTCAGGGCGTGCATATTCATAACTACAGCCTAGTGCACCTAGCGCCAAAATCTCAAAAAAATGCCCATTACGATAACATGTAATCAGCGTATCTTCTTCGATAGCTGATTTCATCATCAGGTCAAACTGTTCAATATCAAGGCTAAGCTCTGCCCCGTTAATCGCAACAATAACATCATCAACACGTAATTTTAGATCGCGCGCTTGCGATACTCTGTTAATAGAGGAAAGCCTGATGAAATTCGTTCCTGACATTGGCGCTGATGCGCCTGCCCCTTCTGCTGTGCCAGCTGCTGCTGGCTGTGCGACGCTATTTTCTGGCAAATCATTCATAGTAGCTATCTTTTTAGCATTTTGAATAGGGGGTGTTAATCTCAAAAATTAGGGGAAACTAATTCTGTCCTGCTGAACTTCAAGCAGTTTTAGAATTTTGACATTCTGGCCTGCCAGCATTTCAACAGTGCCTGATGTATTTGCCTGCGCGGCAGATAATGCGCCTAATTCAGCTGGATTGATCAGCTTCTTTTCGATATTGCCAATTGATTTCGCAAGACTTGATTCAATCGCCGCCAGCTTTACCGCAATACCATTATTCTGACCCATTGCCTGTTCCATCAGCTTATCGCTTATTTGCTGTGCAACAGCCGCATTGGAATCTTTCATTGCGCTTGTTGATGCCTGAAGCTCAGTGATTGTTGCTTCTGAGGTTGATGAGATAAGCGTCATAAGCTGTGTCATCTTTTCTGATGATTCACGATTAAGGGCAACTAGCTCTTCTTGCTGTGCAAGTGCAACATTTAGCTCTGAAAGCACTGAGTTAAGCTGTTCGATATTTTCAGCGAATACTACCAAACCTTCTCTGTTTGTAGTGCTCATCAAGCGCAATTCAGACAGGGTTTTGAAATAGAGTAATGCAGAAAAAGACAGACCTGCAACAGCAGCAACAACTGCACTCACAAATGTGATGGTCGTATAACGATGAATTTGTGACACTTTACGCTCCAGCTTCTTTGTTTCACGTTTTACCTGACTATATTCGGATGTAACATCGGTCGCTGCATCCGCTGCATCCAGCGCCAGCTTGATACTTTCCTGAATTGAATTGAGTTCGCCTGCCATCTCTCAAAATCCTGCTAAAAACCGTCTAAAACCTTATCTGACTCGTCTTGTCATTCCGCTAGCCTGTCTTATCCACCCGACCTTTTTTTTGCGCTATCTTAGGCGTTTTGGGTCGTAAATTGGGCCTGCGCTGATAATATGCACATTGCATGCCAGTAGATAGATAAACGATTTCTGCGGGCAGATTTTTGCCTTTGAAGCCAAAATTCCGACATCCCCACGGCCGATGCGGATCATGAGTTACAAAAAAATGACGGCATCCCTGACAGGATAGCCTCATCTCATCGCGCCGTCTCATTTCTGTTTCCTGATTGCAAGAATGATATTTTGAATGCTGAATCTAAGGCCTGCCGCCATGCTGGCAATAGCACATAACATCAGCCCATATCCCTTTAGCCTGTAGCCTGCATCCAGAAAATCAGCAGATTGCAGAAAGAAAAACACCGCCATCATAAAAAAGCAGACTGTGCTTATCATAGTGCCCATTGAGCGTTCTTGTGATTTACGCTTGGCCATTATGCACCCCTACCATTGCTTATGTTATTATCATCAACCATCTGACCAAATTCATCAAATTGCAATTCTGCTGGCACCTCAATTTCAGGCTCTTCAACCATATCTCCATTATCAATCCGATATAGATAGGCAAGCACAACAGCCACAGCCTGATACAGTCTTTCAGAAATCTCCAGCCCAATATCAGAGGTATAATACAGCGCTCTTGCCAAAAGTGGCGAGCGGAATATCGTCACAGATGATTGCTCTGCTTTTTCGATAATGCGATGCGCCATCTGGCCTCTGCCCATAGCTAGCACTTTGGGGGCTTCTGACGAGCCAACTTCATATTTTAGGGCAACAGCAAAATGAGTTGGGTTGGTAATCACCGCAGTTGCGTTTGGCACATCGTCAATAGCCGCTGATTGGCGCGCACCATTCGCGGCTGTTTCCATCTGCATACGTCTGATTTTTGCCTTTACCTCTGGCGAGCCTTCTGTCTGTTTATATTCGTCTTTAACTTCCTGTTTGGTCATTTTCAGCGATTCTATATGGGCATGACGCTGATAGAAAAAATCTATCGCCGCAATAATGGCAAGCACCACTATCAATGCGCCCAAAAGCAATAAAAAATTCATCAATGACGAGGCAACCGCTACATCCAAATCTCGAAATGGCAGTTGCAAAATAGAGGGTAGTTGCAGTGAAATAATGGCAATTGTCATCCCGAATAGCATGATAACTTTCAAAATAGCTTTGAATAATTCCACCAGACTTTTCATTGAAAACATGCGTTTGAAGCCCGCTATCGGGCTAATCTTATTTGCTTTGAACTGAGCCGCCTTAAGCGCAAAATTCATCCCGCCAACAGCTGTCTGAGTTGCGATTGTGATAATCAGCATTGGAACGCCGACTATTATAGCCGCTAGCAATACAGCATAGATAATCCCTGAAAACCGCTCTGTTATCATAGTTGCCAGGTCATCAGGACGGGTGAAATGAAATAGCTGGCTCCATGAACCAAGCATTTGCTGGGCAATCATAGGCAGCACAAACATCAGCAAAAACGCCCCTGCCATTGAGGTAAAGACAAACATTTCCTTTGAGGAAAGAACTTTACCATCCTCTTTGGATTTTTGAATTTTTCGTTGGGAGGGCTCTTCGGTTTTATCCTGACCGTCCTGACTTTCCTCAGCCATAGCTAGCAGCTCCTATGGTGATTTGTAACCTTTCAAGCGCGGTAATGCCTAGCTCGCCAAAGGCAATGCCAAACACATCAATACAAAGATATAACAGCACAAACACAGCCATCATATTTACCGGAAAAATAAAGGAAAACAGATTAAGCTGCGGCGCAGAACGGGTCATCACCCCTGCCGCAAGGTTAATCAACAACATGACAATAATAATAGGTAGCATCAACAGCGCGGCCGCAAAAAACATTGAGCCTGCCGCCGCAATCCCGCCTTCAATAAAAGCGCCAAAGGCAGGCATCCTGCCAATCGGTAGATGCAGATAGCTATCAAGCATCACCCGCAAGACAATCAGATGCCCATTCATACCCAGAAAAGCCATCAGCATCAGCATAGATAAGGCGCGCGAGACAACAGGTGTCTGGCCGCCAGACTCAGGATCCATCTGCGCGGCAAAGCCAAGACCAGCAGAGGTAGCGATTTTCTCGCCTGCCATCGCAACCGCAGCAAACCATATTGCCATAATCAAGCCTGACATAAGCCCAACCGCAATTTCGGTAAAAATAACACTGATCAATAACAGATTATCATATGAAACAGGTGACGGCACATCAACCAGCCCCATCACAACAGACCCCAGAACACCTGCAGCTACAATCCGCACTTGGATAGGTATTGATCTGCTACCAAATAGCGGCGCTGCGACTAAAAACGCTCCAATCCGTAAAGACGCTAGAAAATATTGAGACAGCATCTCAATTACCTGGTTCAACTCAATACCAGGAAGACCGCCTAGACTATCTAATTCTGTAAGAGGAAGAAACATGATCTATCCGCTGTGTTTCATTGTGAAAACTGCCCTATCCGATCTGGCGGACTTGCTCAAAAATATGCAGGAAATAATCATGCAGCTGAACCATCATATAATTGGCAACAAACCCAAATGTAATCATCACCAACAATACTTTTGGCACAAAGGATAAGGTCATCTCGTTAATTGAGGTAGCCGCCTGAAAAATACCAATAAACAGACCAATCGCCAGCGCGACCGCCAGAATTGGCCCTGCAATCAAAAAGGTGTTCCAAAAGGCCATTCGCAAAAATTCAACATTCGTATCAAATTCAATCATTTTGAGATGCTCCTATGCTAGGCACTATAGGTGGACACAAGCGAGCCAACTGTCATCGCCCAGCCATCCACCAGCACAAATAACAGCAATTTGAACGGAAGCGAGATCAGCATCGGGCTAAGCATCATCATACCAAGTGACATCAGCACCGAAGCGATCACCATATCAATAACCAGAAATGGCAAGAATAATAAAAACCCGATCTGGAACGCTGTTTTTAGCTCAGAGGTGATAAAGGCAGGCAATAATACGGTAAATGGCACATCTGCTGGATCATCAAAACCACCTGTTTCAGCCATATCTGAAAATAGCGCTAAATCTGTTTTGCGGGTATTTTTAACCATAAATTGTTTCATAGATGCACTTGCAGTATCAAGCGCCTCTTCAGCAGCAATATCCCCGTTAAGATACGGGTCTGCGGCTGTTTCATAAATCGTGGTGAAGGTTGGCGCCATAATGAAAAATGACAAAAATAATGCGATTGAAATCAGCACCTGATTAGGCGGTGTCTGCTGTGTGCCCATTGCCTGACGCAAAATTGACAACACAATAATAATTCGGGTGAATGATGTCATACCTAGCACTAATGAGGGCAACAAGGTAAGCGCTGTCATCAGCGCTAATACCTGTAATGACAACGAATAGCTGGTGGTACCATCGCCAAATTCTGTTGATGTCAAAGCTGGCAATCCGCCTGTAAGACCGGCTAGCGTATCTTCTGCCATGACAGGCGCCGCCGTCATCACGCTGGTAGCAAATACCGCCAGAAAAAAACATAGAATTATGCTAATAAGATTCATAGAGGTACTGATTTTCATGACAGCCTCCAGCTTTTGAATGTGTCGCTAAATGCCTTTAGCTCGCTGGTGTCTTCACGCTGATCATCAGCCGCTTTTTCAAGCGCACGCTGAAATGCAGTAGGCGTTACTGACGCGCGCTGAGTCAATGTAAGAGGGGTATCTTGAGACGGCGCTACATCATCTGATGCGGGTGCTGGATGTGAGCGCCTTTCGCCAAGTTCGGCCAAAACAGGCTGAACACCCTTTGATGACAGCACCACAAATTCACGATTATCAATGCTTACAAGCCGCATTTTCTCAGAAGGCGAAATAGCTGTCTCTTCGATTAGCGTGATACGCTTGCCCTGATGCAGGCTTCGTCTTAGCCCGCCCCCTTTAAGTCTTAGAACCACCAGCAACGCAACCATTACGCCTAGAAATCCTAGCGTAATCAAAATCTGTTGCACCCCAACCACTGAACCAACCATGCTCTTTGTCCTTCAATAATATGCTGAATAGCCAGCACCTTATGAAAGAAGAAGGCAAAAAATATGCCAACACCGATAGCGGCATTGGCATTTAATTTTATGCGTTAATTATCATATAGTTAGAGTGTTTAATTTTCTGAAAGACGGCACTCTTACATCACTGTCAATCTTCTGACAATCCTGCTATGCAAGGCGTCTTACAGAGATTCAACACGCTTTTCAGGATCAACAATTTCGATAAAACGAACCCCAAATCGTTCACCCACCATCACAATCTCGCCTTTGGCTATCATTGTGCCATTAACCAGAATATCAAGAGGGTCTCCTGCCAGCCTGTCAAGCTCAACAACAGAGCCTTCATTCAGGCGAAGCAGATCACGAATTTTAATTTCGGTGCGGCCTACTTCGACAGATAGCTGAACGTCAATATTTTCTAATACGCGCAGATTATCAACAGATGCCTGATGAGATATCGGGCCATCATGACTTTTTTCCTGCGGCTGGGCAACGTCCTGTTCTGTATTTTCTTCTGCCATGATACGGTTCCTTTTTCTGGCATATCTTCATGTTTGCTGGGATATGCGATTATGTTTCGCGCACAACCCGTTTTGTCAGACTAATGGCTGCTTTTCCTGACACTTCGCCTATTTCACCAATAAATACTGGCTTATCTTCAATTTTCACAGAGATGCCGCCCCCGACCTCAACGGGTATCACATCACCAGAGACAAGCCGCATCATACTGCCAACAGACAGGCTAGGGCGTCCAAGCAGTGCAGATAGCTCAAGCGGAATATCAAGAATGGCTGTTTCGATTTTTTGACGCCAGCTTACATCATCAGCGATACTATCTGACTGAACACGCGAGCGAAGCTGGGCGGCGATAGGCTTTAGGGTCTGAAGCGGATAGACAATATCTATCTTGTCTGAATCCTTATTTGGCAATTGGATCACAAAAGAGCAAATAATCACAAGTTCTGAGCCATCTACCACTGAGGCAAATTGAGTATTTACTTCCCTGCCCTGTTCAATCAGGGTGATTGGCATCAGATCACGCCATGCGGCTGATAATGACATCATCAACCCTTCAGATACCAGCTCAATTACCCGCTCTTCAGTAGCAGTAAATTCAGCCCGTTTTCCCCCGCCACTGCCAAGGTTGCCGCCATAATAAGCAGCTGTAAGCGTTGAGATAAATTCAGGCTGAATAGCCATCAACATTGGCCCTCTCAATTCCTCAATACGAGAAATGTTGAGGTTCATGAAATTATCAATAGAGTCAGTATATTCATCAAAGGTTTTCACCTCTGGCGGAAATGAGGTAATACGTGGCTGAAGCCGCAACATTGGCAGAAAGACTGAACGTGCCAGACGGGCAAACCTCTCATTTACCTGTCTGAGAGCATAATAGTCACCCATCAATGACAGATCATCCTCGCCAAAGGTAAATGGACGCACGTCATCTGAACCAGAAATATCAACAGTTGATGGCGCGCTTGACTGGGCAAGCCCCTCCATCAATGCATTGACTTCATCTGTTGTCAGCTTTTTTGATGCCATATTATCCACAACCCTCTTTGGATGAGATACCTAATCTGTTCTAGCTAGTTTGCCAAGCCTTTATTGAAGCACAAAGCTGGTAAAATGCACTTCTTCAATACCGCCAAAATCTTCTAGAAGCAGCAGTTTTTCATTGATTCCGTCTGCAAGCGCACGCGCTAGTGAATCACGTCCTGCTTTACCTTGAATATCATCTTCGGTAAATTCGCTCATGACAGCCAGAATTTCTGATCTCAATGCAAGCTGGTGGGCTTCAACATTCGCCATCACACTTTCATCATATTGTGTTGACACCCCAAGACCAAGCTGAAGAAATTTACGTGAATTTTTCAGATTTGTGGTAAAGGTGCCTGGAAATTCGAAATAAGTTGTTACAAAGGTTTCAATTAGCGGCTTTTCCTTTGCTACCTTACTAGCGCCATCTGCTCCTGCTTCTTCAGCGGCCATTTTTTCAGCCTCTGCTTCTGCCATTTTCTTATCGATAATATCTTCGATTTCTTCTGAGGGCGAGGGCGGCTGACTGCCAAACAACACATATCCAGCACCAACACCTGCACCAACCAACAGCAATCCACCTAACGCCATGGCGATTATTTTAATCAGACCACCACGCTTTTTTGGTTCTTCATTTTCTTCATCAGCCATTACCGTCTTCTCCTGCTCTCAGACCTGTTCTTCTTAATTAGGCAAAACAGCGCAACATTATCTATGCGCCGTCAGGCTTTTAGATTAACCTTATTTTCAGAGACATAGTCATCATCTGTGTCATGTTCATTTTCTATCTCAGCATTATCAGACTGTGCAACCTGCTTATGCTGTCCAGCCTGATTTTGAGACCCCCCATTAGCCTGCTGATGGCCAAAACCAGTTTGGCTTGAAAACTGACCTAGCTTCATGCCGCTTTGCTCAAGCATTTGGGCAAGCTTTGATTCAGCCTCTGTGATCATCTGTGATGCTGATGCTGTTTCTGTCTTCATATGGATATGGGTTTGGTCATTTACAAGGCTCAAATTCACTCTTAGACGCCCTAAATTACGCGGGTTCAATTCAAAATCGATACCTTCAGCTTTTTGCCCTAGCGCACGTTCAATACGTTTAACCAATGTTTCAGCCCAGTTATCTTCCATCATATCTAGCATATCGGCAATTCTGTCCGACATAGACGCATTTGCCAGTGTCTGCTGCGCCTGACCGTGCGAGCCTTGCTGTGATGACTGACCGCCTGATGCAGATGAATGTGCGCTTGGCATCTGTGCATTAGCCGCATCTGACACACTTGCCTTTGGGGCAGTATCAATGGCGCGTTCCAGCCCTTCACCAGCTATTATTTTGGAAGAGGGCGTATTGATATGCTCTCCTGCAAGACGTTGCACTTTTGCAAGTTTCAGACCGCCTGCCTCAATAGTATCGACAGCCTCCTTAGGTGCAATATGCCCATCTTTTTTCATCATGTTTAGCTGTGAGATATCAAATTTGGGCTTCGCACTGCTATCTGGCGTGTTAACAGCCTGAGGTAATATGCGCGCATCATAAACTGGTTTAGATAGGGTATGCTGATTTGCGTTTGCCTTGCCCTCAGCAGTCTTTACAGAGCCTATCTGGCTTGCTGTATCTAATGCCGCTGATTTGGTCATGGTCAGCGGTGTGTTTGCTGATGTGTTTGCTAATTTGTTTGCTGATATATTCGTCGGCGTTTTAATCAGCATCTCATCAGAATGTTGCAGCTGTTGTTGTGCTGATAGGGGCGAGGATTTAGGCTGAGGCGCTGATTTTTGTTCAGTCTTAGCGCGCTCTTTTGAGCGGATTTCTGATAGTAAGGAGGCCATCGCTATGTGGGCGTGCGGGCTATCATCTGTGCCTTTTGTCTCAGCACTAGCCTCATCATCTGCTTGAGTTTGGGCTGTGAGCGTGCTTGTAGCTAATCCTGCCAGCATTGCTATTGCTGTTTCATCTGCTTCAGAATTATCCGCCTCGCTTGCATCAATGATAATGCCGCCAGCCGCTTCTTCTTGCTTGGCACTGGCGTCTTCACCTGTCATCTGTGCCGCAATTTCACCAGTTTCAGCAGAAATTTCAGCATCTGAGGCTGTTTCAGGCTGCACATCTTCATGGATGACGCCGCCAAACAGAGAGGCAAATAAGCCGGTATCTTCTGCGCTGGCTTGGCTGGTTGAAGATGGCGTGGGCGAAGGCGTGCCAGCCAGCTTTTGAGATGACGAAATTGTGGTCATAACGCTATGTTAATCCTGCATAAACCTGTGTTGGACATAATTATCCAGAACAGAAAATGCAAAGATGATGCCAAATATGATACTGCGCTCAACCTTAGCGTCTTCTACCCGAAACAAGTTCTGAAAGGGTCTGATCGGCTTTTGCCTGACGCTCTTGTTTGGCTTTTGCAAATAATGCTTCAGCCTTATCCTGTTTCTGGCTTCTGCGTCTTTCTGCTTTGATAAGCTCAGCCATCAGCGTCTGGCGCTCTGTTTCAAGCTGGCTATTACGTTCGATTATCATTGAGAGCTGGTCACGGATTCTAGTATTAAACCATGATGCTGCCTGCAAGCTTTGTGAACTAGACGAAAAGCTTTTCTGCTCATTCTGTTCAATCAACATTTCAAGCTGAAGCTTAATCTCGTTATTTTTATCAATTTCATTTTGAATTAACGCCACTGACTGACGTGATTTGGTAACAACTACCTTTTCTTTGGTAGCCAGCTTGTTAAACACTGTCGCACGTTTTGTTGTATTTGCCATATTATATTAACCTTACCGCGCTTAGGCAGATTTCGTGAGAGCTGTTAATGCGGCAACAGATTCGTCAAACCCTGCTTTTTGATCATAAGGCTGGGTGATAATGCTCATAAGCTGCGGCCATAGCTGGACAGCTAGGTCTAAATCAGGGTCTTGACCTGCGCTATAGCCTCCCATCATGATCAAATCTCTATTTTCAAGATATAATGAGACAAGGCGGCGAAAGATTGTTGCTGCCTGTTTTTGCTCATCTGATACAATTTCATTCATCACCCGACTGACAGAAGCAGGCACATCAACTGCTGGATAAATACCCATCTGGGTCTGTTCTCGAGATAGCAAAATATGTCCATCAAGAATCGCTCTGGCAGTATCTACTACGGGATCATTTGTATCATCCCCATCTGCCAGCACCGTATAAAAGGATGTAATTGAGCCTTGACCTGGCAAGCCTGTGCCAGAGCGTTCAATCAAATTCGGGATGAGCGAAATTACAGACGGCGGATAGCCTTTTGAGGTAGGCTGTTCCCCAAGCGCAAGCCCAATTTCACGCCGTGCATGGGCAACCCGTGTCAGGCTGTCCATAATCAGCAATACATTCTTGCCCTTATTCCGAAAATATTCAGCAATCGCAGTAGCTCTATTTGCTGCTCTGATACGCAATAGGGGTGATCTGTCTGCAGGTTCTGCAACCACCACTGTTCTATCTTTGGTTTCAGCGCTAAAAACGGTATTTACAAAATCACCAACCTCGCGCCCACGCTCGCCAATCAGCCCAACAACCACAACATCTGCTTCGGTATAGCGTGTCATCATGCTAAGCAACACAGATTTACCAACACCTGAACCTGCGATAATGCCTAGCCGTTGCCCCTGCCCAACTGTTAGCAAGCTATTGATAACCCTAACCCCGACATCAAGATGGGTATCTACAGGCTTTCTGGCAAGCGGATTTAGCTTTACCCCTTCCATTGGCCAGCTTTCAGTGAGGTTGGCTTGCGGCTTGTCATCAAGACAGTTTCCTAGCGCATCAAATACCCGCCCAAGCACCCCATCGCCAATTGCCATCAAATGCCCGTCATCTTTGACCGTAACCCGCGCGCCTACGGCTATTCTGGCACCTGTTTCATGTACGCATAACAGGTTGTTACTGTTCTGAAAGCCAATTATCTCAGCAATGATAGTGCCGCCATCTTGCGCCTGAATCTCGCATAAAGTGCCAATCGTTGCTGGAAAACCGCTACATTCTATCATAATGCCATCAAAGCGAGAGACACGCCCTGAAACAGATGACCTTGTATGCTGCTCAGTTGCGCCAATCACAGATGCCAGCTTGTTACTTAAGGCTGTCATCAGCTTGCCTCATCATCTGATGGTGTTGGTCTGCCGCCCATCGGGAAGCCAAATTCGCCCTCACCCTCACTTGCAGGCGGTGCAAATGCCATCTCTTCAGTCTCAGCGACATGCCCGCTATCTAGCATATCTGGCTGAGGCGGAAATCCAAATTCACCCTCCCCCTCACTTGCAGGCGGTGCAAATATTGCCTCAGCGCTCATATCTGGCTGTGCCTGCTGATCTGCTGGCATTGAGGGTACGCTCTGTGGCTGTGCCATCTCAGGCTGATTATCTTCAGAGTTACCATCCTCAGAGTTAGCATCCTCAGGCTCTACGCCTTCAGCGTGGCGAGTGTCGTCTGAGGTTTCTTGTTCCTCAGGGTAGTCTGCTTCTGGCTGACTTGGCTCTGGCTCAACTGGCTCTGGCTCAACCGCTTCTGGTGCAGCTGTCTCTAATTCATCAATTTGAGCCTCTAGCTCAGGCTGGGGGGCGCTATCAGGGGCAGGTTCTTCTGCTTTTGGGCGGGCGGTTTGCTGTGGTGCAACATAGCCTTCAGGCAATTCATCAGCCTCAAGCAAGTCTGTTAATTCAATCCCCCCTACCACAATTCTGATATCGCCTGATAGCTGTTCAGCCGCGCTATGAAGCGACCACTCATGATCGGTTGCATCAGTATCAAGCCATTTTTCAACAGCTAGCTTATCTTCAGGGTTCAAATAAACATCCATGATGCGCGCCTGAGAAGAAATATTATCTGCCAGAGAAGCGATGCGTGTTACCAGCCCTTCTGGATTGTCAGTGATCGCATATCCTGCACGCTCGCTTGCAAGCCGTTTCACCGCAAATTCAATTGCCTGCTGAATTTCGGAAACATCAACAGACTCCATCTTAGCCGCAGCATCTATCGCCGCTGTGAAACGCTGGATAATATCCTGTTTTTCAGCTTCCTGATGCGCCTGATGCGCCAATTCTTCTTCGGTTGGCTCTGCTGTTCTTGCCGCTTCCTGACCTGCCTCAAAGCCGCGATGATAATGCTCTTCACTCAGCCGTGCTTCAAGCGCCTGCATCTCTGTCTGCGCCTGTGTTTCTAATTCCTGTCTCAGCGCTGCAAGCATCTCATCATGTTCAGTCTGGGTGATGGTTGCTGGCTCTGACGGGACAGTTTCTGGCTGGCCTAGCTGTTCTGACTGGTCTTGCTGTTCTGGCAGGGATTGGTCTGTATCAGGCTGTTCTGCTGACGCGGCATCATCTGGCTGGGCAGGTTGAGCCAGTTGCTCTGCTGGGGTAGCAGCTTCTGCGGCGGCAGCTTTTGCGGCTGCTTCTGCTGCTTTTTGTGCGGTTTCAGCGTCTATTTTGGCTTTTGCTTGTTTGCGTCTTTCTTCTGCAGCAAAGGCAATATCAACCAGTGAACGTGGTTTGAAGGCGGTATCCTGTTCAACAATCTTGTCTGACTTTTTGAATTGGGCAGCTTGCATGGTGCGAAGCAGATTTGCCACTTCGCCACTATCAAGCGTCCCTGTATGTTTGTCATGATTTAGATGCTGTGCCATACCCGTATCGGCCTTATTTCGCTGATATTGTATTATTGCTGAAGCTGTTTACACAAAATCATCACCGCCGCGACCTGCCAGCACGATTGTACCTTCATCTGACATCCGTCTTGCGACATTGATGATATCTTTTTGTGCGGTTTGAACCTCTGTAAGTCTGACAGGGCCAAGCGCTTCCATTTCGTCCACAATATTGGCGGCGGCACGTTTTGACATACAGCCAAACAGCTTTTCGCGAAGTGGCTCGTCTGCCCCTTTAAGCGCAAGTACCAGCAATTCTGTATCGATAGCACGCAGTAATGTTTGAAGTGAGCGGTCATCAGACATGATAAGATTATCAAAGACAAACATTGATTCCTGAATATTGGTCATCAACACCTTATCTTCACGGCCAATATCTTTCATGATCCGTGTTTCCATATTTTGCTTGGTAAAGTTCATAATCTTCGCCGCAGCATCAATACCGCCTACTTTCGCAGCACGCAGAGATGTATTTGCCTTAAACTTGCTTTGCATTACCTGCTCTAGCTCTGCCAGCGCATCTGGCCCCACTGTCTGCAAGGTTGCAATGCGTCTGATAATTTCAGGCTGAAGCTGGTTAGGCAGAAGCCCAAGCACGTCAGCTGCCAGACCATAATCAAGATACGAGATAATCAATGCGATAATCTGAGGATGCTCATCAATGATAAGCTCTGCGATTGAGCGCGCATCCATCCAATCCAGAATATCAATAGGGCGCGAGGTCTGTGACGGCGCAATTCTAGATAGAACAGATTGTGCCTTATCCTCGCCAAGCGCCTTATTCATGACATTGCGGATATAATTTCCAGCGCCCATACCAAGCGAGGTTTGCGCCTTGATAATCGCCAGAAATTCGTCAAGCACGGCATTTACCGTTTCCTGATCAACCCCTTGCACAGAATACATCGCTGTTCCAAGATGCTGAACTTCTTTTGGCGAGAGGTTTCTGATAATTTCAGAGGCTTCATCCTCTCCTAATAGCATCATCAGAATAGCTGATTTCTGAGTGCCGGTGAGCTGGTCAAAGATGCTCAGTTCGTCATCATTTGTCTGTTCTACTGCCACGGCCATAACCCTCACTACCTCTCTATCATAAGCGTTAGCTAATAAGTTGCAATAGGGGGAATATCACCCCCCTATCAATTACAGTGTCATATCCTTTTGCATCATTGCCTTGAACACGTTAGATACACGTCCTGCTTCATCAGCAACAATCATTCTAATAACGGCAACCTTGTCGTCATAGGTATTTGCTGTATCCAGCATTTCTGCCGAGATTGCCTGTTTCTTCGGCTTCAGCTTTGCCTTGATATCTTCAAGGCTTTCACCTTCGCCTACTTCAATTTGGTCTAGATCAACTTCCTCGTCACCAGTGGTAAGCTGGGCTGAGCTTGCAGGTGCTGGCACCAGAATACGGTGTAGCAATGGGCGCACAATACCCAATATCACAATTGCAAGGATCAGGATGATCGCTAGCTGGTTAATCGCTGTACGCACCCAGCCTGCATCATACCAAGGGGCTGATATACCTTCTAATTCAGTCATGAAAGGCGAGCTTGATACGGTAAGGCTGTCACCTCTGTTAATATCAATGCCGATTGTATCAGCCACCAGACGTTCGATCTTCTGTCTTGTTTCATCAGAAATTGGCACAGAGGTCTGCTGACCTGTCTCAGGGTCTGCAATCACCTGATCACGTACCAAAACAGCTGCATTGATTTTCTGAATCCGATGAGATGGCTTTTGAGTATTTGATACCGTCCGGCTTACTTCATAGTTTTTCACTTCGCTTGATGAGCTGGCACGAATATTATCTGGCGCACCTGGATTTGGATTTTCAGTATCAATATCTGGCGCTTGAGGCGGCGTATTAGATACAGCACCTGGCACACCTACTGCTGGCGTCTCACGAGACACATCTTGCGTATTCTGCTCAGAACGCAGCGCATTGCCTTCAGGGTCAACAATTTCTTCTGTCACCTCTGAGCGGGTAAAATCAATATCTAGATTGACCTGTGCATTCACATTGCCAGGCCCCACTATTGGGGTTACCAGCGAGATAATTCGGCGGCGATAAATATCTTCCATCCGCACCCGATGTTCAAGCTCAGCATTATTCATCATCCCGACGGCTGTTTGCGAGCTATCAGACAATAATGCACCATTATGATCAATCACAGACACATTTTCTTTCGCCAATTTAGGCACTGAAGATGATACAAGATGGATAATCGCTTGAACTTGTGAACGGCCAAGCACCCGCCCATGAGCGAGTTGCACAAATACAGAAGCTGTTGCTTCTTCTTCCTGACGGATAAAGACTTCTTTTTCAGGAATTGCGAGATGCACACGAGCGGCTATCACATTGTCAATTTCCGCAATAGACCGTGCGAGCTCTAGCTCTTGGCTTTGTTTTAGCTTCATGCTTTCAACCGACCGAGACGAGCCCATCTGAATTGTGTCAAGATTTTCATATCCTGTTGGTACAACAGACGGCAGGCCTTGTGCGGCAAGCATAATCCTAGAAGAATGATAATCCCCTGTTGGCACCAACACATCGCCAGTTGTCGGGTCAAGAGATACATTTACTCCTGCATTTCTAAGCGCATCCATCACGCGGGACTTTTCCTGCTCTGGCAGAGATGAATATAGTGTTGTGCGCGTTGGCTGTTGCAACATGAAATACGCAATTAGTCCAAATAAAATCACAAACCCTGCAACAATGGTCGGGACAGCCCGTCTGACAGCAGGTTGCTGGCTCATTTCCTGCATCCGTGAAATCAGATTGCCTGTCTGGCCAAGAACATTTGTGGATGACGTGGTTGTCATATCTGTTCTATTTGCTGCTAACTCTGCCATTTTCTCTCTCCGTGATAGGTCTCACGATCATTAAGGGTATAGGGTTGCGTCTCAACGGCCAGCCGTTACACTGGCATATTCATAATATCTTTATAGGCTGTCAGAACTTTGTTTCTGACATTCAACGTCATGTGAAATCCAAGTGATGATACTTGCTGGCGCAACATCACCTTTGTTAAATCAGTTTCTTTGCCAAGCTCAAAATCTCGTGTCGTGCGTGCTGAAATATTCTGAGCATCTGCTACAGACTGAATGGCAGAGGCCATTCGGTTTGAGAAATTTGCCTGATTGCGTTCTGAGGGCATGACATTTTCAGCATGCGCCAACAATTTATCACGCAGACTTTGTGCGCTCTGAGCTGAGGCCAGATTAGCCAACGGGTCTGGTCGGCTAGCGGCGGTAACGCTATTCAGAGTCGAAGACAAGTTTGAAATTCTATCTACCATGATGACAATTCCTGATACTTACCTCAAAAAAAAGGACTAGGCTTGCAAATGCTGTTCAGCGTTTTGATGGCGGGTTGTGCTTAACCTATGACCATCAAACACCCCATCAACCATAATATCTGCGGCTGTAATAACGCCGTCACTGCACAATACAAGCGCACGCTGAAGCACATTTTCCAGCTCTCTTACATTGCCAGGCCAGCTATACTCCATCAGCATTTTCACAGCAGAGGGATCAAGCGCTGGAATAGCGTCACCTTCAAGCGCATGACGCGTTAGCAATACTGTGCTAATCGCCACAATATCATCCTTGCGCTCTGCCAGATGACAGGTTGAAAGCGGAAATACATTCAGCCGATAGAATAAATCTTCTCTGAATTTGCCTGATTTTACCTCAGACAGCATATTTCTGTTGGTGGTTGCGATAACCCGCACATCCACATCAACTTCACGCTGGCTTCCTAGCGGCGTGACTTTGCGCTCTTGTAATGCACGAAGTAATTTTGCCTGAAGCGATAATGGCATTTCCGAGATTTCATCAAGAAGCAATGTGCCACCATCAGCCGCTCTAAAAATACCTTTATTGGCCGTAGATGCCCCTGTGAATGAGCCCTTTTCATGGCCAAATAAAATAGCCTCTAGCATATTTTCAGGGATCGCCGCGCAATTAACCGCAACAAACGGCGCGTCTTTTCTAGATGAATGATGATGGATAAATTTGGATAATACTTCTTTGCCGGTACCTGTTGGCCCGTTAATAAACACAGTCACATCTGTTTTGGATACTTTTTGCGCAAGAGCCATTAAATCCAAGCTGGACTTATCAGCAACCGCTACATGTTCATCATCCAAAAGCAGGCTGGTTGCCATCTGCACAGAATAATTATGCGCAATATGCGGCTCAAGCATTTCTTTGGTGCAATCAGACGGCGCCATATTCAAGGTGATAATCGCGCCACGCATCTCATCTCTGACAGAAAAGCCAGCCGCTTTATCTTCACTAATCACAAGCACTTTGCTTGCTTTCATGGCGCGCGCCATCTCAATAATGGCCTGCTGTCCGCCACGTGCCTCAAAATAGGCTGAACTGCACACAAACGCATCTACTGGTGCATCTATCGGCGCATTTCCAGACTTTTCAGCTTGCTTATTCTCGCCTACATCATGCCAGATAACCGTAGCCATCCGACGGCTAAGGGCACAGGCTAGCTGTTCTGCTACACAAAGCTCTGATTTCTGAATTGATATAATTGCCACTGTACTATCCTCAAAAAAAACACATCAGACACAGCAACACAGGCAAAATACAAGCCAACCCCGTTATGAAATAGAATACTAATTTTTAAGACATTGATTTATTTCAATTTATTTTTTGTTATTTCTAGGCTCATTTTTTTGACATTTCTAAATTAGTGATGAATACTGTAACGGAAATTTGACGCTTTAGAATAGGGCTTCTAGATGGTATCAAATCTAATGGCGGCAGGATAAGCAGGGGTCTATATGACAGTGTTAGATAATATTCTGGTCGGCCAGTCGGCGCCAATGCGTGAGATTAAACGGCTGATTGAGCTGGTTGCACCGTCCACCACTACTGTTCTGGTTCAGGGTGAGACAGGCACGGGCAAAGAGCTGGTTGCCCAAGCTGTGCATGAATTATCAGGCCGCAAAGGCCAGCTGGTATCTGTGAATTGTTCTGCCATCCCGTCAGAGTTACTTGAATCTGAGCTGTTCGGGCATGAAAAAGGTGCCTTTACAGGGGCTGAGAAAACCAGAGCAGGCCGATTTGAAATGGCAGCAGGCGGTACGTTATTCCTAGATGAAATTGGCGATATGCCACTCTCACTTCAGGCAAAATTACTGCGCGCCCTAGAATCACGCACAATCCAGCGTGTTGGCGGCGGCAAGGATGTGCCTGTTGATTTCAGGCTGGTATGTGCGACACACCAAAATATAGAAAGCCAGATTGATGCTGGCGATTTCAGGGCTGATTTATATTATCGGATAAATGTGTTTCCGCTTGCAATCCCTGCGTTGGCTAATCGGGCGGTTGATATCCCCCAGCTGGTTGAACGGCTATGTGCGGTAATTGCAGATACAGATGGTTCTGTTACCTTGCCTGAGTTTGCGGATACTGCCTTTGCTGAGCTTATGCGCTACCCATGGCCAGGTAATGTGCGTGAATTGCGCAATTTGATGGAACGTGCCTGTCTGTTATATCCTGGCAGGAAGGTTAATGGTGATGATGTCCGCAATAATCTGTTGCGGATAAAGGTACCTGACCCTGTTGAAGAACAAGACGCTTTATGGGATATCACCTCAGATTTTGAGCCTGTAGGGTTTGAGCAGATAGAGACAGAAGAAGACAAGCTTCCTATCCCTCATCCTAGCCATTACCGCGAATGGTTTGCCTTTTTTGACAATATTGATTTACGGCGGCATTTGCAGGATGTTGAAATTGTGCTTATCGAAGCTGCGCTGGAAAAATCAGAAGGGATGATTTCAGCGGCGGCCGATAGTTTGAAACTGCGCCGTACGACTCTGATCGAAAAAATGAAAAAATATGTGATTGAAAAGCCAGTTTAGCGCTGCATATAGGCAGTTTGCACCTTGCGTGATCGGCTTTGCCTGAAGGTTATTTCGCTCATATCTTCTTCAACAGACTGAATCAGGCGCGCATTATCCTTAGCGCATCCTTCGATAAATTCAAAGAATCCTGCATCAATTGTCGATGGGTCCATCAGGCATAAATCTTTCAGAATATCTTGACGTGCTTTATCCAGAACAAGGGCACGGCTGAAATCTTTATTTTTGATGGCGTCGGCAATATGTCCGTTCAATTCAGAGAATTGAGACTTAATTTGAGCCATCTTCGTCATTCTTTTTGCCAATCTCTTCCCAAGCATCACGGATTTCGCCTAAGAATTCTATCGCCTGATAGGTGCCTGTAGGTTTGCCTTCTTTCAAATCTGACAGTAATTGCTGTCTGCCATATTCATAAAGCTGGAACAGATTATTGGCAATATCGCCCCCTTTTTCAAAATCAAGCGAGCTTTGCAAGGCATAGATGATCGTAAGTGAGCGCGCAAAATGCTTTGATTTTGTTTCTAGATCGCCCCCTTCTTTCAAATTTGCATTATCTGCAAATAATCTCATTGATTTCAGAAGCTCATTGAACATTGTAAGGACAATGAAATGCGGGTCTTCAGTTTCCTGAAGTGCCTGCCTTTCAGTATTTTGATAGGCTTGTGTAATTTTACCGTAGTTCATTGCTGATGCCCATTTTTCTCAAACCTTGCCAACATTACCGTTCCCTGCTAGTTTTACGGGGTTATGATATTTCCGCTTACCCAAGAACGGCCTCCTACACGCCTGTCACAGTCACTGCAGACAACTTCTGAAGTGCTGTCAGCACAAACGCGAAGTTACGATGCAAGCTCTGTGCCAACACAAAAGCAAACGACACAGGGTATAGAAGCTTTACTAGATACGCCCAGAATATCGCCACAATTTTCTGGTTTGTCTCTTGGGCAGATACGATCAAGCCGGCAAGCGCCCTCATCTATCCTGACTGAACAGTTTCTGGCCTCACGGATTTCGCTTGCACCTGCCTATATTGAAAACACAGCGGCCACACGGGCTGAACGCATCTCAAACCTATATGCAGATGCGCCTCGATTTAGAAATCAGATTGATATTCTGGCCTGATAACTCTGTCTAGCCATGTTCAATGCGCTGGATATCACGCTGGCATGCAAGATAGGCTGCGAATAAATCTCCTTCTGTCACAACACCAGTAATTTGCTGGCTATCTTCTGAGAGGACAGGCAGTGTTTCACCCACAAAATCGGCGGCACGTTCAATTGCCTGTTGCAGACTATCTGTTACGCTAAGTGTTATCTGATCTGTGGCCACAAGATTGGCTAGCTTGTCAGAGCGCTTTGCCACGATAAGATCATATAATAGCAATTTGCCGATATAAAGACCTTGCGCATCAATACAATAGGCTTCTGTCTGCTGATTTTTGGTCATCTGATCTAGCGCCTTGCCTACCGTGCTATTTGGTAACACGCTAAGATAGTTCTGAGTGGTGATATCTGTGATGGTGCGCGCGCTAAGCTCAACATGCCCTCTGCCTTTGGAAATATCAATATTTCGCTTTGCAAGCTGCTGATCAAACAAGGAATGACCAAAGCTAATATGGCTTAAAAAGGTAGCCACAACGACACTTAGCATTGCCGCAACCGCAAAATCATAAGATTGTGTTAGCTCAAACACCAGCATGACCATAGCAATAGGGGCACCAACAATCGTGGCAGATAACGCCGCCATGCCAGCCACCATCAATAATAGAACAGATATCTCAAATCCCAGCATATTCAGACATAAGGCCAGCACGCCGCCAGAAGCAGCGCCGATAAATAAGGCAGGTGATACAAACCCGCCCACAAAACCAAAACTGCTGGCAATCAACACTGCAACAAGTTTTGCTAACAGAAATATCGCTAGCATAGACACAGTATACTGCCCATCAAGCATGGCTGAGATGGTCGACATCCCAAGCCCAAGTGTCTCAGGCACTACACTCGCAATAATCCCTAGCAATATCACCCCTGATAGCCCAATCTGCCAGACTGAAAAGCCGCTTGCCGCTAGCCAGCCAGAAAGCCGTAGCTGTGATGCCATCAATATAATCGCTATAATGGCAAATAACACGCCGCCCAAAAGCAAGGCAGGCACTACCATCAACAAATCATAATTGCCAATATCAATTTGCAAAAAGCTATATGTTCCAAAAAGCCAGCTACTCAGCGCAGAGGCTGTAATGCTAGCAATTGCAATAGGCGCAATTGCCCGCGCTGAAAAATGGCGCAATACAGCTTCATGGGCAAAGATGATCCCTGCTATGGGCGCTTGAAATCCAGCCGAAATAGCAGCAGCCACCCCACATCCCACAAACACATCATTTGATAAGGTTGCTTTTACGGTCAGGCGCTGGAACATGCTGCCAAATAGTGCGCCCATATGCACAATCGGGCCATACTGTCCCAACGAGGCCCCGCCACCAAGCGATGCCAGCGCCGCCAGCATGGTAGCTAGCCCCTGACGCGGCGCAAGCATGCCATCTGCACGATGCACCATATAAATTGCATCTGCTGGGCCTTGCCATTTATCAACCTGAAATATTGCGGCAATCAGCCTGACAAGCAAAAATCCGCCAAGCAACCAGATAAAGGGGGTAAGCAGGTTCAGTATTCTATACTTACCCAGCCCAAAATAATCTTGTTGGCTTAGCGTTTGCGCCGTTGAGACAATTTCAACAAACAGATGCGCAAAAAGTGCCACCATTGCACCAATGCTTAACCCTACTGTCAAAGAAATTACAAAAAGCCGCACCATGTCCCTACTCATCCCGCCTGTTTAGACTAACATAAAACAGCTGGTTTTTGGTCTATGATAAAAACTTTATCTCATTTTAGGACAATTAGGCATAAAATTTGCTTGATAGATGGCGTTATTCTTTGGTTATGCAGGGTAAATAGACGATGGCAGTAGATTATCTAAGTGCACTAAACGTGGGAAGTGGCCTGAATGTCACTCAGATCGTTGATGCGTTAATAGATGCTGAACGTGTGCCCCGTGAAAGCCAGATTAACAAGAAAATTGATGAAAGAACTGTGTCTATCTCAGCACTTGGCGAGGTTAAGACAGAGCTTACCACCTTTAAAGATAATCTGGAATATCTTGAAACCACCAATACAAATGGTCTGGTAGTTGCCTCTTCAGATGAAGCGGTTACCATTGAGGCAAATGGTAAAATTGCGGTTCAGCCCTTTACCCATAGCTTTGAAGTAACACAACTTGCGACAAAACATACGCTAGCCTTTACTGGATTTGCGGATACAACATCGTCAACAGGTGTTACAGACCTTACCATTGATTTTGGCAATTGGGGAGCAGGCCCTGTATTTTCACCGCGTACAGGCAACACAACGGCAAATTTAACAATCCCGCCAGGCACAGATAGTCTAGCCGATATTGCCAACGTCATTAACAATGCTGAAATAGGGATTGCAGCCAATGTGATCAGAGTGGGTGATGGCAATTTTGCGCTAACACTTGTAGGACAAGAAGGCGCAGAAAACCAAATCAGGATCACCGCAGAAAATTCGGGCACACGGGTTGACGGGTTAAGCTTTGACCCTGAGACAAATTCAGCAGATAGCTCGAATGAGATTATCGTCGGCACTGATGCAGAAATGTATATTGATGGTGTATTTGTGTCTCGTGACAGCAATAAGGTAGATGACCTGATTAACGGCGTATCTCTTACCTTGAATAAGGTCAGTACCAATGTTGCAACTGTCAGTGCGCAATATGACAAAGATGTCGCGCAAGAGACTCTGAGGCTATTTGTTGAAGAAATGAACTTCATGCTGAAAAAGCTGAATGAAGTGACCTATAGAGGGACTGCTGGCAGTGATGATTCAGGGCCTTTGGCAGGTGACCCGCTAATGCGTTCTTATTTGAATACGCTGAAATCAATGACAGTAAAGCCTATTAAAGGGTTTCAGTCAGACCCTGTTTATCTGTCAAATTTTGGGGTGATGACAGAACGTGATGGCACCTTATCTATCAATGCGACTCGGTTTGATGAATATTTCTCGGCTAATCCAGATGCCTTTGCCGCCTTGCTTGACTCGCGAGCAATCACCGACAGCAATCTGGTTCAGGCTGAACTAACTGGCAGTCTATGGGAGCCAGGTGTCTATAGCTATACCAATGCGACCAACAGCCTTCTTGATCCAGCACCAGAACCACCGCCAGCTGATCAAACACGCCTTGACAGAACAATGAATCTTGAAGATGGCAAATATAAAATCACCGAAGGCGGAGCGCGTGGACTTGCCTTGACATTACTTGGCAATGGGGAAGATGCTCAGGTATTTATCGGTAAAAGCCTGCTTCAGACGTTATCAGAATTTTCTGAAGATATTTTGAGAACCAATGGTGATATTGACAGCAAAATCGCTACTTATAATGACGATATTGACGATTATAATGACCGTCTGGATGAGCTATCGACACGCATGGAAACAGAACGGGCGCGCTATGTTGAACAATTCTCAGCGATGGAATCATCTGTTACCAGCTTTAAGAAAACAGGCGATATGCTAGATACATTTATGGAAACTTGGAAAGCAGGGCTGAAGGGATAATTTAGCCCGCTAAGACAGATGTTCCTACAGCCCGTCAAGTACTGATACTTGCTCGCTTGCGGCTTTGCTTAACTCTTCTAAAATTGTCTCATTGCTTAATTTCCAGCCAGGTTCTGCCAGAATAGCGGTGCCAGACCGCCAAGCAAATACATAGGCTTTGAACCGTTTTACGGTTTCGGTACCGCTATATTTTTGCTCTTTATCGCCAGCATCAACTGCCCCAAACATAGGCTTCATTTTCCGCTTCGTATTTTGAGCCTCATAGCGAATTCTAAAAAAGCAGAAGCCACGCAACAGATCAGCTGCATTTTCATCAGCGTCCACTTCAGCTAAAAAGCGGATCATCTCTTCACAGCCTTCGCTGATTTCATCAACAGATATGGGTTGATATTTAGCGGCTAGCGCAGTTGAATATTTTTTTGCTGAAAGTGCTAGCGGTGAATCAGAAACCAGAAAATCATACCCTACCTGAGCATAAATAGCGTCATAAATCCATGTTGGACACTAATTCATCTGTTTTTACCCTAAGCGCCGAAAATTGCGGGCGTTAAAACTCGATTTGTTATTTAGTCATAAAACTGACCAATTTCAAGATAATCTTGTGGAAATTATTCATTTAGCCCAATAATTGAAGTAGCATTTGCTTATTATTATTGGCATTTGCCATCATCTGGTTGGCTGCATTAGACAAAATAGTATTTTTGGCTAATCTGCTTGATTCAACCGCAACATCCGCATCAACAATCCTGCCACGTGATAATCCAAGCAAAAATTCAGAACTTGAAAGATTATCAATATTATGTTCAAGCCTGTTCTGGATAGCACCTACCATAGCCATTGAACTAGACACTCTGTTAATCGCATTATCTAGCAAAACACTTGCATATTTTGCGCCTTCAATCGTTTCAATATTCAGCTCTTCCAGATTCAAATTATCATCATCCCGCATATCATTAGTGATATTTAACTCAACAAAATTCTGATAAGAGGTGCCATCTGTTGCAGTGTAAATCACTGAAAATGAATATAATCTTCTGTCATTTTCATAATCGAACCCAGACTTGCTGGTCAGCACACCACGCTCGCTAATCTCAAACAGATTTCTGTCTTCAGGGGTGTTTGGTGACGATGCGATAACAAATTCGCCAAGATAATCATCTGCGGCTGCAAACGCCGAAATATCTGGCAATGCATCTTCATCAATAACGATTGTTTCTGCCTCTTTTGCATATAGCGTTGAGTTGGTTTTATTATAGGTAGTGTCTAGCAGATACAGATTTACCGTCTCGGTAAAGGCATGGCCAATGGCTGGTGTATATTTCACCTGAAACTGGTATATTTCCTGTTCATCCTTTCGCAAGGTTTCTGTAGCACGCACATTGCCAAATTCATCAATCTCGAATTTATTAAAATCACTACCTTCTTTTAGAATTTTGAAGCTGCCAGATGGCCCACCAGAATCAAGCTTGTAGACATAGTCGCGCAAGCTAGACATATCACTTAGCAAAAATACTACTTCTTGGCTTTCCTCTGCCGTGATAATCGAACTACCCGTAAAAGTATCGCCAAGTGTTAGTTCAATTTGCTGGGTAAATATCCGCCCATCTGAGGCATAATAGGCAACTGCAAAATTATTCTGATTATCAGACGGATTATCAAATTCAAGGGCTGTCTTGCTCATCACAGACCCGCCACTTGTGACTTTGAATTTTTCATAATCAGTGCCAGAAGCCACAATCGCAAAGCTGCCTTGTCTGTTATCCCTATCTGCAAAGGCCTGAATTTCTTTCATCTGGCCAGCACCTATACGCACCGAACCTGCCTCATCAGCGGTTACAATCGACCTTGCCTGCAGCGATTCAGTAATTGACAGGTTAACGGTCTCATAAAATATCTCACCATCATCTGCCCTGAATGAGGCAGTGAAGGTATGATTATTTCCCTGATATAGCGTATCTCTGGCAATAATATCGCCTGTTTCTGTAATGTTGAATTTTGACCAGCTAGGCCCTGTCGCCTCTATGGCATAATCACCGCCAATGCCTGCTTGCGCCTTCTTTTGCACAAATCTAGCCATAGAGGACAGCGAACCTGCCGCTATGGTGACTTGCTCAGATTGCTCTGCTTGCAGATTTGCCGAACCGAAAAACGTATCTTGAATATTTAATGTCACTGTTTCAGTAAAAACACGTCCATCAGAGGCAAGATAATCCACCGCTACCTGATATTGTGTTTTATTGTCAAATTCGACTCCTGATTTTGAGGAAATTGTGCCTGTATTTGGATCTACGGTGAAATCTCGAAAATCTGAGCCGCCTGCAATTCTATATGTGCCTCTATTCAGGTCACGTCTGGCAAAGGCTTCAATATTATCTAATTGCGAAATGCCGATATCGATTCTGTTAGTGGCTTCATATACATCAACTGTTGAGGTTGCTTGAAGGGATTCTGTGATATCAACTGTTACTGTTTCCCGATGGGTTTTACCATTCCATGACTGGAACAGCACATCAAATTGTACAGTGGGATTTACCGATGTTAGCAATTGTCTGTTTGCGGTAACCCTGCCTGTCTGGTCAACCTCAAAGAAATTCCCATGCGGGCTAGTTCTGTCAATCGAAAACAGACCCAGATTTCCAGCCAGCCTATGGTTTCGTGCAAATTCTGCTGTCGCTGACATGGCACTTGCTTCTATTACAATCTGGTCTGACTGTTCTGCTGAAAATCTGCTTTGGGCTGAAAGGGTGTCTGTTAGCTCAAGCGTTACAGATTCCGTAAATTCACGACCATCATTCGCGCGATAAACAATATCAAATTCATATTGCGGATTCATATTCAAAGCGGACAGGAAATTTGCTCGGCTGTTATATTCAAGCTGGGTAGATGAATTTGTTGATACCTCACCTCGATTATTCACAGTGAAAAAATTATGATCGCCAGAGGTGCTTTGTAGCCGATAGCTACCACGGTTAAAATCACGTGCGGCAAAGCCATCAATATTGCTGAAGATTGTGTCGTCAATATTGATTTGGTCAGCTTCCTGAGCCGTGACGAATGAGCTTGCTTGCAATGTTTCAGTTAAGCCAAGATTAACTGTTTCGATATGCTCAATGGTATCAACGCCATTTGTAACTGTAGTGCGAAGCTGAAAGCTCCAATTAGGCTTGTTTGATATAAGCAATGGGCCTGTAGAACGGACATTCCCCGTTATTGGGTCAACTGTAAAAGATGCCGCATCACCAACGCTAGGGACAATATCATAAGCTACATTCCAGCCAGCATTTCTGTATTTATTTCCATAAGCCCGAGTTGAGCTAAGGGTTGTTAGATTGATACGAACCTCAGTTGCCTGCTCGGCTGTAATAGTGGCTGTTGAGGTTAATGTATCTTCTACATTTAAAATAATTTCCTGTTCAAACACCCTGCCATCTGATGCGACATATTCTACATCCAGATTGATGGTTGGTGTATTGTCAAATTCAACTGGATTGCGAGAGGTTATCTGCCCTGTTCCATTTATCTGGAAATTACCACCTGCTGAAATTGACGTGCCTGAATTTGCAAATCGGAACGTGCCTCTGTTAAGATCGCTACTGGCAAAATTGATTAAATCAGGTGTTAATGTTCTTGGAATAGAGACATTCTGGGCTTCATGAACGTCCAATTCGGCTCGTGCCCGAAGCGTCTGGGTCAGGTTAAGGGTAACTGTTTCAGTATGTGTTACCCCTGTAGTTGCCAGATATTCCACATTAAAGACAAATTGATCTTTATCCACAAACCGGCGAGGGCCAGCTATTACCAAATCACCTGCAGCGTTGAAACTTACCGCCGCCGCAT
>CBFHYU010000026.1:0-26780 GCA_965660165.1 Puniceispirillaceae bacterium (SeqCode)
GTGTCACAGCCGTAACCCAACCCTCGCCAAATCCTCTCACATTATCTGGTGTGCAGATAATCGCGCCAGCTGAAAATGTTTGTGTTCTATGTTTAGGGAAAATCCCAACTAGCGTTGGCCTGTCGGTATCTTGCAATGCTGGCCTCTGGCGAAGTACAGAGCCAATATAATGTTGTTTTTTTGCGCCAAATGCACCAAAGCCTGCATCTTCTAGCGTCACCCGACCATCTAGCTCAGCACCAGTAACATGACCTTTTTCTATGCGTAATGCGCCCAATGCTTCAAGCCCATATAGACAACCACCTGCCTTAATTACCTGTTCAGACAGAAATAGCCAAACCTGTTCAGCATCATGTGAATTAACATAAATCTCCCACGCCATTTCACCTGAAAATGAAATCCGTGCCGCATGACAGGCAATCCGTTTTCGTCCAATAGAAATATGTCC
Organism: Puniceispirillaceae bacterium (SeqCode); assembly: GCA_965660165.1. Taxonomy (GTDB): domain Bacteria; phylum Pseudomonadota; class Alphaproteobacteria; order Puniceispirillales; family Puniceispirillaceae; genus WTJO01. Next base: position 449 of record CBFHYU010000026.1, read on the forward strand.
AGAACGCACCCCCATAAAGGGGAATGCACTCGCTGAAAAATCAATATCTTTAATAATACCGTTAAGCAGGGCGCGTGTTTTTGGCCCTGTAATGGCTATGCCTGCCCATAAATCTGTGACAGAGGTGACATGAACACGTAAATCTGGCCACCTGACTTGCAACAATTCTTCTAAAAACTGCATAACCGGCCCTGCTTGTGCAGTAGTGGTGGTCATCAGATATTCATCTGTTGCTAGCCGCCATGTTGTGCCATCATCCATCACCATACCGTCATCCCGCAACATCAGCCCATATCGCGCTTTTCCAACTGGCAATTTTGCGAATGGATTAACATAAATACGGTTTAGAAATTCAGTTGCATCTGGTCCCTGAACCATTATTTTGCCCAAAGTAGATACATCTACCATCGCAACTGTCTGACGCGCACGGGCTGCTTCTCTGATATAGGCTTCGGTGATGGTCTCTTCTGCTTCAGGATAAAACCAAGGGCGTTTCCAAATACCTGCATCAGTCATTTCAGCCCCTGCTTTTAGGTGCAGATGATGCATTGGCGTTCTGCGTGTTGCCACCCATTCCTGTCCCCGAAGCCTGCCCGCTAAGGCTCCGATTGAAACAGGCGTAAACGGAGGGCGAAATGTGGTGATGCCAGTATCAGCAATATCTTTTTCAAGCGCCTCTGCCAACACGCCAAGCCCAACTATATTGCCCATTCTGCCTTGATCCGTTGCCATGCCAAGCGTGGTATAGCGCTTTAGATGCTCAACAGACACAAAGCCTTCATCTTTTGCCTGTCTGATATCATCAGCCGTCACATCATGCTGAGGGTCAACAAAGGTTTTAAGCTTTCTGCTAGCTGTTCGAATTTCAAATAATGGCCGCTGTGCAGATGCCCAACCTTTGCGGGGTGATTTATGAGGGGCTGATACCCCATTGATTTTCGCAACTAAATTTTGCGCTGACGCAATGGTGGCAGCCTCAGAATACAGGCCATCTGCCGCGCCTATGTGATAGATTGGCTCACGGGTTTTGCCGCTTAAAAAGCTGTTTAGTCTGCTATTCCATTGTGGCTTAACACCCCGATGAGATAGCAGATTGACCACAGGCGCATACCCCCCTGAGACACCAAGCACATTACAGCCAATCTGTTTATGCAAATCTGTGATCTGTCCTGATGCGCTAATCTTGCCAATTTCGACAGCCGCAACTGCTCTCTCACCAATCGCATTGATAGGCACTGTTTCCAATAACACAGACACCCCTGCCTCTTTTGCCTGCCGAACTAAGGCTGATGCGTTTTCGCGCGCATCCAGAACGGTGACGTCTGCCCCTGCCCGTGCTAGGGCAATTGCATTTTCATAGGCGCCATCATGTGTTGTTGCGATCACACAGCTATCCCCGCACATCACACCAAACCGCCCAAGATAGGTCTGAAGCGCACCACTTAGCATTACACCTGGACGGTCATTATTGCCAAAGCCAAGTCCGCGTTCAATTGCGCCTGTTGCCATAATGATTTGGTTCGGGCGGATGATATGCATAGTTTCACGAGGCATATGTCTTGACGCATTGCCAAGATGGTCAGTCTGGCGTTCTAATACCCCTGTGACAAGCCCGTCATATAGCCCAAAGGCAGTAGCGCGGCTCATCATCACACCGCCAGCAATCTCAATGCGCTTAGTCAATGCCTTAATCGTTGACAGACGTTCAGCAGTTGGGGCATTTGCCCATGTTCCGCCAAATACAAAATCCTGTTCCACCAGCATCACAGAACGGCCTGATTCTGCAAGTTCTGCTGCTGCCATCAGCCCTGAAGGGCCGCTACCGATCACAAGCACATCACAATGATGATGGGCAATATCATATGCATCTGGATCAGGCAGACGGGACGCTTCTCCCAAGCCTGCGGCTTTGCGGATGAAATGCTCACACATCATCCAAAAGCGGGTATTTGACACAGGGCCCATAAAGGTTTTGTAATAAAAACCTGCGGTAATAAAGGGCGAGATAAGCCCGTTAATCGCGCCAATATCATATGTTAGAGAAGGCCAGACATTCTGGCTTGATACCGTAAGATCAGCCACAATTTCAGCCATTGTACCTTTAACATTGGGAATTCTGTTTGCGCCAGTGCCCACATTAAATAGCGCGCCTCCCTCTTCCACTCCAGCAGACATAACACCGCGCGGCCTGTGATATTTGAAAGAACGGCCAACCATCTGATGACCAGCTGCTAGTAAGGCAGAAGCAATCGTATCTCCGTGATAACCTTTTATTAGACGACCATTAAAGCGGAATGATACTTCTTTGCGACGGTTTATAATTCCGCCATTATCTGTTCTGAAACCAGTCATTTGCCCCTGCCCTTTGCTTTGGTGCGCAGTTCAGGGTGCGCTGCAGTGACATCTTCAATCTCGTGAGTGACAGTATTTCTAGTCACCTTCACTATCATCCGGCAACCAAGCGCGTGATGCCAATATTCTAAATGCCTGCCTTTTGGATTGTCTCTTAGATAGACAGCGTCAAACCATCTATCCATATCAGTATCTGTAAAGGCTGGTTTTTTATGTGCAGCATCTTCAAGATAGGTAAATTCTTCATGGTCACGTATGCCGCAAAAAGGACAATCAATTAACAACATTTCAACAGTCTTTCTATAGGCATCAGGTTAATGTTTTTTCGGGAAGGCGCCATTGCCTGCCTCATCTATCATGCGCCCTTGTTTATATCTATCAAGGGTAAGCAAAGAATTGATGTCATGCGGCCTGTCATTGGCAATCGTATGGGCAAAGCACCACCCAGAACCTGGAATAGCTTTGAAGCCGCCATAGCACCAGCCAGCATTCAAATAGAAATTTGGAATATCTGTTTTTGTGATAAAGGGTGAGCCATCCATAGACATATCCATAATACCTGCCCATTGCCGTAAAAGCCTCACTCTGCCAAGTGCAGGCATAACATTCATTGCGCACCCCGCAACATCTGTATAAATTGGCAAATTGCCCTTTTGGGCATAGGAATTATAGCCATCTAGATCACCACCAAAGACCATGCCCCCCTTATCAGACTGGCTGATATAGAAATGCCCATGACCTGCGCCATATACCACAACTGTGTCTAAAAAGGGCTTGATCGGCTCAGATACAAAGGCCTGTAATTTATGACTTTCAATAGGTAGCTTACCAAGCCCAACCTGTTTAGCCAGCACAGAGGTTGACCCTGCTACGGCCATTCCTATTTTATCTGCCTTGATTTCACCTTTGCTGGTTTCAACCCCTACCAGCTTTCCTGCTTTATAGCTAAAGCCAGTTACTTCGCAATTTTGGATAATATCCACCCCCAAAGCAGAGGCAGCACGAGCAAATCCCCAATTCACCGCATCATGACGGGCTGTGCCTGCACGTTCTTGCAAAAAGCCGCCTTGTATTTCCAGACGTGCATCTTCGCCATAATTTAGGTGAGGCACAAATGCTTTTACCTGCTCTCGGTTCAAGAATGTGCCGTCAATTCCATTCAGGCGCATAATATTATATTTCCGCGCCATAGAATCGCGCTGAGCTGGGGTGAAAAACAAATTTAGATGACCGCGCTGGGAAAACATCACATTATAATTTAATTCCTGCGATAGCCCTTCCCATAGCCTCAAAGAATGCTCATAAAATGCAGTATTGCCTTCGATAAAATAATTTGAGCGCACAATCGTTGTGTTTCGACCTGAATTACCCCCGCCGATCCAGCCTTTTTCTATTACAGCAACGTTGGTAATGCCGTGCAATTTTGCCAGATAATAGGCTGTGGCAAGCCCATGACCACCGCCGCCAATAATAATCACATCATATCTAGGTTTTGGGGATGCATCTCGCCAAGCAGGCTGCCAGCCTTTTTGTCCTGCAAGACCCTTTGTAAAAATGTTCCACGCCGAATAACGCTGCATAGTCATAGTCTGCTATCTCCCCACCAGAAGATGATAAAAATACAGATTTACCTCAATATCACAATAACGTCATTATTATCTGTGGTCACGACACGTAATTGCTTTGTTACAGAGCCATTTTACCAGATGAAAATATTTGATTATGTTGCTTCTGAATTTGCCAGCCATTTCACCACCGCTGCGGCTGGATATATCCATGCAAGCCCTGCCAACAGAAAAAATATCAAATCTAATACCAGATGAATACCAGTAACAAAATCTGCTAAAAACATGCATAACAGCACATAAATAACCAGGGCTGGCACCATACAGATAGCAACAATTAGATGACGCCAACGCAACATCGAAAAATCCTATTCAAAAGCTGGTGATAATCAATCTTAGCCCTAAAATAACCAAGGTAATATGGGCAATGTGATAAAATACCGCATCTGACATATTTTTATTCAGCCATCTGCCGACCCATACCCCAAATGGAATTACTGGCACCAGATAAAGGCTGGTAAATAATGTTTCAGCCGTAAACCAGTTCAAATCCAGAAAAAACGGTACTTTTGCCAGATTGATTATCAGAAAATACCATGCCAAAGTGCCGACAACAAAAAACCGCTGAAGCTTCATTGGCAACATGAAAACCTGTACAGGGATGCCGCCAGTCAGCGACACAAAAGATGAAAAACCAGACAAGCTACACCAGATGGCAGCTCGTTGCTTAGCGCTATTTCTAATTTGTTTATGATGTTTTCGTGCGATTTTGATCAGCTGGATATTGGCTTTTTGCAGATAAAATCTTACCCCCGTTATCAGCGCTATAATGCCAATAAACAATTTTAACATATCATCATCAATATAGCTGATTAACAACCAGCCTATAATCTGTCCTAAAATTGCAAATAGGCACATCCAGCCAAGCAATCGCCACACAGCGTAACCGCGCCAAATAAATACCGTCCAAATATCTGCAATCAAATATAACGGCAATAATACCGCTAATGCGATGTTAGGCGGCAATACTGTAAGCAAAATTGGGGCTGACAATGCCCCCATTGAGCCGCCAAAGCCTGATTTAGTGATAGAGACCACAAAAACAGATAATCCGCAGATAAGCCAGAACAGGACAACAGAACCATTGATAAAGCTTAAGGAGGCAGGATGAATAAGGGTAATCGTCATTGCCCCTCTTTTCCATCAGCATAATCAGGCGTTGTCACGCCATCTGTTGCAAAATCTTTTTCAAAAAATCGGGGCATATCATGTGCTGCCCACTGCTCGAAATCCCATAAGCCTGCTGGTTGCATATAGGAATCTGGATAATATATTTCTGCCTGTTCAGCGCCATATTCAGTCTCAACTGTAACCTGCTGGCGCTGGTAATGAATACCCTCAAACCTATCAAGTAAAGCAACTGCCTCAGCATCTACATCATACATCATCAAACCAGATACAATATCATGATCATTAGTTTTCAGAATCATCGGATATAGCGCGCCTGATACCTGAAACACCTGATAGCCGCCAAGCTGGGCAAAGCCTGTCTTAAATTGAATATGGCGCGCGCCGATCACTGCCTGACGCACCTGTTCTGCTCTGAGCGTGCCATAGAAAAAAAGATTCATGTTGCTGATTAAACCATAAAGACCAACTATGTTGATATCATGCCTGTATCCGCAGGGCTTTTGCCAGTTAAATTTTTGCGAGTGGCAGGTTTTTATGCTTTTCTAAGGAAATTGCTATTTGCGTTTAGAGGTATGATCTGTCTTTTGTGTTGTTTTTGGCGTGGTGATGCCTAATTGGCGACCTGTTGTGATGCTAGAATCGCCAAGTTTTGACTGGATAGAATCTACTGCCTGTTCCAGCTTTTCTTTACGGAAAATTGCCTCATGCTCTTCGGTGAAAAATGATGCCTCAGCTGTCTCAGATGATAATTCGACCCCTACCCCAAGCAAGCGATAGCTGGTTTTCCCGTCTATATGTGTTTCTGCCAGCCGTTTAATTTCTGAAAAAATCCGAAACGCCATTTGAGTTGGCTGAGCAATCGTAGTTGAGCGAGTTATAATCTGATGTTTGGCTGTTTTCAGCTTTAAGGTTATTGTCCGCCCATAAACAGATTTATGTTTCAATTGTTTTGATACACTTTGCGTCTGGCGTTCTGCGATTGCAAGCAATGCATTCAAATCCGAAATATCTGTTGCAAAAGTTGTTTCTGACGAGATTGATTTCGCTTTACGATGCGGCTGTACCAGCCGTTCATCCCTACCACAGGCAAGTGCTTTGATACGGCTAGCATCATTGCCTAAAATACGCCGTAAACAAGGTATGGGCGCTGTCTGAATATCACCTACGCTGATAATGCCCTCTGCCTGAAGCCGTGATACCGAACGCTTACCCAAGCCAAAAATCACAGAACAGGGCTGTTCTGCCATCCAGCCTTCTGCCTGCGCTCGTCCAAGCGTGAAATATCCATGCGGCTTATCCTGATCAGACGATATTTTCGCAAGCGACTTATTATAAGACAGCCCAACCGATACCGTAATGCCAATCTGTTGCAAAATATCTGCCTGCAACTGTGCCAGCATTACCGCACTTGGCTTTTTATGTAATTTTTCAGTGCCTGCCATGTCAATAAACGCCTCATCTATAGATAAAGACTGCACCAAAGGCGACAGGCTAAGCATCATCTCCTTAATCTCATCCCCAATTTTTTTATAATAGGCCATGCGAGGTTTTAGGATAATTAGCTCTGGGCACGCCTGTTTTGCTCTCCAGCTTGGCATCGCAGAATGAATGCCATATTGACGCGCCAGATAACAAGCGGCCGCCACCACACCTCTATCGCCGCCGCCAACAATCACAGGCTTATCTGAAAGCTTTGGATTATCCCGCTTTTCAACGGAACAGTAAAAGGCATCACAATCAATATGAGCTAGGTGAAGTTCAAACAGCTCATCATGCTGGATAACTCTGCTAGAACCACAGTCAGGACAGATAGCTAGCTGACTACCCCCGCTAGCGCTCGCCCCGCTGGCATAACCATATGCAAAACAATCACGGCATAAATAACTTGTAGAATCACCAGTTAAGCTCCTAGCCACCTATCTTTTGTCTAATGTATCATATGTGATTCGTGATTTCAGCATCTCATCAAAGCCCGCACTCTAAATGCCTGATTATCTATGCGAAATATTATTACAAAAACAACAACCAAATCATAGCCTTTGCTTGGTTTTAGCCCTAAATCTGTAATTTAATTATAATGTTAAAAAAGTTTATTAATCTTTTATTACAGTACTTTACATTTCATTTAGGTCAGCATATATGTCTTACATCGACAAAACATGCCCTCTATGCAGGTTATAGTGCACAAGACAGGTTTTGCCGATGTTCTTCAAAACCCAAACCTGCTAGCTACTATATTGGAATTGGTGCTGTTTAGCAGGTATGACCATAAAGGATCAGGAACATGGCAAAGACAATAGCTGCAAACGACAACCAATCATCAGTATTCACAAAAGTGTTCAACTGGATTCAATATTCAAGTGCTGTAAATGCGCTGAATCGTCTTGATGATGATGCGCTGGCACAGATGGGTATCAACAGAAGCAACATCCATGAATTTGTAAAATCATGGAATGATAACAAGACAAATGATGCCGCATAATCACGCGCATTAGTGCGATCAGGGCTTCTTTCAGCGTTCTGGCATTTCCTCCTCCATAGCTGGATGAAAGAAACCCAAAAATAAGGGTGGCATATTATAGCCACCCTTTTTACTTTCTGCGGAATACTAACCACGCCAAGGGGCAGAATCTATCCCATCTGGCAAGGTTGGATGATAGCTTGGCACAGATGCCGCAAATTGTGTGATCCAGCCTTCAAGAGAGGGGGCATATTCCCGCCAATCCACTTGTTTTCTGAAATCTAGATAATCAATAACACAAGCAAGGGTGATATCTGCAATATCAGGTGATGCGCCTTTATCATAGGTAGGCTGTTCAGCTTCTAGCATGGTGAGGGCACGGATAATTTTGTTGCGCTGATAGGCAACAAAGCTCTCAACATATTTATCTTCTGGTCGCATCCGCGCCTCATAAACAACCAATATCGCAGCATCAAGAATCCCGTCCATCATTGCCGCCCGTGTCAATATTTGGGTGCGTGCCTGCTTATCGGCAGGAATTAGCGACGAGCCAGATGCGTTTTCATGCAAATAGTCAATAATCACTCGACTATCAAAAATAGCGTTACCATCTACCGCTAAGGTAGGTATTTTGCCAAGCGGATTGAGCGCTCGATTTTCTGAATCATCTGCCGAAGTATCAGTGGCGATTGTCTCTACCTTATCTGACATACCAACAACATCTAATGCCATCTTGATTTTTCGACCAAACGGAGATGGGCCTGCAGTAAAAAGTTTCATATTTATTTGCCTTTTATTCTAAATTTGAAATCTGGCTGTCTGTTCAAGACGCCTGCTATTCATTTGTGTTTAATAGCATTGTTACTTCATCACAGATAACGCTAACAGGCAAATCACTTATTGTCTGACCAACGCCAGGATATACAGGCCTAGATTGAGATCTGTATGTCAGCCTGTCAGATTCTTTATTGAACAGAGTTACTGATTTCAAATCGCAATTTAACGCCAGATTAGCAGTAAAGCTATCAACCCCAAGATATAGATCAGCCATGTGATACAGTGCAATATCCTGTCTGATATCTGAATAATCATCAAAATTATGGATAATTTGGCCTGTTTTTCCTGCCCATTTCTGAGCGAGCTGTCTATGCAAATCTGCGGCATCAGCACCTGCGTTCAAAAAGATTGTTCCGCCCTGTTTGGCAAATAACTGCTCAAAACACCTTAGCGCATGATCCATAGGCCAGCGCCGTGTGTCATCCTGAGCAAATAAATTACAAATTATCCACGGGCGCGGCAAATGCTGATAGCGCGCTGTAATCTGTTCCAGACATTCTGTGTGCGGCACTATTGGGGTAATATCTGAGATGATTTGATAGCGCCCTGCCCCAAATATAGCGTCAAGATAGCTATCAATCGCAGCAATAAAAGGCCTATGCCCCCATACAGCGCGTCGCTCTCCGCCTGATGCAATTAAAAGAGGCTGGCTTAACATAAGCCTATCTGCAAGATTACTAGCCAGCCCAATACGGTGAGGTATGCCTGCCATCAAACATGCCAGCTTGAAGCTGGAAGATTTATGCAAAATATAGGCATGGCTATAATCTTGTTGAGCAAGGCGTCTTACAAACCCCCAAAAGGCTGAAAACTGGCTAAGATGACGGGCGGCAGAAAGATCAATGATATCTCCAGCCCAACGGCAATCTTTGGTGATGTTTGACATGATTTTAGGGTGCAGACAGGCAATATCTATCTGCATGCGGGCATCAAGCTGAGCCAATGCTTGCATCTGGGTAAAATGATATAGCTGATCACCAATACCGCCACAGATAAATGCCACTGATTTGCCCATTACCTCTCCTTAATGCCTATCCTTGCCGCAAGCTTACTATATAAAGTTGTCCGACAGGTGCAATCAAGCCTTGTTGCAAATTTCATCATCGGCAGATGCAAATAAGTGATATATTTTCACCGCCAAAATTGGTATCAGTATTCTGATTATTAGCATGTTACCCGCACGGGAAGGATTGTTTCATCATGGCGATATCTGTATCTGTTTCAGTTGGCGAGGCTATGGATAAGCTTACCATTCTTGAAATTAAATCCGAGCGCATTGATAATGCCGAGAAGCTAAAAAATATTCACAACGAAATTGCTGCCCTGAAACCTGTTTGCTCAACAACAGAACTGACCAGCCCCGAAGTTCAAAAGCTGGTTGCTGCGCTTAAATCTGTGAATGAAGCCTTATGGGAAATTGAAGACAAAATCAGAGATAAAGAAGCGGCAAAAGCGTTTGATGAGGAATTTATCGCACTTGCCAGAAGCGTGTATGTTACGAATGATAAACGTGCAGATTTGAAAAAACAGATCAATTTAGCAACTGGTTCTGCGCTGGTTGAAGAAAAATCTTACCAAGATTATAGCTAGCGACATCTATAAAAAGGGCACAAGCTATTATGACCACATCTAGCAAGAAAATTATTTCAATGATCGGTGTGGGGCTGATGGGTCATGGCATTGCAAAGCATATTTGCAGTCATGCTGATTATCAGCTTCACTTTCTGGCGCATAGCGGCAATCAGCCAGTTGACGATCTAATCGGCTTGGGCGCAATTTCGCATGATAATCTGGCAAGTCTGGCGATGCGTGCCGAGATTGTCCTCTTATGTGTTACTGGGGCGAATGAAGTGAATGCTATCTTATTTGGCAAGGATGGCATTGCCGATAGTCTGGCAGATGGCACGATTGTCATTGACTGTTCCACTGGCCTGCCAGAACGCACAAAACAGATAGCTAGCACATTGGCAGAGCGCAATATTCTATTTGCAGATGCGGCGATGACACGCACACCAAAAGAAGCCGAAGAAGGCAGATTAAATCTTATCGTAGGTGCAGAAGATAGCCTATATACCGCTATTAAACCATTGCTTAGCTGTTTTTCTGAACATATCACACATGCGGGCGGCGCTGGCTCAGGGCAGATGCTAAAGCTTATTCATAATTATGTCTCGCTTGGCTATGCAGGGATTATGGCTGAAGCAGCGGCGACTGCAACTTCTTATGATATTCCTGCTGAACGGCTAATTGAAGTGCTTGAGCGTGGCGGCGGCAATTCTGTTGTGCTTGACAGATTTGCGCCCTATCTTCGGGATGGTGATATTTCAAGACTACAATTTAGCCTATCAAACGCGGCAAAGGATATTGGCTATTTTATTCAGTCATGTGGCGGGTCTGCTGTATCAAACGCATTGCTAGACCAAATTTGCAAGGCGATTGAGCATAAGGGAAGCGAGCCGTCTGTGTTGACGCTGACAGATTTTTATGTCACCCAACATTCCGACCCAAAATAGATAATCGGTTATTGAGCCTGATACATCATGAATCTCATCACCCAGAAAACAGCAATGCAAGAACAGATAGCCAGCTGGAAATCAGCAGGGCTTAAAACTGCGCTTGTACCAACAATGGGCAATTTGCATGATGGCCATTTGTCACTGGTTGAAACAGCCGCACGCCATGCAGATAAGGTGGTTGTAAGCATCTATGTTAATCCAACCCAATTTGCTGCCCATGAAGATTTTGACAGCTATCCCAGAAGTTATAATGCAGATAGCGAAATATTACGCCAGCTTGGATGTTGTGACAGTATTTATAGCCCCAAGATGATGTATTCAGACAGCCATGCAACAATGATTGTACCTGAAGGCGCCGCAACAGGGCTTGAAACCGCAAATCGACCGCATTTTTTCACAGGCGTTTCGACCATCGTGATGAAATTATTTCATCATGTACCAGCAGATATTGCGGTGTTTGGTGAAAAGGATTTTCAGCAAATATTGGTGGTCAAGCAGATGGTGGCAGACCTTGATGTGCCCATTCAAATTATCGCCTCCCCTACCATAAGGGATCATGATGGGCTCGCGCTATCATCTCGCAATAGCTATCTTACTGCGGAACAGCGCAAGATTGCGCCTATACTTCATGCTACGCTACGCCAGCTTGGTGATGATATTCACGCTGGCATGCCAATAGACACCGCCATTCAGGCTGGCAAGGAACAGATTTTATCAAGCGGCTTTCATAGTCTTGACTATCTAAGCTATTGTAACGGGACAGATTTAAGCCCGCTTTCCAGCCTTTCAGAAAATAGTGTATTGCTGGTAGCCGCTACGCTTGGTAGCACAAGGCTAATTGATAATTTGCGCCTTTAGCCTGCCTATTTCATCGCTGACATATGCTGGGCAAGATCAAGCATTCTGTTTGAAAAGCCCCATTCATTATCATACCAGCTGAAAATTCTACTCATCCCTGTATCCATCACTTTTGTCTGGTCAAGATGCAGAATTGACGAGGCAGGATGATGATTAAGATCAGATGATACAACAGGCCTATCTGTGACAGCCAGCACATCTTTCAATCTGCCGTTAGCGGCGGCTATCATGGCATGATTAATATCTTCGGCAGATGATGGCCGTTCGGATTCAAACACCAAATCAACAGCAGATACATTAGGGGTAGGCACACGAACAGCAACACCATCAAGCCGCCCTGCCAGATGCGGTAACACCAATGAGATAGCGCGCGCCGCGCCCGTTGTGGTCGGGATCATGTTAATGGCCGCCGCTCTGGCACGATATAAATCTCTATGCTCACTATCCAGTAATTGCTGGTCGCCTGTATAGGCATGAATAGTCGTCATAAATCCCTGTTTAATGCCGCATAGCTGGTCTAGCACAGATACTAGCGGCGCCAAACAATTGGTTGTACAAGATGCGTTTGAAATAATCTTGTCATCCGCCGCCAGCGTTTCATGGTTAACGCCATAGACGATTGTTTTATCCGCATTAGTGCCTGGTGCAGAAATAACAACTTTTGATGCCCCTGCGCGAAGATGGGCAGATGCAGTATCAGCAGAGGTAAAGCGGCCAGTGCATTCAAACACAACATCAACACCATACGCCTTATAATCAAGCTGAGAGGGGTCTGGCTGAGAGTGATAATGTATTTCTTGGCTATCAATAAAAAGGCGGTGATCCTTAGTGCTGATGGTTTTGCCAAGCCTGCCATGCACGCTATCATATTCAAGCAGATGGGCTGAAGTTGCGATATCTGCAAGGTCATTTATCATCACAATTTCAATATCTGGGCGGCTATTTTCCAGTTGAGCGCGCACCACATTTCTGCCAATTCGGCCAAAGCCGTTAATTGCAATTCTAAGAGCCATATGCATATCCTTTTGAGTTAGTCAGTATTAACCTGAAGCTGAATAGATGAGAGTGAAAAATAATGATGCAACGGCAGGATTGCTGCGCCTAGTGGTCTGGCATTCATACCAAGCCTACCCTGCTGAATCTGAGGCAATTCAATACCGTTAAGATCAAATGTCTGAAGAGCCGTCTTTATTTTATCAACAAGGCGCGTCATCAGAAAGTCTGGCAGACGCCCATCAATAATTGATATAGGCATATCAAGATAGCATTGCCCATTTATCACCGCAAAGGCTAGCGCATATGCCGCCTCATCAGCCCAGCTATCAAATAGCGCTAAATGTTTGTCTTCTAATGGCTGATCAGACAGAAAAATGTTTTTATCAAAGCCATGTTCTATCGCTTTGGCTTCCAGCCTATGCAATCCAGCGGCAGATACCATTTGGGGCGGCCTATTGCCATCTACAGGCAGAGATAGCGGCAATGAGGCTACTGAGGCGGCATGGCCTGAATATCCTTCATAAATGCGCCCATCAAGTGAAACACCGCCGCCAAAAAATGTGCCTACATAATAATATAAACAGCTTAATTGCTGTGTTCTGTGATGCAGAGACATTTCAGCAAGACAGGCGGCTGTTGCGTCATTTATCTTATACACTGGTAGGTCAAATTGCGCACTTAACCATGCAATTATATCAATATGTTGCCATTCGCTTAACACCCCTTCAGGCGCATCAATAATACCTTCCCAGCGATGTAGATGGGCGGGCATAGCAAGCCCCATGCCGACTATTCGTGATTTTTGAATTGGCGTAAGCGCTGAGATTACCTCTCTTACAGCGCCCTCAAGCCAGCTTAAAATCGCGTTGCTATCTGGATAATCATAATGAAAGCTTTTCATCACAAGCACCTGATAGGTAAAGGACGTAGCGATCACTTGCGAGGTGCGCCGACCCAGCTTTACCCCGATGGATACCGCCCCATCTGGATTAAGCCGAAGCGGGATTGATGGCTGGCCTACCTTACCTCTGACCGCATCATCTTTTATCAATAACTGCTCATCAATTAGCCGATTTGCGATCACAGTAATGGTCTGGGCACTAAGCCCCGTAATCCGTGTTATCTCAGCTTTGCTGACGGCCTCAAGCCTGCGCACCACATCGATGATAAGCTTTTCATTATAATGCTTTACCCCGCGCTGATTAGACCCTTTGCTAAATTCTGCACCCAGAGCATGATCTGGCGCATCATCAGATTGTTGTGGTTTTTGATTATCAAAACTCATATCACAGCACTTAGCCAGCAGGTTACAGACTGCCCCATAATAATTCAGACAGATTGGCTAGGTCAATAAATAAATCAGATTGATTTATTTATAAATTCCCCCGCTTCTGCTTCACTAGCAAAGCATTATTCTATAGGCTGTGCAGTATAACGCTAGACAGAGTTAGCAAAATATATGGCGCATCAAAAATTTGAAATAGCGACAATTTCATCTACCCAGCTTCAACTTGAGATAAGCCCGTTTGGTGCCTCTGTTATTGGGCTTAATATTGGCAATCATAACGGGTCTGTCATCAGGGCTATTACGCCTAATTTATATCCACACCATGCCCAGCATTTTGGCGCTATTGCAGGGCCTGTCGCCAATAGGCTGAAACAGGGTCGCGCGATATGTGATGGCACTATCCTTACGCTTGATAAGAATGAAGCCTTCAAACACACCCTGCATAGCGGCAAGAATGGCATTGGCAGACAATATTGGCAATTAGACAGCCAGTCAGACCATCAGATAAAATTTACCTTATTCCAGCCAGACCAGATGCTTGGCTTTCCGGGTAATCGGCATTTTAGCTGTACTTACTGTGTTGGTGAAGATGAGGATAGTAGCTGGCTAGATGTGCGGCTTGAGATGGTGAGTGATGCCCCCACTTTGTGCAATATGGCGTTTCATCCCTATTTTTGTCTAGATGATAGCGGGGATATTCTAGCGCATAGGCTACAGGTTTTTGCTTCATCCTATCTGCCGACAGATGCAGAAAAACTGCCGACAGGCGATTTGGCTAGCCTAGCAGGAACTGAGTTTGATTTTCGTACCCTAACCCCGTTGCGCACCCTAGTGGATTCCGCGCTTCTTGATCATAATTTCTGTCTTGATCATCCGCAAGATGGATTAGCGCCAGCCGCCCGCCTTTCAAGTGATATATCAGGCATTACCATGCAAATTGATACCAACCAGCCAGGCCTGCAGCTCTATTGCCCACACCAGCTAAATCCAGCGCTAAAAAGCAGAACATTGCCAGAATTTGGAAAATTCCCTGCGATTTGCATCGAACCTCAAAAATGGCCAGATGCGCCAAATCATAGCCATTTCCCATCAATAGAAGTGCCAGCAGACCAGCCATATCTCAACTGGTCACGCTTTCGGTTTTTGACATAGGGAAACCCTAACTAAGCAGGCTCAGCACGCGTTGCACCGCCAGCTCATATCCCTGCATTCCACAGCCAACAATCACCCCATCAGCCCGCAATGTTACCATAGAGTGATGGCGAAAGGTCTCACGGTGATGGATGTTTGAGATATGCACCTCAATCACAGGGCCTGAAAACATTTTCAACGCATCCAAAATAGCAATTGAGCTATGTGAATAGGCCGCTGGATTGATGATAATAGCCTGATGCTGGCTGATAGCATCCTGAATCCAGCCAACCAGCTCGCCTTCGTGATTTGACTGTTTGAAATCAAGCTTTATGCCAGTGCCTGCAAGTAAATCAGAACAGCGTTTTTCTACATCTGCCAATGTATCAGTACCGTAAATTTCAGGCTCTCTTGTGCCCATCATATTCAGATTAGGGCCGTTTAGGATAAGGATTTTGCCTGCCATGCTATCTCACAATGTCTCTATAATTGATGCGTATTACTGACGCCACATTACCCTGATTATCGAATGATTGCGACTGCTTTTCACCTGTGAGCCGCGTTATCAACACCTATCAGAAAAAAATTAACCTCTTTAGCGCCAGAATTTTGCCTGAATTTCGGCATCTCTGATACCATCTTGAGTGTCTATTTCTAGTTTTGTGCCAGCATCCCAATGGCTATCTGAGACCATGCCAATCGCAACATTAACCCCGAAATCAGGGCTGAAAATGGCGCTTGTCACTTGACCTACCTGACGGCCATCTGCATAGGCTGGCCAAAGCCTGTCACATACTGGTATCTCACCTGAGATTGCGATAGGCCGTATCATTTGTCTGGCAGGACGTGCCAATAATGCGGCTTTGCCAAGATAGTCATCAGATGATGTTACAAACTTTCCAAGCCCAGCCTCAAACGGGGTGTTTTCCCGCCGCATATCATTACCATAAGATAGCAATCCGCCCTCAATACGTTCAATCAGATTAGGACAGCCAACTTTGACATGTAACGCCTCACCTTCAGACAATAATCTATTCCAAAGCGGCATTGCATAGTCATCCCCTTCAACATAAATTTCGAACCCGCCCTGTTTTGAAAAGCCAGACCGCGAAATATGCATTTGCCTACCTTCAAAGCTAAATTTGCCATGACGGAAGAATGTTAAATCACAGACCGTATCGCCAAAAATCTTTGCCATTAGCGCTTCTGATTTTGGCCCCTGTACAGCAAGCGGTGCGATATCTGCTTCTGCTATCTCGACATCTAGCGATAATGCATCCGCCACGCCAAGCAAATAGAGCATGAAATCACCATCTGCCAGTGAAATCCAAAAATGGTCAGCTGATATTTTCATGGCGACAGGGTCATTTAGCATGCCGCCATCACGCCCTATTACAGGCAGATAAAAACACTGATCATCCTGCATTGTTGACAAATCACGGGGGCTGATGCACCGCATCAGCTTTTCTGCATTCTGCCCTTTAATGCTGATTTGTCTTTGCACCGCAACATCCCAGATTTGAACATGGCGCTTTAGATGATGATAATCTTCGACGAAATTATCTATTTGGGCTGCAAGCAACATATGGTTATAGACCGTATAGCTAGTTACACCTGCTGCTTCTACCCCTTGGGTAAAGGGTGTGCGCCTTACGCGTCTGGAGGGCGTAATAATTGCCATCTTCGCCACCTTATCTAGTGCTAATAATATGTCTCATATATGGCGGATATTGGGGCAACGCAACCCATTTTAGCTTTTTAGCGAAATCCGCTAGATAATCAGATGTTTTCTGACTTGATAGGCTAGCTATCGCTAAGATAAGATAATAAAAATCAGAATTGACAATATCTCAAGGATAATACTGTGACAGCAAAACATTATACTGGCATCTGGCCTGTTGCCCCGACCCCCTTCACAAGCGCAGGAGAGGTAGATTATGACGGCATGCGAAATGTACTGGATTGCATGATAGATCAGTCAGTTGATGGGATTTGTATCCTTGCCAACTTCTCAGAGCAATTTTTAATCTCAGATGAAGAAAGACAGGCGTTAATGCGTCTGTCACTCGAACATGTCGCAGGACGCGTGCCTGTCATCGTCACCATCAGCCATTTTGCGACGAAAATCGCTGTGGAACGAGCAAAACAGTCAAAAGCACTTGGTGCTGAAGCTGTAATGATGATGCCGCCCTATCATGGCGCGCTTTTGAAAGGCACACCAGCTCAGACATTTGAGCAGATTGCAGAAGTATCAAAAGTTGGCATTCCAATAATGATACAGGATGCACCATTATCTGGAGTTGAGCTGTCTGTTGAGCTGCTGGTGAACATGGCAACCGAGCTAGATATGGTTAAAATGTTCAAAATTGAATGCCCGCAAGCTGCCGCAAAAATACGAGCCTTGCTAGCAGCAGGCGGCAAAGCCATCGAAGCCCCCTTTGATGGTGAAGAAGCAATTACCTTAATGGCAGATTTAGATGCAGGCGCAACTGGTTCAATGACCTCAGCGCTTATTCCCGACCTTATCCGCCCGATTATCCTATCGCATGCGGCAGGTGACAGAGATGCCGCACTTGCTGGCTATAATCATATTTTGCCAATTATCAATCACGAAAATAGGCAATGCGGCTTCAGAGCGACAAAGGCAGCAATGGTTGCAGGTGGGGTAATTGCTTCAGATTTTTGCCGCCACCCAATCCCGCCGCTTCATCAACAGACCAAACAGGCATTGATCGAGCTTCTTACCCCCCATGACCCTGTAATTCTGCGCTGGGGACAATAATTTTCATTCTTTTTTGAAAAAAGAATTGTTGTTTATCAATTGCTTATAATTTTATAAGCAAAAAATCACGCATGCTAGCTAACATTTTGTGAAAAATGGCCGTTATAGGTAAAAATTGGTCATTTAGTAGCATTTGCATAGAGGAATCTGTAATGAGTAGCCAGATAGGTGCGTTCACTTTTCAACAGACGTTGCGGACACATACGCTGCATAGACTATCAGATGCGCAACCATCCGAGCCATCAGCCCAACGTTCAGACACGCCTTCACATCTATCATCCATATCTCAGACACGCCAGATAGCAGACCTATCTGCGCTAGCATCATCGCTTGAAGAGATTGCCCATAAACATGCACGGAATGAAAAACTGCTTTCAGATGTTGTGCATATCACGACCGAGATTGACGAGATGAAAGATAGTGCGGGCGCTGATACCAAGCCATTAGACGATGCGCTATCATCCCTTCAGACGCTAGATGAATCGCTTAAAACATATCAGCAAAGCCTCAGCGTTGAGGCAGATACTCTAAGCCGACCTGCGGCTAATCCAAATAGCAGTAATCAGGCGTTGAAACAGGCCAGCAACGAGATAACCACTGAACAAGTAGCCACTAAAACAGCCTTATTAAAACAGACTGCGGCTGTTTATATGAAAGGCTTTGCTGGACTGTCAGGTCTGTTGCCAATTTTATTTGACTAGCGCGTGCGCCATGAGCTTAGCAATATCATAGAATGCAAGCCAATAGATACTGCCGAGCCAACACCAAGCGCAAAAATCACTGTACCAAGCCCGACTACCCCGCCTAATGTCCAACCAATAATCACAGCTGTGATTTCAATCAGGCTTCTGACAGCCATAATCGGCCAGCCTAGCCGCTTTTGCAGACCTGTCATCAGCCCGTCTCTGGCGCCTGGCCCTAGATTGGCAATCAAATACAGCGCACTGCCAAGCCCAATAGATGCCAGCCCTGCACATAGCATTAACACCTGAAATATAAATTGGTCGGGTCGGTATAATAACGGCAGGCTTATATCAATGCTGATAGAGATAATAATGACATTCAAAATTGTGCCGATGCCAGGCCTCTGCCGCAAAGGAATCCAGAATAATAAAATCACAAGGCTAATGATAAAGGTGGATAGCCCAATGGACCAGCCTAACTGCACAGCCGCCCCTTGCGCAAGCACTGTCCATGGGCTAACCCCCAGCCCTGCGGCAATAATCAACGCTTCGCCAAAGCCAAATAAATATAGTCCAATACATAACATCACCACAGATAATACAGGCGGCTTGAGGGTAAGCGAATTCTGCGCGCTCCAACATAAGGTAGGCACGTGCCTAACGCTCAAAAAGTCGACTATGGACATAGGCCTAGCTCTTAGCTGATACGAGGGATAACCAAATTTCCATAAACAGATGTGGGGCAAGACGCAAGGTAATTCTAAATCAGCGTTTGAGCTATTTTATTAACACAGCTATGCTGACCGCTAGGGAGATGCGTTTTGTCCTATTCAGATTCTGACATAGAAGATGCCGTAACATCAGGGGCGATCAGCCGCAATGAAGCAGACAGGTTGCTGAGTTTCCTATCTACAAAATATGAGGCTGGAGGCTATCAAAACCCTAGCCGAAGTGAGGAAAATTTCAGGCTGTTAACTGGCTTTAACGATATTTTCATCTCGGTCATATTGATGCTGGTATTATGGTCTTTGTGGTATATGCTAGAGGCTCTTTTTGAAGGTGTGCCCTCTCTTACCTCACAATTTGCCAGCATATTTGGCATTTCCCGCTTTTATGAAGGCAACCAGTTCAGCACGCTGGCCACTGCCGCGCTGGCATGGGTGTTTGGTGAATATTTCACTAAGAAACGCCGCATGGCGCTGCCTTCTATCTTGCTGATGCTTGTGTTTACCTTATGCGTGTTCATCACCTTTTTTGTAAGCTATGCGATGTTGTTTTTGGATGATGCGCTAAGCCGCACTAGCGATAGCCAAAAAGGCTGGCCAGAAATTGTCGGCGCGCTTGGCTGGATAGCTGGCGTAAGCCTTCACTGGCTGAGATTCAGAGTGCCTATTTCATTTGCGATAGGCATGGCAGGGCTTATCCCCCTCAGCTTTGGTATCCTACAGCTATTTGGCATCAGCTTTGGCGATACCACCAGCTATGCGGTGATGGTCGCACTGGGCGGGCTGACCCTATTTGCCGCTATTTGGTGGGACAGCCGCAACACGCTGAGAATAACCCGCGAGGCAGATGTTGCCTTCTGGCTTCATATTCTGGCCGCCCCGTTAATTGTGCATCCCATATTTTCAAGGCTAGGCAGTACCGAAACCGCCGCTGATGGCGCGATAGTGCTGGCAATATATCTAGTGCTATGCCTGATTTCGATCGTGCTAGACAGACGCGCATTTATGATCATCGCACTTGGATATTCGGTATATGCCGCAAAAGTCATCTTCACCGCAAGCGGGTTTGAACAATTCCCCTTTGCCGTAGCCGCATTCAGCATAGGCGGCTCGCTGTTACTGCTATCAATAATGTGGCACCCCGTAAGACGCGCCGTGATGACATGCCTGCCACAATGGCTAGCACGGTATTTTCCCCCTGCGTGATGGGGAGATAATGCCTTTACTATAGCATTGTTGGCGCCTAAGCGGCGACACGACAATTTTGGCGCATTATGAAACCATAGAACCACCTGCCTTAGCAGGATTGGTTTATCAAATAGGCGCGTTTTCAGACTGGACAGCGCGATATATCCTGTGTTTCAGGATAGCCAACAATAGCTGGTTTAATTTGCCTGTTTGAAAACCCTAAATGAAATAGCGGAGTAGTCGCCCCAGACATTGGCGGCACAACCCAGCTCCAGTCTGTTTCTGCACATCTGCCCTGATTATGTTCCTGTTCAATGAATTTTAGAAATTCTTGAGTGGCGGTATGATGATCGACAATGGTCGCGCCAGCTTGTCTGAAAGAATGTAGCACCGCTATATTTAACTCGACCAGCGCTCTGTCTTTCCATAGGCTAGCTTCGTCACGATGATAGCAACCCATTTTTTTGGCAATTCTTGGTAGCAGATTATATCTATACGCATCTGCTAAATTTCTAGCGCCTATTTCAGTACCCATATACCAGCCATTCATGATTACTGGATAGCGTTTGCCAAATGCATCCATACAGGTATTTGAAATTGCAGGCAAAGCGTGCCATCTCAAATCCAAATCCTCAAACCATGAAAATTCAGGGTGCCGTATCTGAATTTCAAAAACATCTTGCCTATTCAGATTGCGCAAATGGATTTTGCCGCCTGCATCTTGGATCATTAACGGCAATATATCAAAATGGCTTTTCTCGCCCTGCCAGCCATGCGCAGTGGCAATCTCAGTCAATTCAATATGACCAGGATCGCCTATGACACTGCCATCAGCCTGTCTATAGCCAGCATAACGTATTAGCTGGGGGCTTAAAATACGATTAGAAGTGGCCGGATCAAATGCTTTAAGGACAGTGACAGTGCTTCTTATCTGGCCGTTATTCGTGCCAAATGTTAAATGGGTTTCCATCGCATCAAACAGCGCATCAACGCTATCAATATCCCGCCTGTCAAATACCTCTAACCCTTTCCAATATAGCCGACCAACACATTTGGTTGAATTTCGCCAAGCCAGTTTAGCGGCATATTCTATCTCCTTGCTGTCAGGCTCAAACTCAGATGAAGGGGTAATATGAGTCAGTCTGCTGGCTGTATCTTGTGGCGAGATTCCCAATTCATGGTGGATTTGTGTTACCAGAAGCCGAGCTTCTTCATGCGGCGGCATCTCTGAGTCAATAAGCGCATGGCCTATATTTGCTTCTGGCGGCTCTACTGCAGGGATAGATGGCTTTTTCTCAGGTACCAAATCTGCATTTTTAGAAATGGTAAACCGCTCAACCATAATATCATGCCCAGGAATACCATGAGCGGCCAATTGATAGCTTATATCCTGCTCAAACTGTTCTGGCCCGCATATCCAAAATAATGTACCTGACTTTGGGGAAAGAATATCGGAAATATGCTGCTCATCCAGCCGGCCATGCTGTGCAGAATCCCAAATATGATACGCATCACTGCCTAGATGTTTAGATATATCTGCCTGAAGCGGCACAGACATTCCACGACAGCTATGCAGTATTTTTATGTCTCTGGACGGAATTTCCTGTCGTTTGATGGCTTTTAGCACACTCATAGCAGGGGTAATACCTATCCCTGCGGCTATCATGGTAATATTTTGAGGTCGAGAAATAAATGCGCTATCACCTGAGGGAATAGATAAGGTTACTTCAGTACCTATATCCTGTGCAAACAGCCAAGGGGTGAATTGACCTTCAGCCTCCAGTTTCACAACTATTTCATAGCCATCATCCGCGCCTGCATATTCTGTTAATGTAAAGCTTCTCTCTATTTGCTGGCCATTTATATCTGCATAAATAATTATATGTTGACCTGCACCTCCCGAAATCAGGGGGACATCAACACCTGTAAAGCTGAAGCGATGGATATTATGGGTTTCTTGTCTGACCTCAGTGATAATGGCTTTCTGTCTCATATTCAAAGACAGCATCTCGCCAATGCGCGGGATACACGAACCACAGCCTGAGCCTGCGCCTGTTTTATCACAAATTTGTTTTAAGTTTGGATTACTGCTTAAAAATGGCCAGAGGTCGCCTTTGGTAATTCCCATACATCCGCACATAAGCTGTTTATCTGTGCCATCATCAGCAGCTTTTCTGAAATTGCCAGAAGCTTGGAACTGTTCAATATCCGCAGGGCTTATGGACGTGCCATCAAGCAACATGGTAGAGACCAGTTCCAGCGATTCCCATGATTTGCTTGTCTGTATGCCTATAATATGAAAGTCATCATCAAGGGCTATGTTAGCCTGTACAGCGCCACCTGCTTCTAGCCATCTGATAGCTTGAGGCATCGGGCAATGCTGAGCAAAAAACATATCTCCATTAACAGCAGAGGCCATCAATACATGCCGGCCGTCAAGCAAATTATAGGTAGATGTTGCGCATATCTGGCCACTGATCTCAGAACGGCCATTCACCACAATGCCGCGCCGCGGAAAATTATATACGCTTTCAAGTTCGCCAAAGAATTTTTCGGCTTCTGGATTTGCTTCTACATTCTTTCTGAAATTTTCGCCATCTAGTACCAATGTACTCACATCTGTTATGGCAATAACTGAGGCGGCTCGCGGCTCGCCCCTCAGGATACCCCGTTCACCAAAAAACCCGCCCTCATGTATCTGCCCGATAATGGTAAGGCTATCGCCTTGCTGTTTAACAATCTCCACACTGCCTGAGCTAAGAATATAGACATTATCAGCAGGTGCCCCTTCTTCGAAAATGATATCACCTGCCTTGAAACGCTTATGGGTTTGAGTAAGGCTGACAAGCTGGTCTGTCGGGAAAAAGGCTGAAAGTTGATGATCTTCACGTTCATGCACAGCCGCAGATAATATTGACAGCGGAAATCTGGCAACACAAATTTCATCGTATGCCCATGCAGAAATATCTCTTGGCAAATACTCTCCTAATATCGAGGGTGCCAGTCCGAATAGAGTGCCATGCGAGATTATCAGTTGTGACTCAGGCTCATTTTGTGTGTGAGATAACGTTACATGCCCTGAGATCAAAAAATAGCCAGATTCTGCACTATCACCCTGATTGAAAATGGGCGTTTTTGAGGGCAAATTCTGAATCTCACAGCTATCTATCAGCATATGCAGTTGCGCCTCAGATAATCTGCTTAACTGGGCATTAGATGAAAAAACGTTATAATATTTTCTGCCCTTAGCGCTATCCTGCTGATATGTCACGACTTGTCACCCCTCACTAAAACAATACCTATAAATCATACATTCCCTAGCTATGATGTTGGTGCAGAAATCTGTTTCGTGCAATAGCGTGCAAACACAGAAATGATAAATTCCTTCCTAATTTAAGCTATTATGTTAGTATTTACTTATATTATAAATCTGGTGGCTATTTTTGTTTAACGCCTAGGGGCAGACTAGAGTGGAGAGAGACGCATGTATTACTATCTAAAAAATATGTTTATTTTTGTATCTTTTATTTTTCTCTTCAAAGTCTCACAGGCGTTAGCAGCTTCAGGTCCGCTTGCCAAAGGATTTGGAGCAGATGACTGGCTTGACAAGATTTATGTGGTGATAACGGTCTTTGGCATTGTGGTATTTACCACCGCAACGCTGATATTTTTTATTTTGCGTAAAAAAGACTAAATATGGTGGCCAATTATGGGATTTATCAGTTTATTCAATAGGTTTTTATCATTTGAAGCAGTAAGCGTAAGAACTGTTGCTGTCACCGCCTTGATTTCTTATTTACTGCAAATCAATGCTATTATTTCAGGCGAACCATTATATATGATTGCGCTCTACACGCTTCTGCCGTGGATTCCCATTACCTTGTATGAAGGAATTTGGAAGGTTCAGAATTATGCTGCAGTTGCATTTTTAGGACTGTTCACAATTTTGCAAATTGGCCATTTTGCAGAACATCTTATTCAGGTGTTTCAGATTGATTTGATGAATGGTACTGTGGCCTGTCCACCGCCGATAGATAATCTGGCAAATTTTGGCAGAGCGGTGGAGATGGGGCTTCGAGA
This sequence comes from Puniceispirillaceae bacterium (SeqCode), assembly GCA_965660165.1. GTDB lineage: Bacteria > Pseudomonadota > Alphaproteobacteria > Puniceispirillales > Puniceispirillaceae > WTJO01. The sequence continues at coordinate 25,102 of CBFHYU010000026.1, forward strand.
TGCCTTGTCAGAACCTAGCTTTTACAGTGTTGAGAAAATTATTAAACCTGGGGCTGATGGTTTGCCTATTCTAGGTTCGGATGGACAGCCGCTTATAGGCTCGGCTGCTTGTGCGGTATTTGGCCAGCTTGATCTTGAAATTGTGCATCTAATCTGGGAGCTTGTTGGTCTGTTTGGTACGGCTATCTGTTTATATTATTTCCACAAGAACATCTTTTTATGGATTGCTTTTGCGGCTTTGTGCTGGCACGCGCTTGAGCATCTTACAATCACATATTTCTATTATTTTGAGCAGGAAAAACTATGGGAAGGGTTCAAACAGCTGTGGGCAACTTATCCTGTGGCTGGCAATGTATATGTTGCCCATCCAGTTGGAAAAGAAGAAGCTATGCTGAACTTCTATGAAGCAGGCGGTAAATTCGGGCTGATGGCCAAGCATGGCATGTTTGAACAGTTGACAGGATTTCAGGGCATGCCAGGACGTGCGCATCTGCATATGGGCTATAATATGACCATCACGATTCCAACTGTGCTTGGGTTTTTATGGGAATTGCGTAGGTTAAGAAACACCTATCTGGAAATGGCCTTTGGCAGATTATCAGTCAAAGAATTGTCAACATTGTCACTGCGTGTAAAACAGGTGACATTCAAGTCAGGAGACACAATTTTTAAGCAAGGTGATATTGCACAATATTGCTATGTGCTTACCAAAGGGTCAGTAAATGTGATGCTGAAAAAAGGAAAGGAACAGCAGATTCATATAGCCACCCTCAAAGAAGGTGATTTGTTCGGTGAAATCGGTCTGATAGATGAGACAAATAACACGCGAACAGCGACTATCATTGCCAACAGTTCGGTAAATTGTCTTCAGATTGATGCAGAGACATTTAAAGATTTAGTGAAAAGTGATGATGGTGAATTCAGGTCAGAAAACACAAGCGAGCAGATTAAGCAGCTTGTTAACTTCCGACTTTCGCAGAACAACGCTATGTGATGGGCACGCCTATCTAGCTTGGTGGTGAGAATTATGACAAGGCAGATTTTCACACTTGTTACGCTTGCTATTTTAGGAAGCTTGGGATTGCATCTGGTATTTGTTCAAGCATCAGCTATCCTATTTAATCTCAATATCATCTTTGGCAAGGTATTGGCGATTTGTGGATTGAATGGGATATATGTAACTGAAAAGCCTATGATTTTGTGGATAATCTATCCTGCTTTTATCACAGTTCTGATTATAGCTGGGTCAGTTTTCATATGGATTGTAAAAGATATTATCGAAAATAAGCTGCTAACACAGCATGGTGAAGATAAATAATAGATCACGAGCATCGTCATCTGGTGGCTTTCAACGCTAGGCTGTTTGATAGGCTGGCAACCCGTTGCACACAGCAATAGTCACAACATCACTCAGGTTTTGCCTGCTATTTGTTGTTTTCTTTTGCTGCCTGTTCAAACTCTGCAATGGCATTATTGCTTAGAGGGCTGGTAACAAGCTCTGCCATCACATCAGGGTTCAATGTAAAGCAATTATGGCCATCTTGGGCAAGGTGACACATTTGCTCAACAGAGCGTACAGAGGCGATTAACATACGGCAGGGCCCTGGCGATGGCACACTTAATCTGGTGCCTATTGCGAAGGCAATGGGATGGATGCTGTTAAGGGCTTTGCAAGATGA
>CBFHYU010000027.1:0-26287 GCA_965660165.1 Puniceispirillaceae bacterium (SeqCode)
AGAGAGCACAACCTTTGCCTGTTTTTTATATCAGTTATTTATCTTTTGTTTGCCTTAGTATGGCTGATAATATTTTATGTCAACCAGTTTCATGAACATCGCTAGACAGGGATTTTACCGCGCTACCGAATCATCATTCTTAGACGCTAACAAAATAAGGTTAACCAATCGTAAATGCGGGCAGGATTTTTGCGATTTTTGCAAAAAACATCCTCAATCCCTAGATTTGAGAACTATCAGGGATTTACCAATCAGTGTTATGGTGATAAGAAAGAAGGGCGCGGCTGTGGTGTAGTGGTAGCACAAGAGCCTTCCAAGCTCTTAGGGCCAGTTCGAACCTGGTCAGCCGCTCCAAATCTTTATCCTGACATCTTTAAGACGTGATATATCTAGTGCCAGTGTTCTATATGCCATCAGCCTGTGACGCTGATGACGTGATAATGTAGCTGTAATCTCAAAAAAAGACCTAAAAAAAGACAGCCCAAACTAGGCTGCCTTTGTTTCGTATTCAAGTCGGATTATGTTCGAGCCCGATTATGTTCGAGCCCGTTTATGTTCAGGTTTAGCTATCTGAATCTGCGCCTATCTGCGCCCAATCTGGCACCCATGTTGGGTAGCTTGAGCATGCTGAAAGGCCTAGAAAGGCTGAGAAAAGAAGTGCAAATGCTAATTTTGATTTCATGATTTTATCCATCTGTTCAGTAGTAGAAATAACACGTTTGACCGTCATATGTAACAGCTAATACAGCTTCGATAGCCAACAACGATCGTAGTATCACCCATCAGGTCAGTAGACTTAATCCTATATAACAGACAAAGCCTGTCAAGATGTAATCAGGACACAGCCTTGCCAAAGGCCAAGCAATGCAAATGATTGGCAGATGAATCTGTAAGTGATTCAAGATCATATCCGCCTTCAAGCAGGCTAACAATGCGGCCGCCCGAACGCTGTTGGGCAAGCTCCATAATCTCAAGGGTTAAGGTGCCAAAGCTGGCAACATCAACTGCCAAACCACCTAGCGGATCACGCTTATGGGCGTCAAACCCTGCTGAAATGATGATAAGTTCAGGTGATTCTGCCTGCACCGCTGGCAATAGATGATCTGTCCATGCCGCCAGAAAGGTTGCGCCATCATCGCCTTCTGCAAGCGGGTGGTTAAAAATATTATTATGCGCGCCCCGCTCTGATGCGTCACCTGTGCCAGGATAAAATGGCACTTGGTGGGTTGAGGCATAAATCAGCCCCTGCTTATCCCAAAAGGCAGCTTGCGTGCCATTGCCATGATGCACATCAAAATCTAGTACCGCCACCCGCGATAGCCCATACTGCGCCCGTGCATGCTCTGCCGCTATCGCCGCATTTGAAAACAAACAGAACCCCATCGCCTTGTCAGGCTCAGCGTGATGGCCTGGCGGACGCATCGCACTAAAGGCGCACTGAACACTGCCCTCTAGCACCATATCAACACCAAGACAGGCCGCCCCCGCACCACGCAACGCCGCCTCTAGCGATGCATCCCCTGCCCATGTATCAGGGTCTAATTGAACCAGCGAGCCTGATTTGGTGGCATCAAAAATACTGTCAATATATTGGGTGGTATGCACCCGCTCTAGCATCTGTGTGCTGGCTTTGGGCGCTGGTGTTAGCGCTAACTCTGGCAAGACGCGGCTTACCGCATTCATAACCGCAGGATACCGTGCTGGCCGTTCGGGATGGCGCAAAGGCACTTGATGCCTGCCTGCTACCTCGTCTGTGATTACCGCAATAGACATGTTCTATCCTGATGATTGACCTTATCACTTTGCCGTCAATCAGCCTTGTATTTCAAGTATAAACGCAGTAATAATAGCCAAAATACACCTTTTTGACGAAGTTTATATATTTAATCGCGTTATACTAGAAAATTTCAATCTGCTTTTATTAGCCTTTTTTCTCAGCCAGATAGCGCACCAAACCCGAATTCTGAGGCGTTTGAGCTACACCGAATGGATGTGCTAAAATCCTTGTCGAAAAAAATGCTGAAAATTTCGACTATCACCCTGCAATTTTGCCCGCTAGCCGAAAATTATCGAAAACAGGCAGGCATTATGCCGCCACAACCCATATATTTAGAAATATTATCGATAATTTAGAGCCGCACCTTAAATGGCAATTTGATAAGCAATTTCACCGAAAACCCTATGATACGCTGAATGAGCATAGCTGTTATTGCGAATTGATTGGCCCTGAGGGGTTGCTGATACACGATTCTGTTCGTATCGGGCTGTTGTTGATATTACCGCAAACAGAACTTCCCGCCCATTATCAGGCCGCATCACAATCACTGGTTATCCTGTCTGGCAACGCCGCCATATCACAGGGGCTAGACACGCCAACATTATGTGATGCAGGTACAATTTTGTTCACCCCTAGCCTTGAAGCCCATAGCCTGCGCACCCTCGCCCTGCCTATGCTGGCTGTCTATGCATGGACAGGCGAGATTTATCAGCCTGCGACATTGGCATAGCTATGGCGTGCATCTTACGCTGATATTTTGCCCAAAAATTAGCCTTATTTTTAAGAAATGGTTAAAATATAGTCATTTTATAGGGGTTTTGGCTGTTTTTATCGCCGCCTCTGTCCTTTGGGCGGATTATCCTTACACTCTCGGCACATATTACGATCAGGCCACAAATGGTTATCTTTGTGGCGGTTTTCTGGGGATTAGAGACAATGAATTTATTTACATCTGCCGCCATAGCGGGTGCGGCTATGGTGATGCCGAGCGTTGCCTTTGCATCTGTTGATACAGGCGATAGCGCATGGATTTTGACTTCTACTGCGCTGGTTCTATTTATGACCTTGCCTGGATTGGCATTATTTTATGCAGGGCTGGTTCAGCCTAAAAATGTGGTATCTGTGTTAATGCATCATTTCGCGCTGGCATGTTTAATGTCGGTATTGTGGGTGGTTGCGGGCTATTCGCTTGCCTTTTCAGGCGATGGGGCTTGGGTTGGCGATCTATCTGGATTTATGATGGCGTCAATCAGCTTTGACAGTGTTTCAGGCACAATTCCAGAATCCCTATTTGCGGCGTTCCAGATGACATTTGCAATTATCACGCCTGCCTTGATTATTGGCGCCTATGTTGAGCGAATTAAATTTGCGGCTGTGCTTGTGTTTTCAGGCATCTGGCTATTGGCGGTCTATGCACCTGTTACCCATTGGGTGTGGGGTGGCGGCATTATGGCAAGCTGGGGCGTAATGGATTTTGCGGGCGGTATTGTGGTGCATGCAACGGCTGGTACAGCCGCTTTAGTCGCCGCAATCATGCTTGGCAAGCGGCGTAATTTTCCTGCCTCTATCCAGCCGCCTCATAGCCCGATTCTGACGATGATTGGCGCCTCTATGCTGTGGATTGGCTGGTTTGGCTTTAATGGCGGCTCTGCATTAGGGGCAGGCAATGGCGCGGCTATGGCGATTTTGGTCACGCATATTTCTGCATCTGTTGCATCACTTGTGTGGATGGTCATTGAATGGAAGAAATTTGGGCGTCCATCGTTGGTTGGCATTGTAACTGGCATGGTGGCAGGGCTTGCGACTGTCACGCCTGCATCTGGGTTTATCGGCATTCCGGGCGGCATTGTGCTTGGCTTGGCAGGCGGATATGGCTGTTATGTAGCGGTTGATATTATCCGCAACAAGCTAAAGATTGATGATAGTCTTGATGTGTTTGCTGTTCATGGTGTTGGCGGCATTATCGGCAGCCTTTTGGTAGCTGTGCTTGCAACAGATGCGTTCTCAGGCGGCGGGCTTGCAGACGGCATGACATTATCAAGCCAGCTTTCTGTTCAGGCAATCAGCGTGCTTATCACCGTATTCTGGACAGCAATTGCCTCATATATCATCCTCAAGCTAATTTCTGTGACGATTGGCCTGCGTGTAGATGAGCAAGTTGAAATCGAAGGTCTGGACATCTCGCAACATGGCGAACGTGGCTATCATTCTAACTAGTTGCTTTGTGTAGTCTCAAAAACAGGTGCTGCGGCATTAACGCTGAAGCGCCTGTTGCCATTCTTGGCGCACCTGTTCATCTGGCTCAGCGTCTGGATATAGGGCGTGCATTTTGCCAGCGGGATAATAGTGCGATAATGCCCATACTGCCATCGCCCGAATAAGCTCAGATTCTGCTGTTAAATGCGGTTCTATATATGCTGATAATTCAGGTGCTTGGGCATTCCCTGCGGCGATTAGCACATTACGCATAAAACAGCTATATCCCGCACGCTTTACAGGCGAGCCAGAAAAAAACTGCCGAAATTCAGCCTCATCAAGCGCTAGCAAATATGCTAGATCAGGCATCTGTGTATCCTGCCCATCCCTAAATTTCTGTTCGTGTGAGCGTTGCGCAAATTTATTCCACGGGCAGATTGCAAGACAATCATCACAGCCAAAAATCCTGTTGCCTATGGCGCGCCGAAATTCAGCCGCAATATGACCTTTATATTCGATTGTCAGATATGATATGCAGCGCCGTGCATCAAGCTGGTAGGGTGCAGGAAATGCGTTGGTAGGGCAAATATCAAGACAAGCAGTACAACTGCCGCAGCTATCAGGGGCTTCGCTATCTTCTGGCAAATAGCCTGCTGTGAGGATAACCCCCAAAAACAGCCATGAGCCATATGCTTTTGACACCAGATTTGTATGTTTGCCCTGCCAGCCTATGCCTGCCTTAGCGGCAAGCGGCTTTTCCATCAAAGGCGCAGTATCCACAAACACCTTTACCTGCCAGCCTGATTTACTGGCAAGCTGGCTGGCAAGCTGTTTCAATCTGCCCTTCAGCACATCATGATAGTCACGACCACGCGCATAGACAGATATATTGCCCTTTTCAGTCTGGCTAAGCGATGCCAGAGGATTGTCGCGAGGGCCATAATTACAGCCAAAAATAATAGCTGTCTGGGCATCCTTCCACATATGTTTTGGGGATTGACGTCTATCTTGCGAGTCTGCCAGCCAGCGCATCTCGCCATGATAATTCTGGCTGATAAAGGCTGATAATCGCTGACTAACATCATCGTCAAATACAGCAGGGGTAATCGCCATCACATCAAAGCCAACCTGTGATGAAGCCTGCTTCAACCAGTGTTTAAGCTTATGCGTATCTGTTATCAAAGCTGTCATGCGGGGCTAGGCGGTATATCACCTTCGGCTTGCTGTTTTTCAAAATCCTGAGCGAATTGGATAAGCTGTCCAGCCTCAATCGCTGCGCGCATCTCTGCCATCAAATCCTGATAATATTGCAGATTATGCCATGTTAGTAGCATCAACCCCTGAATTTCATCTGCCTTGAAAAGGTGATGCAGATAGGCGCGGCTAAACTGGCTACAGGCAGGACAGCTACATGACGCATCAAGTGGCCGTAAATCTTCTGCATGGCGGGCATTTCTGATATTTACAGCTCCTTTGCGGGTAAAGCCTTGTGCGGTTCTGCCAGAACGGGTTGGCATCACACAATCAAACATATCAACGCCGCGCAACACACCGCCAACCAAATCAGATGGCTTGCCCACCCCCATCAAATAGCGTGGGCGAGTTGGATCAAGCATATCAACACAGAAATCCAGCGTTGAGAACATAACGTCTTGACCCTCACCAACTGCCAGCCCACCTATGGCATATCCATCAAACGCTATCTCTTTGAGCGCATCAGAGGAGTATTTGCGCAAATCTGCATGCACTGAGCCTTGCTGGATACCAAATTGCCCATAGCCTGTTCTGGCTCGAAATGCAGTGCGGGAACGTGCTGCCCAACGCATTGATAGCTGCATGCTTGTCTCGGCGTCATCTTTGGTGCAGGGATAGGGGGTACATTCATCAAACGCCATTGTAATCGTAGCATCAAGCTGGTCTTGTATCTTAGTAGAGCGTTCTGGCGTTAATTCAAATTTACTCCCATCTAGATGAGATTTGAATATTACCCCATCTTCAGAAATCTGCCTTAATGCCCCTAACGACATAACCTGAAACCCGCCAGAATCTGTTAATAACGGGCCATCCCATCCCATAAATGCCCGCACCCCGCCAAGCCGTTCTATTCTATCTGCGCCTGGTCTAAGCATTAGATGATAAGTGTTTGATAGAATAATCTGCGCGCCTGTCTGTTTTACAGATGATGGCATCATCGCTTTTACAGATGCAGCAGTGCCAACTGGCATAAAGACAGGTGTGTCAACCTCGCCCCATGCGGTTGTAAGTTTACCTCGTCTTGCTCTGCCATCACTATTCTGGATGGTAAAGCTAAACTCAGGCCTATTTGGGGAAGTATGTGTCATGGGCAGTAATTATTCCTAACGCTGATTATCAACTATCATAGGGTGCTGCACATGATAACAGACATCCATCACCATAGCTGAAAAACCGATACTGATTATCTATCGCATGGCGATATAGCTGAAAGATATAGTCATAGCCTGAAAAAGCGCTTACCAACATCAATAATGTTGATTTCGGCAAATGAAAATTTGTCAGCAACATATCAGCTACCCCAAAGCGGAATCCTGGACGGATAAAGATATCTGTCTCACCTTCAAATGGCGCTAATTTCCCATGCGCTTGAAATGCAGATTCAACGAGCCGCAGGCTGGTAGTGCCAACACAGATAATGCGTCCGCCCTTTGCTTTTGCTTGCTGTAGCATCTCAACAGATGCCTTGTCCAACCGTCCCCATTCACTATGCATTTTATGCTCTGATAAGGTTTGTGTTTTTACTGGCAAAAAGGTACCTGCCCCTACATGCAATGTCAGCTCAGCAATGCTAGCGCCTGTATTTTTGATAGAAGCTAGCAACTCAGGAGTGAAATGCAACCCAGCCGTTGGCGCAGCGACAGCGCCTGTCTGGCTAGCAAAAATTGTCTGATAGTCAGATTTATCATCATCAACCCCGCCTTTAGGTCGTTTGATATAGGGCGGTAGCGGCATCTGCCCCCTTTCTTCAATCAGCCTATCCAATGCTGTAGATGCGTGCGAGAATAATAACACCACCTCGCCGCCTTCAGCCTTGTCAATCACTTGCGCTTTCAGCATTGAACCAAAATGTATCTCTGTGCCAATACTGCATTTTTTCGCAGGTTTGGCGAAGGCACGCCAGCTATTTTCCGATAGCCTTTGATGCAGGGTAATACCAATTCCGCCCTCACCTTTTTTACCATAAAGCTGGGCTGGCAATACTTGTGTATTATTTACCACCAATACATCATCTGCTTGCAATAAAGCGGGCAAATCACGCATGATACGGTCTGAAAACTGGCCAGATGAGGCATCAAGTAATTTTGCTGAATCTCTGGGCTGTGCGGGATGTTGCGCAATCAGATGTTCAGGCAAATCAAAATCATAGTCAGAAAGTGTATCAACCATCACTATTCAGCCCTGATTGGTTGCTAGAAAATCTGAAGCACGCCAACCAGATTTCCCTTATCATCAGTTACTAGCAGACATTGAATTTTAGCATCAATCAGCAATTCTTCAGCATCGCCAAAGGCAGTATCTTCTAAAATTGTGAGCGGTGATTTATTCATCACATCCCCTGCTGTCAATTTGTCAAGTGATGCGCCTTGCACCAGCATCCGTCGCAAATCACCATCTGTAATAATACCGTGATAATTATCCGCACTCCCAACAATCGCCAGCCCAAGCCGCCCCTTTGTCATCACCAAAATCACTTCAGTCATTGGGGTATCTGCCGACACAAAGGGCAGGTCAGTTGACCGCATATGATCCTTAACAGATGATAATAATTTGCGCCCAAGCTTGCCGCCAGGATGAGTTCTGGCAAAATCTTCTTCCCGAAAGCCAGATTGCTTCATAAGGGCAATTGCCAGCGCATCACCAAGCACAAGCGCTGCCAATGTTGAGGTAGTTGGCGCCAGGTTTAGCGGGCAGGCTTCTTTGTCAATAGAGGCATCAAGCACAATTTTTGATGCTTTTGCCATTGTTGAATTGGGATTGCCGACAAGGCTAATAATTTGAGCATCAATCCGCCGCAATGCAGGCAGTAATCTGATAACTTCATCAGTCTCGCCAGAATTAGATATTAGCAATATCACATCCCGATTGCGGACTATGCCTAGATCGCCATGAATAGCTTCTGCGGGATGAAGAAACACAGATGGTGTGCCTGTTGAGGTAAGGGTTGCCGCAATTTTCTGGCCGACCAGACCAGATTTGCCCATGCCGCAAATAATAAAATTCCCATCATGAGAGGCTATAAGCTCAACTGCAGCAAAAAAACTCTCGCCAATGCGCCCCTCTACATCCTCTAGTGCCGTACGATAGGCAGCAAACATATCTAAGACAGATTTGAAATCTTTTTCATTCATCATAATTGACCATTTTTGTGATAGCCATCCACAACCCTGTCATGTGGCCTAGTGCTATGGGCTTGTCTTAACATGGTAACGCGGGCATTAACAAGCTATCTTATCTAGATAGCACGCGCTGTCAAACTGCAAAGATCATGCCTGTTTGGTGCAATCTCAAGCGCTATGGACAGTCATATTTATCTGTTCTGCTTGCGCTACATCTTCTGCCCTGTTCAGATTCATAAACGGGTCATATTCAGCATGCTCACAGGTAACAACTGCCATCTTATAGCCAGCGGTAAAATCATCTATCTTGCGAATATCTTGTGTTACAACAGCGTCATATAGTTCTTGGCGTATACCGACTGGCCAAAGCCCAAATACAGGATGACGGCGTCCACAGCTCATCGGCTGGGCAAGCTGGTATGCACCATCATCAAGCGCATCAAACAGCCTAGCGGTAAGGTCATGCGGTATAAAGGGCGCATCTGTTGCCATCGTTTGAATAAACGCAATCTCTGGATGGTGCTGATGCAGATATTCAAGACAGCTTAACAGGCCAATTAACGGGCCAAGAAATCCAGAAATGGTATCTGGCACAACAGGCAAACCTGCCTCTGCAAAGCGTGCAGGATCACCATTTGCATTTATCAGCCTAACAGAAAATTCATCAGTGATATGTAATTGACGGCGCAAAATAGTCTGGCCACCTACCTCAATGAAGGCTTTATCACCACCGCCCATTCTGCGCGCCTGCCCCCCTGCCAGAAACCCTATGGCAATGTGTTCATGCAGGCTCATTGATTATGCGTTTTCATCATTAAATTGCCTTTGCGCCGACATCCGCTCAGATGATGGCGCTGGGTTAACATCCATATCAAATAAGATTCGTTCTGCGCCTGACAGCACAACAAAGCGACTGCCTTTGGCTCGACCAATCAATGTAAGGCCTGCTTGACGTGCCAGCCTGACCCCTGCTTCGGTAAAGCCTGATCTAGACACCAAAATAGGGATATTCATGATCACGGTTTTGATGACCATCTCAGAGGTAAGCCTGCCTGTGGTATAAAACATCTTATCATCGCCAGAAACACCATTGAGAAACATATGACCTGCGATTTTATCAACTGCATTATGCCTGCCAATATCTTCAACATAGGCAATAGGATGGTCTGGCGTACACAGCACACAGCCATGAATAGCGCCTGCTTTCAGATACAGGCTTGGCGCGGTATTGATGGTTTTTGACAAGGCCATAAGCTGGCTAACAGACAGCCTTAAATCAGGATTGAGAGAAATTTGTTCAAACCTGTCCATAATATCACCAAAGACAGTGCCTTGCGCACATCCGCTTGTACGAATTTTTTTCTTCATCTTAGCTTCATAATTGGTCTGTTTTTCGGTACGTACCACCACCACATCAATATCAAGGTCAATATCAATATCTGTAATCACATCATCTGCAAGCAGCATATTCTGGTTAAATAAAAACCCAACCGCTAGCTCTTTTATATGATCACCAAGGCTCATCGCTGTCACAATTTCTTGCCCATTCAGATAAATAGTAAGCGGCCGTTCTGCTACCACAGGCAAATGTACTGGCGTGCCAGACGAATCCAGCCCTTCAAGCATTGTGGTAAGCCCCTCAGCATCTGGATCAGGGGCAATCTGAAATTCCGCCATCGTCACGTTCCTGTTTATTATATCTGCTACTATCACGCTATTATGGACATATTGGCCAAATAAGGCAAAGGCTGTGCTATCATATCATGTACTATTTACCAATTTGATAGATGCAGATAGACTATACTTCTCATATCATGCAAAACACGGGATATGATAGTCTTTCTGCTATCATAGATTTGTAAAGAATTTGGATAATTGGCAGCATTAGACATGAAGATTCATTTTATGGCCTCAGACCATCCTGAAAGCACGCAACGCTTTACCCAGCTATCTGCGCAATATGGTCAGGCAGATATTTCGGAAGCTGATTATTTAGTTGTGCTAGGCGGTGATGGACAGATGCTTGCCGCCATGCGAGATGCTATCAATTATCAAAAACCATTATTTGGCATAAATTGTGGGCGTGTAGGCTTTTTGATGAATGAATATTCAGATACTGATTTGCCGCAAAGATTACAGGCGGCAGAAGCTGTCTGTATCCACCCGCTTGAACTTACCGCCACAGACTGTTCAGGCAACACCCATAAAGCACTTGCAATTAACGAAGTATCTTTATTGCGCCAAAGCCATAATGCCGCGCATTGCGCAATTTATGTGAATGACAAGCAAGAGATGGCATTACTAATTTGTGATGGTATATTGCTTGCCACGCCTGCTGGCTCTACAGCCTATAACCTATCAGCTCATGGACCAATCATTCCGCTTGGGGCTGAATTATTGGCTCTTACCCCCATATCTGCATTTCGTCCAAGACGCTGGAGAGGCGCGTTATTGCCTGCAAATAGCCGTGTCAGGATTGAGGTGATAGATGCTGATTTCAGGCCACAATCAGTCACCGCAGATAATGTCGAATTCAGAGATATAAAAGAGGCGACTATCAGACAGATAAATGAGATTTCAATTCCTGTGCTATATGATAAAGGTCATGGACTATCAGAGCGGATAATCTCGGAACAATTTAATTATTGATCCTGTTCTGGCTCTTGTGGGCGCTGTTGGTGGGGCGGATTATCTAGTTCATCAAGAAAGGATAAGGGGTCAGGCGGGCTGTGCAGACAGCTCAGAATAGCATGATAAATGCGTTGTTTTATCGGCTCACGCTCATTCAATAATTCATGGCGGGCATGATCAATCAAATGTGTCCTACCAGCGCTTAAATATCCCAGCATCTCAACAGATTTAGCTAGATCAACAACCTGCTCATCTACCGCAACAAACGCATTTACAGGTACAGTAATAGACCGCATCCAGTCAGGATTCAGACTTGTTTTCAAACAAGACTGAAACGTTGCAGCCACCCAGCCAATAGTTGGCCGATATCGCCGTAAATAGGCTTTTTTCTCAAAAATGCGATATTGCCTATCATAGCCGTCGGGATCGGATGTCAGCATATTATCAATCTTAAACCGTCTAGCAATATGGGTTTCGGTCAATGCCACACCTGGAATAGAATGTTTTTTCATCCCGAAAAAAGATAGCAGACGCGTAGCAGATACCACAAACCAAAGCGGTGGCGATTTCGGCACAATCATAGGCGATAGTAAAATTATCTGCTCAATCTCATAGGCAAATAGCTGATGACAATGCAATGCCAGATGTCCGCCCATTGAATGTCCAATAACTGAAAATGGCTTGCCAGCAAAGCCTGCCTCTGCCACCAGCGCACTAACAGCATGATGATGTTGTGCATAATCATCAATATGCACCAGCAAGGGATGATCGCCCAAATGACCTGATGCGCCCTGTCCTGGCCAATCAATCACCAAACACTCAAAGCCTGCATCTGTTAAAAAGGCAATAAGCTGGCTATATTTTTCACAAAATTCGGTAAAACCGGGCAGAATAAGCACCCGCCCTATTGGATTATCCAGCTCACACAGATGCCCTCTTATCGGATAGGGGCGGTTTATCGTGGCAGGCAGGATAATATCTCTGCCTTTCAAGATACCATCATCAAGCGCATGTGGCGGCAATTCTGGAATTAGATAATCAGGCTGTTCAGTCATAGTCTGGCTTCTGGCCTTGTGCATCTTGCAATGCGGTTGTACCAGAACGACTTACAAAACCAAGTGACTGCCTGTCCCACATGCCTGCATAAACGCCCTTTTTGGCTCTTAATTCTGCATGTGTACCTGTTTCAATCACCTCACCTTCAGAGAGCACAATAATCTGGTCTGCATCTATGATAGTGGATAGCCGATGTGCAATCACAAGGGTTGTCTGATTTTTGGACACTTCATTCAGGCTGGTCTGGATTTCTTTTTCTGTGCGACTATCAAGCGCAGAAGTAGCTTCATCAAACAGGAAAATTGAGGATTGTTTCAATATGGCGCGTGCAATTGCAACACGTTGCTTCTCACCCCCTGACAGTTTGAGGCCACGTTCGCCCACCTTTGTATCGAATTTTTCAGGCAGATTATCAATAAAGCTATCAATTGAGGCAAGACGTGCCGCCGCTTCAATCTCATCTTGAGTGGCGTTTTCCCTGCCATAACCAATATTATAGCCGATGGATGCGTTAAACATCACCGTATCTTGCGGCACAATGCCAATCGCCGCCCGCACAGAAGATTGCTGAAGCTCGCGAATATTCTGGCCATCAATTTCTATTGAACCTTGCTGAGGGTCATAAAATCTGAATAACAAACGCGAGATGGTTGATTTTCCAGCACCGCTTGGCCCAACAATAGCAACCTTCTTGCCAGCAGGCACGGTAAAACTTACCCCCCGTAAAATTGGCCTATCTTGATAGGCAAAATGGATATTTTTGAACTGTATTTCGCCTTTTGAAATCACAAGCGGCGGAGCATTATCAATATCATCCACGTCTGAATGCACATCAAGCAAGCCAAACATCCGTTCTAGATCAACAAATGCCTGACGAATTTCACGATAGACAAATCCCAGAAAATTCAACGGCAGATAAAGCTGGATAAGATAGGTATTTACCGCCACAAAATCGCCAACTGTGAGATGGCCTTGCTGAATATCATAACCTGCCAGCCCCATCATCAAGGCTAGCCCGACGGCAATAATAGCCCCCTGCCCCACATTAACAGCCGCAAGCGATGTTCTAGATAGCACGGCGGCATCTTCATATTGCCGAAGCGACTGGTCATATCTATTAGCTTCGCTTTCTTCAGCATTAAAATATTTTACCGTCTCAAAATTCAACAGGCTATCAACAGCTTTGGTGGCGGCCTGCTCGTCTGCTTTATTCATCCTGCGCCTAAAGGCCATACGCCATTCCGTGACCTGAATAGTGAAAAACCCATATAGCGCAACTGTGCAGAAGGTAATAGCGGCATATAAAAAGCCAAACATCGCCCATAAAAAGCCGCTTACTAGAAACACCTCAATAATCAATGGCAAGACATCAAAAGTGGCGCGCGTAAGGATAAATTCCATTCCTTTGGCACCACGCTCAATCGCGCGCGACAAACCGCCTGTCTGACGATCTAGATGAAATTTTAATGATAATCTGTGCAAATGACGAAAGGCAGTCATGGCTGCCCCTCTTACCGCGCGTTGCGATACTCTGCTAAACAGATATTCCTTGCCTTCCATGAAAATTTGCTGGCTTAGACGGGCAAGCGCATAGCCCCCCAGAATGTACCACAGCATCATAATGGTAAACCCATCATCCCCATTTACCAGATCAACTGCCTTGCCATAAAATATCGGGGTTACAAGATTAGCTATCTTTGCTAGCACCAGACACAGCACTGCTAGATAGATACGGTTTCGGATGGCGTGATCACCTTTAGGCGCAGCATAGCTAAGAATCGTGCGCATTAGTCCCAAAATTTGGGATTTTCTAAGAGCTGAATTTGTGTTCATCTAAGAAACAGTAAAGCTTTCGCCGCATCCACAACGTGCAGTTTCGTTCGGATTATTAAAGGTGAATGAAGATGCGAATTTATCTTCAGTCCAATCCATTTCAGAGCCAATCAAAAACATCACAGCCGCAGGGTCAATAAAGATAGTAACACCCTTTTCTTCTATCTTATCTTCAAAAGGCTTTTGCTCTGTTGCAAATTCAACCTGATATTGAAGCCCAGAACAGCCTGCTGTCTTAATGCCTACGCGCAGGCCAAGCACAGTGCTATCTGCCCGCTCCATAAGGGTTTTAGCGCGGTTAGCGGCGGCGTCAGTCATGCTGATAATGGGCGCAGATGACATATCCAGTTGTGACATTTTATCAATCCCTATCCTATCGGTTTTAGCATAACGCTGAACCGCGTCTGAAAACAAGCATTACTCGAAATCAAGCGCCATTTTAGCATCTTCACTCATCCTGTCTGGAGTCCAAGCAGGCTCCCACACCAAACTCACGTCAACCTGCCCAACCTCATCAAGTCCAGCTACGGCCTCTGCTACCTGCTGCGGCATCTCGCCTGCGACAGGACATCCGGGCGCGGTTAGTGACATGGTAATCGCCACATTACCATTGGGGTAACGAATAATATCATAAATCAGCCCTAAATCATAAATATTTACAGGTATTTCAGGGTCTTGAACAGTCATCAATGCGTCTATTACACGCCCCTCAGAGACGATTTCAGCAGGTGTTTCTGAAACAGGCTGTCCTGCAACAGCCTTATAGCCAGCAGAGGTGTCAGGCAGAAAATCGCCTAAGGATGGGCCATCTGCTAGCAGATTGGCAAATGCCTCATTCGGATTACCAGATTTTGACGATTGGGTCATGGCCACACCTCTTAATCTAGCTGAAAATGCGATTAACTTTGGTTAATGACTCAGCAAGCACATCAAAATCTGATGGCTGGGTATAGACACCAACAGATGCTCTTGCGGTTGAGCTTACATCAAAAAATTTCATCAATGGCTGGGCACAATGATGCCCTGCCCGAATAGCGACCCCATCCTGATCAATCAAGGTTGAAATATCATGCGGATGGACACTGTCTAGCGTAAAGGAAATCACGCCTGACTTGCCAGATGCTGTTCCAATAAACCTGATCCCCTCAATATCGGCAAGCCGCTTATGGCCATAATCTAACATTGCCATTTCATGATCATGGATATTCTGCATCCCAATTTCAGTAACAAAATCAATTGCCGCCCCAAAGCCAATACATTCAGCGATAGGCGGCGTGCCAGCTTCAAATCGGTGCGGGGGTGATGCATAGGTTGAGCTATCGGTCTCAACATTATCTATCATGTCACCGCCCCCTAGAAATGGCGGCATGGCTTCAAGCAATTCAGCCTTGCCCCACAACACCCCAATGCCGCTAGGCCCATATAGCTTATGCGCTGAAAACACATAGAAATCACAGCCAAGCTGACGCACATTTACTGGCATATGCACCGCGCCCTGACAGCCATCAACAATACAAATAGCCCCAGCATCATGTGCCAATTGAGCTATTTTAGGCACATCAAACACAGTACCTAGCACGTTTGAGACATGCGGAATCGAAATAATTTTTGTACGCTTTGTAATAAGTGCCTCAAGCTTGGCAATATCAAAACTACCATCTGCTTCAACAGGCGCAGCAACCACTTTCACACCCTTACGCGTTGCCAGCAAATGCCATGGGACGATATTTGCGTGATGCTCTGCCACCGTAATGAGAACTTCGTCACCTGCCTGCAAAACGCTATCCCCATAACAATGGGCAAGCATATTCAGCGACATAGTAGCGCCAGAGGTGAATATTACCTCATTTACCTCAGCCCCTAAAAAGGCGGCAGCTTTATGCCTGACCTGCTCATATTTATCTGTCGATAATTCAGACAGCATATGCAAGCCACGATGCACATTGGCATAGGTTTCTGCATAGGCAGAATGAAGCGCATCTAGCACCGCTTTTGGCTTTTGCGCCGAAGCAGCTGAATCAAGATACACCAAAGGCTTATTATGGATTTTCTGCTCCAGAATTGGAAATTGAGAGCGAATAGCCTGAAGGTCAAATGCCTGTTTTTGAGGTGAGATAGCCTGTTCCATATGCACTATGCCTAAGTGTTACGGCTGAGCGCGTTATGATTATCTGCAGCCCAGCTATCAATAATCTGGTTCATAAATTCGGCGATGGCCTCATCTTCAATCTGTTCAAGCGCATCTCCAAGAAATGCCTTTATCAACATGGCTTGCGCTTGCGGCTTTGGAATCCCCCTGCTTTTCAAATAGAACATCAGCGTTTCATCCAACTCGCCAACGGTAGCGCCATGAGCGCAAACCACATCATCAGCAAAAATCTCAAGCTCAGGCTTGGCATCTGCTACCGCATCACGAGATAGCAACAAGGCACGTGACATTTGCTGGCCATCTGTTTTCTGAGCATCAGGAGCAACCCTGACCTTGCCTTGAAACACCCCATGCGCCGCATCATTCAACACGCCGCGAATAACCTGATTTGAAGTGCAATTTGGTACTTCATGCTGAACAACGCTCGTAATATCATGATGCTGTTCTGTCTGGCCAAGATAAATTGCTGACATCACAAGGTCTGCATCTTCAGCCATAAATTCAACATGATTTTCCATACGCGCAAGCTTGCCCCCTTTTGACAGGGTAAAACCATTAACGTTAGCTTTCTTGCCAAGCGTGAATACAGACAGCCCCAAATGAGAGGTATCAAGCGCTTGATCCTGAAATTTCGCAAATTGCAAAGATGCTGACTCGCCAATATCAGCCATCAGCACAGGGGCTGATAATGCGTTTGATGCGTCATATGTCTCTATCAATGTTAATGAGGCGCCATCAGCAAGCCTTACTAGCACCATAGGATGGGCACTTTGTGATGCCTGTTTTCCTGTAAATTGCACCTTAAGCGGCGCTATCTCATGGGTAGCACTAGCCACCTCAATCAATATCGCTTCAGCAAGATTATCTAGCATTAAATGGCTTAAATGATGGCCTTTTGGCAAGCGTTGAAGCCAATCAACAAGCACCTTATCGTCACGCTTCAAGCGATGCAGGCTAAGCTTGCTATCCAGTTTGCCCGCCCCGTGAAAATAGCCATCTTCAAATATGATGCACTGGCTTTCCACAGATGATGCCTCACCATCAGGGATTTTGGCCGCATTAAGCGCATCTAGACCATAGCCGTCTAGAGGCGTGAATTTCCATGCCTCATCTTTACGTGATGGCCAGCCTGCCTTTTGCAAAGCAGCATGAGCGTCATCAGCTAGCTGTTCCAAATTTGTATAGGCTAAATTAGGCTGCATTGTAGATACCTGCATAACCGTTTTTCTCTACTTCAAGGGCAAGTAATTTATCCCCTGTCTTGACGATTTGGCCACCAGCCAGAATATGCACATAATCTGGCACAATATGGTCAAGCAGGCGTTGATAATGGGTAATGACTAGCATACCGACATTATCTCCGCGTTGTGCATTCACCCCTTCTGAGACAATCTTTAGCGCGTCAACATCAAGACCTGAATCTGTCTCATCAAGCACTGCCAAAGACGGCTCAAGCAATGCCATTTGCAAAATTTCATAGCGCTTTTTCTCACCGCCTGAAAAGCCAACATTCACCGCACGTTTTAACATCTCGTCACTAACACCAAGCGATTTTGCTACTGCCCGCGCCATTTTTACAAAGCCAAGCTGATCAACTTCTTCAAGTCCTTGGTGTTTTCGGCGCGCATTTACCGCCGCACGCAAAAATGCCATGCCGCTTACACCTGGCAATTCAACAGGATATTGAAAGGCAAGAAACATCCCTAGCCGTGCACGCTCATCAGCTTCCATATCAAGCACAGATTCACCATCAAGCAGAATATCGCCTTGCGTGACTTCATAGCCCTCTCTGCCAGACAGCACATAAGACAAGGTAGATTTCCCTGACCCGTTTGGCCCCATAATGGCGTGAACCTCGCCTCTATCCATAGTAAGATTGATGCCATGCAGAATGTCTGCATCGCCAATGCGGGCATGTAAATCCCTAATTTCTAATAATGCCATTATGCCTATCCTTTTCGTTAACCAACTGAGCCTTCGAGGCTAATTCCAATAAGTTTTTGTGCTTCAACTGCAAATTCCATAGGCAATTCTTTCATTACCTCTTTACAGAAACCATTCACAATAAGTGACACTGCATCCTCTTCATCCAGCCCACGTTGCAGACAGTAAAACAGCTGATCTTCTGAAATCCGCGAGGTTGTTGCCTCATGCTCAATCTTGGCTGTCGGGTTTCTAGATGAAATATAGGGTACGGTATGTGCGCCGCATTTATCGCCTACCAGCAGAGAGTCGCATTGGGTGAAATTACGCGCATTTTCAGCCCCTTTATGTATTTCTACCAAGCCACGATAGGTGTTTTGCGATTTACCAGCTGAAATACCTTTTGAGATAATGGTCGAGCTAGAGCCTTCACCGATATGGATCATTTTTGTGCCTGTATCTGCCTGCTGTGCGCCATTTGTGACAGCCACAGAATAAAACTCACCGACTGAATCTTTACCGCGTAACACACAAGATGGATATTTCCATGTGATGGCAGAGCCTGTCTCTACCTGAGTCCATGAGATTTTTGACCTATCGCCGCGACACGCGCCACGCTTAGTAACAAAATTATAAATACCGCCCTTGCCTGTCTCATCTCCTGGATACCAATTCTGTACCGTTGAATATTTGATTTCGGCATCATGATGCGCAACCAGCTCAACCACAGCTGCATGAAGCTGATTTTCATCTCTTTGCGGTGCTGTACAGCCCTCTAGATATGAGACGTAGCTGTCATCTTCTGCAATGATCAAGGTACGTTCAAATTGACCAGTATTTTTCTCATTTATCCGAAAATAGGTCGATAATTCCATCGGACACCGAACCCCTTTCGGGATGTAGACAAATGAGCCATCTGTGAATACCGCTGAATTAAGGGCAGAGAAATAATTATCTGCCACAGGCACAACCGAGCCAATATATTGTTTAATCAGCTCAGGATGGGTTTTAATCGCTTCTGAAATAGGGCAAAAAATAACCCCTGCCTTTGCCAGCTCCTCTCTGAAGGTAGTCGCAACAGACACAGAATCAAACACCGCATCTACAGCCACCCCTGCTAGCATTTTTTGCTCATTTAGGGGAATTCCTAACTTCTCATAGGTACGCAGTAATTCAGGGTCAACCTCATCAAGCGATTTTGGCGTTTCGGCAGATTTTGGCGCCGCATAATAATAAATATCATTATAATCAATCGGCGGGATGTTTAGCTTTGCCCAATCTGGTGTTGGCATTTTCAGCCAATAGCGATAGGCCTTGAGCCGCCATTCAAGCATCCATTCTGGCTCATCCTTCTTAGCAGAAATAAAACGGATAATATCTTCATTCAGCCCTTTTGGCGCTTTTTCCATTTCAACATCTGTCACAAAGCCGTATTTGTAGCTTCCTGTTGCCTGTTCAACCTGATTGATTGTTTCTACTGTTGCGACCATCTATCTACACTTTCTGAAATGCTGGCTCTAATGATGCTGTTGACGAGGTATCCTGAACTGGCGGAAATATCGCTTCAGGCTCAAATAAATCTGCTAAGGTGACGCTTTCAAGCGCTGATTTTAATGCATCATTCACATGGTTCCAATGACCACTTAAAAAACAGCCTGTTTTCACAGCGCAGGCTTCATCTGCACCCTCAACACAGGCGGTTAGCGCAATCGGCCCTTCAATAGCTTCAACCACTGCAGACACCGTTATTTGAGACACATCTATTTTCAGATGGCATCCACCATTTACGCCTCGAGATGTTTCAACAAGTTCTGCATGCGACAGCGCTTTAATTACTTTGGCAATGGTTGTTTTGCTTAAATGCAGATAGCCCGCCATGTCATTTGCATTCAAACGCTCATCACGGCGCTGATGCAACAGACCAAGCACTAAAATTGCATAATCTGTCATTCTATTTATTTTCAACATCCCATCGCCCCTAAACATCTGTTTATTGCGCTAAATTGCATCATTATCACGACACAGAACGCATTGTTTTTGCGAATGATTATCAAAATCAAGACTAATTTAGTCCCTTTTAACGCAATATAGCTATCTTGACGTGCAGTGCAAGCCCCGCCAGATCAATTCTGGGCATAATTTTTGGAAATATTGCGGTAATGGTGATGTTTATCACCTAGTGGAAACCCACCTTTGCATTCAGATGCGATGGGGCATGTAACGCCAGCCTCAATTAAAGGCCGCACGCTTAAGCTGATAGCGACCCTTTTCGATACCATCAAAGATTTCTGAGACGTCAGGATGCCCAATGGGGCCATTTTCATCATCAGAGATTAAATTTTGCTGAGATACATAGGCTGAATAATAGCTATCAGAATTTTCGGCCAAAAGATGGTAGAAAGGCTGTTCGCGTTTTGGACGCACCTCTTCAGGGATTGATTGATACCATTCCTCAGTATTGTCAAACTCAGGGTCAACATCCACGATTACACCGCGAAACGGGTAATGTTTATGTTTCACAATATCGCCAATGCAGAAAACAGGATCATCTGCGTCAAAATCAAAATGTTTTGGATATTCAGACATGCCAGATAGCCTTTATGGATAAGGCGTGAGTTCTAGAAGCGGTCTTTTACTTTCAGCACCTGCTTGCCGCCATACATGCCTGTTTTCAGGTCGATATGGTGCGGGCGATGCAATTCGCCAGTTACTTTATCCTCAACAAAAGCATCACTTCTTAGCGAGTCATGCGCACGGCGCATATTCCGCTTGGATTTGCTGATTTTACTCTTTGGTACAGCCATTTTAACGCTCCTGAGATGTTTGAATATAGCTCAGCCCATACTCAAATCATGAAATTGGGTATGCACCCTACTTCAATAGTGTGCATAAGATGGTTGGTGGAGCCAGACGGGATCGAACCGACGACCTCATGCTTGCAAAGCACGCGCTCTCCCAGCTGAGCTATGGCCCCGTGTAACCATGTATGATGCGAAATTTGTAAAACTGGGCAGTTTAACTCCGCATAGCGCCGTGTTATGAAAGAATTACAGCAAAAGGTCAAGCCAAATTTTACCTCATCTACCAAAAAAATTATTCTGCCTCTAACCCATTAACCATGAAGCCAGCAGACGAGAGCAAAAGGTCTGGATTTTGAGCAACAGGCAAGGATAGCTAAAAATAATCATCACAGAGTTGAAGAAATTCTTTGATTAGCAATATTTATTCTGTATTCTATCGATCTGTAGAATTTTATGTTGTCATCCTACCTTAATCAGAGAGTCTAATGGACAAAATTGATAAATCCATTCTGTCCATATTGCAGGACAATGCCCGAATTGCGAATGTTGAGCTAGCAGAACGCGTAGGCCTGTCGCCATCTGCCTGTCTTAGGCGTGTTTCTCAACTAGAAATGGCAGGCATTATTAGTGGTTATAATGCGGCGCTTAATTTGGATGCGCTTGGGCATACAGTTCTGGTTCTGGTGCATATCTCGCTTCAGGGACAGTCTGCCAATATGTTGAGTGAATTTGAACATGCGGTGAAACAAATACCCCAAGTGCTTGCCTGTTTCTTGCTTGCAGGCGAGAATGACTATCTGTTGCGTGTAGCCGCAAGAGATGTAAATGATTTTGGCAGAATCCATAGTGAATATCTATCTGCCCTGCCTCATGTCCAGCGTATGGAAAGTAACTTTGTTCTTAGGCAGGTGGCGAATCGTGGTCTAGATGCAGAAGAGCTATAGCCCGAATCTGTGAGCAACCATCCATCTATCTTTCGGCCTTAAGCGCTATGCCAAATGTGCGTATCTGGGATAGCGCCTGCTCAAAGGCGTGCCAGTCATCCTTTTCTGCAATAGGCGCCCATAATGCTTCCATCTGTTCGATCTCCAGACTGAAATAGGGCAATGACTTTATCTGCTGTATCTGTTGGTCTGACTGACGGCGCCCACATGTGTCTGCCTGTGCTGCTAGCGCTGCTAGCGGTTGGTGTGACTGCCATAATGGTGATGCTGTTTCAGGCGCAATCTTGCCGCCATACAGATCATAAAACAGCCTGTCAAATTCGATTTGAGAGCTTGATGCAGCCTTATATAGCTGTTCGCTAAACGCATTTGCGATATGTCTGTCTGCGGTTAATCCAAGCCTGAATAACAGATGATCTGCCAGATAATTTTCTAGCTGAGGATAAAATCCTGCCAGCGCATCTTGCAACGCATCTACCTCAACAATTTCGGTAAAGCAGTCCGCAAGCCTGCATAATGCCCACAGCGATGCTTGCGGCTGTTTGCCATAGGCATAGCGCGCATTATGGTCAAAATAGGCTGCGGTAAATAGCGGGTCGAATCGTGGCAAGAACCGCCATGGGCCATAATCGAAGCTTTCACCTGTAATATTAAAATTATCGGTATTAAGCACGCCGTGAACAAAGCCAGCCGCCATCCAGCCAGCTACCATTTTTGCCACTCGAGCAGAAAATGCTGTGATAAAATCAGGCACTAACCTATCTAGCGGCAACTCAGGATCAAGTGCCTGATAATAATGGGTAACGACGTGGCGGGTAAGCTGTTCTAGCTGCGCTTGCTCGCCTAAAAATGCCAGCCTCTGAAAACTACCAATTCTAATATGGGAATGAAGCAGGCGCACAAGCACGGCAGAACGAGCTGGTGATGGCTCGTCACTTCGGATTAGGTCATCCCCTGTTTCAATCACACTTAGCGTATGGGAGGTTGGAACGCCTAGCGCATCAAGCATTTCTGTTGCCAGTATTTCTCTAACAGCACCTTTTAGCGTAAGCCTGCCATCTGCGGTGCGTGAATAAGGTGTTTGACCGCTTCCCTTCGTGCCTAAATCAACTAACCTACCACTATTTTTTTCATAGAACTGGGCGAATAAAAAGCCTCTGCCATCCCCTAGCTCAGGATTATAATTTCCGAATTGATGGCCATGATAGCGCAAGGCAAGTGGGCTCGCAAAACTGCCAGAGATCGGCTCGAAACTGGCAAAATGCGCGCACCAAGCCGCATTATCCAGCCCCTCAAGACCAATCAGGCTAGCCGCCTTATCGTTGCGATAGCGCAAAATCTGTTGCTTAAAGCTGGCAGGGCTAACCGTATCATAAAATGCATCACCAAGCTGGGCATGCACCATAGAGGGCTTCGCATTAAACAGCTTTGCTTGGCTGTTATGTTGGCTATCTGATGACATCATTGCCCCTTTATCACAAAAACACCCCCCATTATCAGTATGACAATATTTTTGCAAAAATTGAATAATAGTAAAACAAACCCGACCTTTCGGGCGGCAAATGGATAGCAATAGCATTTTTTTTCCATTTAGCCTTCTAAAATATACAATGAAATATTGCACGACACATTCTTTATCGTGGGAGAGACTGATGGATGATCTAGCGATTGTTAAAGCGCCAATTTCAAAGGCTAAAGGCTTGCCAAATGGATGTTATATTGATCCTGAAATCTATCGTAAGGAACAAACTGATATTTTCACTAATGGCTGGGCGGCAATTGGCTTTAGCCATGATGTGCCAGAAGCAGGCTGGGTTCGCCCGATTGACTTTATGGGACAACCCCTTCTGATAACGCGCAATAAGGCTGGCGAGATCAATGTGTTTGAGAATGTCTGTCGGCATCGTGGCATGATTTTGGTAACAGAACATAAACGCCTTAGCGGTCCTATCACATGTGTCTATCATGCATGGGCATATGATTTGGATGGAAGCCTGCGCGCAACCCCTCATCTTGGCGGCCCTGATATTCATAATCATGAAGAGGTAAGCTGTAGCTCGCTTGCGCTCAATAAACTTAATTCTGCTGTATGGCGTAATGTGATATTTGTGAATCTGTCTGGTGATGCCAGACCATTTGATGAATTTATCGCCCCTCTGGCAAAAAGATGGGCAGAGTTTGACCAGCCTATCTTTTTTTCAGGTGATGATTCCGAATTTTCGCTTAATGTAGAATGCAACTGGAAGCTGGCGGTTGAAAATTATTGTGAATCATATCATCTGCCCTCAATTCATCCTGGATTGAACAGCTATTCGCGCCTTCAAGATCATTATAATATTTTGGATTCAGACTGTCATGCAGGTCAGGGCACATGGGTCTATAATCCGTCAATCAGCGAAGATGGCCGCAGTTTTCCAAGCCATTCTGGACTGAGCGAAAAATGGGATAAAGCAGCAGAATATTGCGCATTATTTCCCAATGTTCTTTTTGGCGTACATAAGGATCATAGCTATGCCATCCTGTTATTGCCTACAGCACAGCAGACAACTGTTGAACGATGCGCTATTTTTTATGCATCTGAAGAGGCAACAGGGGCTGATTACGCAGATATGCGGGCAAAAAATACCTCTATGTGGAAAGATATTTTCATCGAAGATATCGGGGTTGTCGAAGGCATGCAAAAAGGTAGACATGCCACTCAATTTGATGGCGGCACATTCTCGCCAGTGATGGATACACCAACACATCATTTTCATAAATGGGTAGCTGAAAAACTGTCATAGGTGCAGCCAGCATGGCTGGCATGTATCTAGGCTAGCGTGTCTGATGAAGCTCTTCTTCATACATGGCGCTTAATTTGCCTGACAGCACGTAATCTTCAATGAATTGAGCCAGTCTGATAAATTCGGCATAAAAACGGGTATCTGCAATCTCTTTCAGACTGGTAAAATTACCTGACATGGATTTGACAATTGACAAATCAGATAGGGGCGGCGCTAGCACCACATTCAGGCCTTCGAGATGTTCTGATAATTGTGATAAATCTCGCTGTGATGGCGAGATTCTGTTTGGCACAATAATGACATGAGGCGTTACTGTCTCTGAGCCAACTTTACGCTCATCCATTTCCTTTACAAATTCGATGGTCGGCCTGATATCTGCCCATGATAGCGAGGTTGGCACAATGATTGATTCACACATCATAGCCAATTGCCACACATTACCTGGCCAGCCTGCGCCTGTGTCAACGATGGTAAGCGAATTGCCTTCAATTCTCATCCTGCGCATCAGACTATCTAGCGTTACCATGCTAAGACCGTCAAACCGATCACTAACTGGCACATGCTTTATCACATTCTTACGGCTATTTCGTGCGCCTAACAGCTCAAACGCTGTACCCTGCTTATCAGTATCGATCAGGTTAACATTCTGATAAACATTGCTTGCGCTAAAGTAATCATACAAAAAAGCTGAGATAGTGCTTTTACCGACACCGCCCTTTATATTACCAACAAAAATAGCTTTACCGTCATCCATCAGTCATTTTACCTCTTCAATGACCTTATTTTGACCAATTATGCAATTACATTGCCATAAATAGCCATTCCCATAAAGAATAGTATGTTGCTATATCAGACTGGACTCTATCCTATCATCCAGCTCCTTTATAGTCTGATCACAAGTGCTGTACTGTCATCATGCGCACAGGCTGGCAATTCTTGCAAATGGGAAAATAGCCTGTCAATAAAGATAGATGCAGGATGGCTGTGATTACAACACTTGAGAAAATCTACAAGCATCTGTCTTTGTTCAGTAATTTCAATTCCAAATGCTTCTGTAATGCCATCTGTCATCATTACAAGCCAGCTATTCTTTTCTACAATAATATGATAGGCAGGCACCTCTGCAACATCATCGAAAATACCCAGCGGCGGTGACAGCGCATTCATCCATCTTGCCTGCTGACCATTTTCTTACAGCAACACAGTTTCTGAATGTCCACAACATAATAGGGTTAGCCTGTTAGTATCTAACTCAAGACTGCCAACACTAAGCGCAAGAAACCTATCACTATCCAGACCTCGCAATAATCTGTTCAGCTTGGCAACAAACTCGTTAAGGCTATTTTCCTGCCACTCAAACGCGCGAAAGGCACTGATACAAAATCCCATAATCAACGCTGCCGCCATACCCTTGCCTGCAACGTCGCCCAGACAAAACACCAACCTATTTTCAGATATTAGATAACCATAAAAATCACCGCCCAAATGACGTGCGGGTGCGCTTTTGCCGCAAATAGGCAGGCTATCTTCAGCTCGAGCCAGAAATAGTGTCTGCAGCTGTTGTGCCTGTTCAAGCTCCTGATGCAGGCGCTTATCTTCTATCATGGTTTCTGCCAGCTCTATCATCATCATTGCCTGCGCAATAAGCTGACTGGCGGCACTTGCAAGCGCCAATTCATCTGCATCAAATGGCTATATTTGACGAGCTGTCATTTTATTTAGTAATTGCACCACCCCAAAGCGATTACCGCCAAAAGAAATCGGCGCTGTTATCATGTTCTGAGTCGAAAATCCGGTATCGTTATCTATCTTTGGCTGATG
>CBFHYU010000028.1:0-25936 GCA_965660165.1 Puniceispirillaceae bacterium (SeqCode)
CAATTCGATTGTTCAGCCCTATATCCCGCCTCTTGACAGGAATGGAAATACGCTTCTGTCCGAAAGTGAAATCTATAATCAGAAATCACAGCATTATTACACTGAATATAAATCCTTTGAACCTGTCTCAATATCGCTACAACGCTTTGCAGCTGTTACTGAGAATAATCCAACAGCGCTTGAAAATGTTGAAAGCAAGATCACCGTATTAGGGCCAAATTGCGAGAAAATCGACTTATATCGAAACAGGCTTATTGGCGAATTTAATGCTGATTTTAATGTCATCTTGGATATTGTCGAGATGGGTATGCGGGTAAATAATGAGGGGTTGATTTTATTTGCACGCAACCAGCTAAAGCCAAATCCGATGAGCTTTGATGATTTGCTTGATATTCTAGGCAATGATTTATCGCTTAACCGCAATGTCATAAACGAGATGATTGAGCCTGAATTGCGCACGCAATTTTTCGGCGGCGATAATATTCCGCTCAATTCAATGGCAGAATTTGCGCTATTGGCGTTTTCTGCACGTGGCGGCAAGCTGATAACAGATGTCGAGGAAATTTTTATTTTCACACCATATTCCAGCAAAGGGCTGATGAACAGCCCGAACACAATTTTGCTAACCTCTAGCGGTTTGATACAGACTATCCCAAATTTTGATTATCTCACTGCAACCAGCATGTTGAACCGTCTTGGGCTGGCGGTTAATCTGATTACATTGTCTGATGTGATTACCGCATCAGGTGAACGATGCAGTATTGATCAGGCTGGCTGGTGGATGCAGATCATCAATGGCGCAAAATATCGCAGCTGTCCATTTTCAGATATGGTTCAGATGATGATCGAGGATAACACCTTTCATCTGATTGATGATTTTAGAAATCAGTATGTTGTAATTCAGAAAATTAGAGAGATTCTTGATAAAAGGGGTGATACAAAATTGAGCTAGCCCTGTTAGCTAATATTTTTTTTCTTGTCCACAGCAAAATTGTCCAAACTGGTATGGTTCTTGTAAGTGACACTGGGTGCAATCAATAGCACCTAACATCTAACGAAAAAGGATCAACGGACATGAAAAATGAAATTCTGGATGCAAACGAAGCGCTTGTCTCAAAAATTCTGTATGATTTTGATCACGAGTTGCAATTAAAGTTTTCGTCCAGCCTGTTCCAGTTTATCCTTGCCACTGATGAAATATCTTATGGCATGTTTCATGATACCATCAGACAGGTCTGGCGTGATGCAGGCCCATTGGGATTACGCAGATATTTAAGGGCAGAACTTGCTGACCTTGAGAATGTTCAATCGCGTAAAGCTCAGAAAGCAGGCTCGTGACAGATAACATCATGAAAAACCAAAAAAGGGGCAGTTGGATTTCTAGCTGCCCTTTTTTTATGGCGCTGGTTGGCGACCTCGTTTGAACACGCCTGTTGCACTTGCTATTATTCTGCCAGTGCTATCTGTTATCTCGCCTTCTGAGAAAAAGACATTTTTACCACCGCCTGTCTTTCGTGCCTGTGCTGTTAACAGCCCGCCGTCAATTCTAGCAACATTTAGAAATTGTGTATTTAGCGATAGGGTCAGGCCTGGCATCAGTGCCAGCGGCGGGTCTTCATAGCTACCTGTTAGTGCTAGCGCAACATCCAGCATGCCCATCATGGCGCCGCCATGAATAACCCCTGCAGGATTAGTATGTTCAGCCGCAGGCAACAGAGTGACAACGCCAAAGCCATCTTGCCATTCGGTAATCTCAATTCCAGTTGCCAGATTAAAGCCATGATAGTGGTTAATGAATGTGATACGCTCATCTATCATAGCCTCTATCCTTTCTGCCGTTTGGTTCTGCCCATAGCGAAAAATTCATCATTAGGCCGCATTGATATTAGATTAGCCATCCTGTTGCTTAGCCCAAATAGGGCGACAATCGCGCCAATATCCCAGATATCTTCATCGCTAAAACCATGCGCTCTTAACGCATTAAAATCATCTTCATCAACCTCATCTGAATGATGACACAGCATGATAGCAAAACTTAGCATAGCCTGTTGACGTTCAGAAATATCAGCCTTTTTATAATTTGTGGCTATCTGATCGGCAATTAGCGGCTCATTTTCATAAATCCGCAATATCGCGCCATGCGCGACAACACAATATAAGCAGTTATTTTCAGCAGAAGTCGCAACAACAATCATCTCTTTTTCTGACTTGCTAAGTCCAGAAGGTCGTTCCATCACAGCTTCATGATAGGCAAAAAAAGCACGTAATTCATCAGGGCGGTGCGCTAATGTCATAAATACATTAGGAATAAAGCCTGCCTTTTCTTGAACATCCAACATCATCTTTTGAATATCATCTGGCAATGTGTGAAATTCAGGTACGTCAAATCGGCTAATCGCGGGCATCTATGCCTCCTTTGCAGAAAAAATATGTCTTCAGTCTAGAACAGGGAAAATATCGACTGCAAAGAAAAATAATGGCAGTCTGTATAAATCGCGTACTGATGAAGGTGTCCAGATGACAGATCTTGACAAGATAAGGCGGCGAATTGCCGACAGTTTCAAACAACAAACTGCAATGGCAAGTTTGGGTGTGACGTTGGAAGATATTCAAGAAGGGCAGGTTACGCTTGGCCTGCCACATGCCCCCCATATTCTTCAGCAGCAGGGATTTATTCATGGCGGTGTGATATGTAGCGCGCTAGATAGTGCCTGCGGTTATTCAGCGCTATCTGTTGCGCCAGAAGGCCATGAAGTTCTTACCATTGAGCTGAAAACAAGCTTTTTACGTCCCGCTGGAGCAGGGCGGCTTATTGTCAAAGGCGAGGTGCTGAAAGCTGGCAAGCGTATTAGCTATACAGAAGCAAATGCCTATTCACAGGATAATGGGAATATGACGCTGATAGCCAAGATGAGCTCAACCTTAGCAATTGTGCCTATCTAGCGCACCAGCTTAATCATCCAATATGCTGTGCTAGCGTTCCAAAGCAACAGCGATACCTTCACCACCGCCAAGACAAATGGCGGCAATACCGCGCTGTGCGTTTTGTATTTCCATCGCATTTAGCAAGCTGACAATAATACGGGCGCCAGATGCCCCAATAGGATGACCAAGCGCACAGGCGCCACCATTGATATTAACTTGTTCAGGGTTTAGCCCCAACTCGGTGATAAAGGCCATCGCCACCACAGCAAAGGCTTCATTAACCTCCCATAGATCGACTTGCTCTGTCTGCCAACCTAATTTTGTGGTCAATTTTCGGGCGGCATGAACAGGGGCGGTAGTAAACCAGCCAGGTTCATGGGCAAATACGGCATGGCCAGCAATACGTGCTTTTGCCGATAAATTATGGCTGTTCATTTGGCTTGCATCAGCAAGAAGCAAGGCAGCTGCCCCATCTGAGATAGAGGATGAATTCGCAGGGGTAACACTACCATCTTTCATAAAGGCTGGTTTTAGGTGAGGGATTTTTTCAGGACGCGCCAATTCTGGCTGCTCATCCGTTTCCACCAGAATTGTCTGTTTTCTATCTGTGACGTGAATTGGCGTAATTTCACGGGCGAACAGGCCTGTATTCTGTGCGTTCTGAGCGCGGCTAAGTGACTGTAGCGCATAATCATCTTGCTGAGTGCGCGAGAATTGATAATGGGTGGCGCATTCTTCTGCAAACCGCCCCATCAAAACACCTTTATCATAAGCATCTTCTAGCCCATCCAAAAACATATGATCTTTCATCACAGAATGGCCTAGCCGTGAGCCAGTGCGCAATTTTGGCGAAAGATAGGGCGCATTGCTCATACTTTCCATGCCGCCTGCCACAATAATATCAGCTTCGCCAGCCTTGATCTGGTCATGGGCAAGCATCACTGCTTTCATCCCTGAACCGCACATTTTATTGATAGTGGTTGCTGGAATTGCATTGCTTAAGCCAGCGTGAAATCCTGCCTGACGCGCTGGCGCCTGTCCTAACCCTGCTGGCAGAACACATCCCATAATCACCTCAGAAATAGCGTCATACTCTATCGCCGCATCATCAAGCGTTGCCTTAATCGCATTGCCGCCCAGCTCAGGGGCATTCAGGCTAGACAGCCGCCCATTTAAGCCGCCAATGGCCGTACGTTTGGCAGCGGCAATATAGACATCTTTCATGGCTTATTCTCCAGTGAATTGCGGGGGTCGTTTTTCGCTAAAGGCTGCCATACCTTCTTTTTGATCTGCGGTTGAGAATAGTGCGTGAAAGGCACGGCGCTCAAATAACAGACCCTCATTCAGCCCTGTTTCAAGCGCTCTATCTACGGCTTCTCGTGCCATCATCACACTTGCCTTGCTAAAGTTGGCGATAATTTCTGCCTGTTTTAGGGTTTCTTCTACCAGCGTTTCAGGGCTAAAAATCTGTGCAACCAGACCAGCCTGTTCAGCCTCAATGGCGCCCATCATTCTGCCTGTGAGGATCATATCCATCGCTTTTGCCTTGCCGATAGCTCGGGTTAGCCGTTGTGAGCCACCCATGCCTGGTATCACACCAAGCTTAATTTCTGGCTGTCCGAATTTGGCATTCTCGCCTGCATAGATAATATCGCACATCATCGCTAATTCGCATCCGCCACCAAGCGCATAGCCATTCACCGCCGCAATTTTGGGCGTGCGAAGACGGGTAAACCTGTCCCAGCCTGCAAACAGATTATCATGGAAGCTATCCATATAGGACAGGCTGGCCATCTCTTTAATATCTGCGCCTGCAGCAAAGGCTTTTTCAGTGCCTGTAAGCACAAAACAGCCAATATCTCTATTGCTATCTAGCGGTTCTAGCGCATCACATATCTCTGTCATGATCTGATTGTTCAATGCATTTAGCGCCTCTGGCCTGTTCAACCGAACCAGAACTACTTTGCCTATTGTCTCAAGCGTAATCACCCTGCCCATAATATCTATTCTCCTTACTGTCTGAGATAGAGTGGTCTAAGAACGGTTACGTTTTTCAAAACGTGGCAACATAGCCGAAAAATCTTTTCCCTGCCCATCTTCTTCATCTACAAATTTGCGATATAGCGCTAGCGCTAGCGCGCCCATTGGCGTGTCTGCATTTACAGCTTCAGCCGCCTGTTGTGATAAGCCTAAATCCTTCACCATCATTTCAGCAGAAAAGCCTGGTTTATAGTCATTATCAGCAGGTGAGGCAGGGCCAATATTAGGGGCAGGGCAATAGGCATTCATTGTCCAGCTATACCCTGAAGATGTGCTAACCACGTCAAATAATTTTTGCCTGTCTATGCCTAATTTGTCTGCCAGCGCAATGCTCTCGCACGTGGAAATCATGGTTGCGCCCAAAATCATATTATTACAAATTTTTATGGCCTGACCTGCGCCAGCGGCTCCACAATGCACAATTTTACTGCCCATAATCTCAAATAGCGGCATGGCACGCGTAATTGCCTCTTCTTCGCCACCTGCCATAAAGGTCAGCGTGCCTGCGGTCGCCCCACCAATACCGCCAGATACAGGTGCATCAATACAGCCTATATGCAATGCTTTCGCCTGTTCAGCAACATCACGCGCAGACGTAACATCAACTGTTGAGCAATCCAAAAGCAGGCTATCTTTGCTCATCTTAGGCAATATATCATCTGCTACAGCGCGTAAAATAGCGCCATTTGGCAACATTGTGATGACACAATCAGCGCCATGTGCCGCCTCAGCGGCAGTGCTGGCCTGTTTCATTCCCTCAAGGGTGATGCCTGCCACATCAAATCCCGTTACATCATATCCTGCGGCAAGCAGATTTGCGGCCATAGGGGCGCCCATATTGCCAAGCCCAATAAATCCAATTTTCATCCTAGATTCCTTTCACAGTTAAGCTGGATGCTAGTCACGCGATTATCTTCGTGACGCAGGTGCAAATAGCTGTTCTATCAATTCTGCTGGTACTTCGTCTATCTGGCTATGTAGCCAATTAGGTGCATGATCCTTATCCACAAGTACAGCCCGCACCCCTTCAAGAAAATCTGCCTGTTCAATGGCGCGGCTGGTAAAGCGATATTCCCAATCAAGCGCATCATCAATATTATCTGCTATGCGTACCTCTCGGATAAGGGTGAAGATACTCGCCATAGATAGCGGGGATGACCTGCTCATGGCCTTTTTCACTGAGGTTTTGAAATCTGTATCCTCTGCCGTAAGAGCGGCGCAAAATTGGTGAATATCCTCTTGCCCAAAAATAGCGTCAATCTCATCTTTTATAGGGTCAATTTCTGAGGGGTCTTTCGGCTGGCTAGCAAGCTCATCGATTATGGAAAGGGTATTATTGTTGATTATCTCGGCACGAAGCAACTCCCAATTATTCGCCTCTATATGATAATCAGCAAAGCCTGTTGCCAAAATATCAGATGGGCTGATACGTGCCCCTGTGAGTGCCATATATTCACCAATATGCCCGTCGGTACGGGCAAGCAGATAGCTTCCGCCCACATCAGGAATAAGACCAATCGCACATTCTGGCATTGCAAGCTTAGTTGTCTCACAGATAATTCGGTGAGATGCATGACAGCCTATGCCAACTCCGCCGCCCATCACATATCCTTGCATCATCGCAATAATTGGCTTTGGATAATGCGCAATATAGCTATTCATCCGATATTCTTCACGCCAGAACGCATTGATTTGGTCTATCTTGCCAGCCTTGCCAAGATGATAAAGGGCAGCAACATCGCCGCCTGCGCAAAAAGAACGCTCGCCATCTGCATATAAGATGACCTGTTTAATCTGCTTATCATGCTCCCAGCCCCTCAAGGCTGTTTCAATCGCAGAACACATTTCCATCGTTAACGCATTTAATGCTTTTGGGCGTTGCAGATAAATCAGACCAGTATTGTTCTGAGAGCTAATAGATATATCCATTATCTTAATTCTCGTTGGTGATTGCGCGGCTGATGATCATCCGCATGATCTCATTTGTGCCTTCCAGAATCTGGTGGACACGAAGATCACGAACAATTTTTTCAATGCCATAATCTGCAAGATAGCCATAGCCACCATGAATTTGTAAGGCTTCATTTGCCACATCAAAGCTAATATCAGTGACAAACTGTTTTGCCATCGCACAGCGTTTTGTTGCGTCTGGTGTTGCATTATCATAATGCCATGCAGCCTGTCTTAGAAAAACACGGGCGGCTTCTAGTCTGGTATGCATATCTGATAATGTGAACTGCACTGACTGGAACTGATCGATGGATTTGCCAAATGCCTTGCGCTCAGATGCATAGCTAAGCGCTTTTTCATAGGCAGATTGTGCGCCCCCCAAAGCGGCTGCGGCAATATTTAACCGCCCCCCATCAAGCCCCATCATTGCATAGCGAAAGCCGCTACCTTCCTCACCCAACAGATTTTCGGCAGGTGTCTCACAGGCATCCATAATCACCTGTGCGGTTGGCTGTGCGCGCCAGCCCATTTTGCGTTCCTGTGCGCCAAATGACAGCCCTTTTGCGTCTTTATCAACCAAAATAGCAGAAATGCCAGCCGCGCTGTCATCGCCTGTACGGCACATCACAAGATACAGGTCAGCAAAGTTGCCACCTGAAATAAATGATTTTGTGCCTGTCAAAAGATAACCTTCATTTGTGCGCTCAGCCCGTGTGCGCAACGCAGCAGCATCTGAGCCAGAACCAGGTTCTGTCAGACAATAAGCGCCAATTTTCCGCATGGTGCATAAATCAGGCAGATAACGCTCACGCATAGCATCATCACCAAAACTGCTTACCATCCAGCTTATCATATTATGGATAGACAGAAAGGCAGAGACGGTTGGACAAGATTTTGCCAACGCTTCAAATATCAATGTTGCTTCAAGTCGGCTTAACCCTGAGCCGCCATGTTCTTCTGGCACATAAATAGAGGCAAGCCCAAGCTCTGCTGAGGCTTCCAGAACCTCGCGTGGCAATATCGCCTTCTCGTCCCATTCCAGCGCATGGGGCGCGATGGCATGGCTGGCAAAATCATCGGCCATATTAAAGATAGCCTGTTGTTCTTCTGAAAGTGCAAAATCCATATTGGTCTCTTTGGTCAGAATCAAATACTGTAAGAAATTGGCCTATAAGATATTGGTCTAGTGAATATCTCTGTTATCATCGATTACAATACCATCTTTGGGCAAGCTTCCGACAGGGACAATCTCTATTGAGGCTCTTAATTTGAAAATATCCTGAAAGACTTGTGCAAATGCGGCTTCATCGCCGCTAGATGCTTCGATCTGAGCTGTTAATACATCTTTGCTACCATCATGGGAAATGGTCAGCCTTAGCTTTGATACCGTATCGACCCTGTCAACAAACTGGGCTACCTGTTCTGGTCTAACAAACATGCCCTTTACCTTAGCGGCCTGATCTGCTCTGCCGCGCCAGCCAACAATGCGCTGATTAGTGCGCCCGCACGGGCTTTGACCTGCCATATAGGCTGAAAGATCGCCAGTCGCAAAGCGGATCATCGGCATATCTTTATTAAAGCTAGTGACAACAACCTCGCCAATCTCGCCCTCACCAACAGGCGTGCCAGTGCCAGGCGTGACAATCTCGACAATCACCCCTTCATCAATAATCATGCCATCTGTTAGTTGTGATTCATAAGCAATCATTCCAACATCAGCCGTACCATAGCATTGGCGGCAATAAATACCGCGCGCATCATATGCCGCGCGAAGTTGCGGGAAAAGGGGGCCTGCACTAACACAGGCATATTTCACGCTTGAGCTATCAAGCCCCATCTCATCTGCCTTTTCAAGAATGCTCAGAAGATAATCTGGTGTGCCTGCATAGGCAGTAACACCAAGCTGTGAGATTGAGTGCGCCTGTAATTCTGTCTGGCCAGTACCAGCAGGCACAACCGTAGCGCCAACCGCCTGAGCCGCACTTTCAAACATCACGCCTGCGGGGGTGAAATGATAGGAAAAACAGTTTTGCACAATATCGCCTGCACCAATGCCAACAGCTTTTACCGCCCGTCCAAACCGCCACCAATCTGCACGTCGCATTCCAATTTCAAAAATTGGGCCTGGTGACTGGAAAATATGGTCAATTTTGGCAGGTGGCATTGAAATGAAATCGCGAAATGCAGGGGGCTGGCCAGGCACCGCAACCAGATCAGCTTTCCGAAGCACCGGCAAAGCCGCTAATGCCGTTTTATCAGTGATATCTGCGGGGGATATATCTTTCAGGCTGTGCTGATAATAGGGGCTGGATTTGCGTGCATGTGCGATAAGCTCAGGCAGTGTTTTGGCGATATCTGCATCTCGTTCATCTTGTGAGCGTGTCTCAAGCCTGTCGAAAAACTCAGCCATTAGCTCAGCCATCTTTTGCGTCTTCTATATGAGCGCACATCACGATAGGATTTGCGTCCTTCTTCTGACATGCCTAGATAAAATTCTTTTACATCAGGATTTTCTCGTAAATCTGCGGCAGGGCCATCCATCACCACACGGCCTGATTCAAGAATATAGCCATAATGGGCAAATCTAAGCGCAACATTAGTATTTTGTTCAGCCAGCAAGAAGGACACCCCTTCATTTTCATTCAGCTGTTTTACGATACCAAAAATTTCTTCTACCAGTTGCGGGGCAAGCCCCATTGATGGTTCATCCAACAGCACTGTTTCTGGCTTGCTCATCAATGCACGGCCAATAGCGCACATTTGCTGCTCGCCGCCTGAAGTATAGCCAGCTTGTGACTTGCGCCGTTCTTTTAAGCGCGGAAAATACGAATATACCAGATCAAGATCAGCTGAAATATCACCTCTGCTAACAGCGCGTGTATAGCTCCCTGTTAACAGATTTTCTTCGACTGTCAGATGCTCAAAACAATGCCTGCCTTCCATCACCTGAATCACGCCAGATTTTACAAGGGCGGCAGGGTTCAAGTCTGCGACAGGCTGGCCACGATATAAAATACTGCCTTTTGTGACTTCACCTCGTTCAGAATGAAGCAAATTTGAAATTGCTTTAAGTGTAGTTGTTTTGCCTGCGCCATTACCGCCTAGCAAGGCAGTTATTCCCCCTTTGGGAACTGATAAAGAGACACCTTTTAAGACTAAGATGACATGATTATAAATCACCTCGATATTATTCACATCCAGTAATAATTCGTCAGA
This sequence comes from Puniceispirillaceae bacterium (SeqCode), assembly GCA_965660165.1. GTDB lineage: Bacteria > Pseudomonadota > Alphaproteobacteria > Puniceispirillales > Puniceispirillaceae > WTJO01. Next base: position 10,132 of record CBFHYU010000028.1, read on the forward strand.
CTGTGTCATATTCATGGCTGAGGCTCGCTAATGTGTTAAGGCTGAATATGCCCACATCAATGCGCTGATGTGGGCATAGCGCATGTCAGATTACATGCATTTTGGATCGATATTATTTTCTTTTGCATAGGCAGAAGAATCTTCTGCGATAAGCATGTTGATAACATCTTTGTCAGTTGGTTTGAAATCTGAAACCAATGACCATGTTTTTGCATTTGCATCCCATTGTTGAACCGCAACTAGACCTGCACCACCATGATTTTCACATGATACTTCAAGGTTTGGCGCAAAATTAGGCAAGCCAAGATTTGTAAACATCGCCTGATCAACTTTCAGATTTTCCATGCCAACACGCATATCTGCGGCTGTAATGTCATTCTTGCCAGACATTTTCTGAGCTACTTTCACAGCTTCTGCTGCCAAAATTGCTTGGAACATGCCTCTGTTGTACAAGATTGTGCCGATCTGATCGCCTGAACCTGCGGCTTTGCCTGTGTCATATACATACTTTTTCATGTCATCAAATAATGGGAAATCCATACCAGGTGCATGCAATGCAAGTGCTTTATAGCCATTTGCTGCGGCGCCAGCTGGAATCACGTCATTTTCTGAACCTGACCACCAAATACCAATGAAGTTTTCCATTGGGAAACGGATGTTAGCAGCTTCTTGAATAGCTACCTGATTCATCACACCCCAACCCCACATTGTCACATAGTCTGGACGTTCACGGCGGATTTGAAGCCACTGTGATTTCTGTTCTTGACCTGGATGATCAACTGGCAGAAGGCTTAGCTCAAACCCATGCTTTTTTGATAGCTCTTCTAGCGTACGGATTGGCTCTTTGCCATATCCTGAATTATGGTACACAAGCGCAATTTTCTTGCCTTTAATATTGCCATTATTCAGCTCAAGAATATGGTTCACAACCGCAGAAGCACCATTCCAGTAATTGGCAGGATAGTTAAATACATATGGGAATACTTTACCGTTTGCCGCAGATGTTCTGCCATATCCCATTGAGTGAATTGGAATACCGTCAGCAGATGCCTTTGGGATTAGCTGATAGGTGATGCCTGTTGACATGGGCTGATACACAAGCGCACCTAGACCTTTTGTCTTCTCATAACATTCAACACCTTTTTCAGTATTATACTGGGTTTCACACTCAACAACTTTAATTGGCACACCACCAATACCGCCATCACGCTCATTTAGCATAGTGAAATAGTCACTATAGCCATCTGCCTGCGGAATACCGCTAACAGCATAAGCACCTGTTCTATAGGTAAGGGCTGGGAATACCAGATCTGCTAGCACAGGTGTCGCAACACATACACCAGTGAAGGCAGCGATTATCGCATGTTTCAGTTTCATAGGTTCCTCCGTTTAAACGCGAGCAATTACTTGCTCTTTTATCAACCTCAACTCTAATGAGCAAAAGGCCAAATTCTCAATTTCTCTTTGATAATACGCCACAACATAGCAAGCCCGTGCGGCTCAAGAATCAAAAAGATTACAATCATCAATCCAACAATCATAAATTCCAAATGCGCTGCAATATCGCCTGGCCAGCCTAAGTTTGATACTAGCAAATTCTTCAGCAGAACAGGCATGCCAATCATGAAAGCTGCCCCAACAAGCGAGCCAAAAATTGACCCAAGACCGCCAATGATAATCATGAACAGAATTAAAAAGGATTTCTGGATTGAAAAGGCTTCTCCTACCTCAACCGCCCCAAGATATAAGGCAAATAGTAATGCCCCAGATATGCCGACATAAAATGAGCTTACCGCAAAGGCTGTCAATTTTGCCATCAGCGGATTTACCCCGATAATTTCAGCCGCAATATCCATATCTCTTATCGCCATCCATTTACGGCCAAACGCGCCTCGCGTTAAGTTGCGCGCCAAAATGGCAAGGCCTACTAGCAATATCAGACAGACATAATAGACAGGCAGGGTTTCTGCTTTCGCGCCTGTCAAAATAAAGCCAAAAATCTCGCGTTCAGGGGCAGTTATCTGTCCAGAGGCAGAATAATTATAAAACCAGCCAACCTTATTAAATACCCAGACTAAGAAAAATTGTGCTGCCAAAGTTGCAACAGCCAGATAAAAGCCTTTAATTCTAAGGCTAGGCAATCCAAACAGCAGACCAACAAAGGCCGTAACGCCACCTGATAACAAGATACAAATCACAATATTCATATCAGGAAAGGCGGTCATCAATTTATAGCAGGAATAGGCTCCAACGGCCATAAAGCCGCCTGAACCAAGTGATACCTGCCCACAATATCCCGTCAAGATATTTAGCCCGATAGCCGCTATCCCAAAGATCAGGAATGGCAGAAATACTGCCTGTGCCCAATATTCAGACATGGTTAAAGGGATAATGACAAAAGCAAATGCCAGTGTCACGAAAAAGCCTATTCTGTCTAACGCAATCGGAAAGGTTTGCTGGTCAGAACGATAGGATGTTTTGAATTCGCCTACTTCTCGGTAAAACACGTGCTACACCCTTTCAATGATTTTTTCGCCAAACAGACCTTGGGGTCTGAACACAAGGAAGACTAGCGCAACCATATAGGCAAACCAGTTTTCTGTTGCACCGCCAAGCAAAGGCGCACCAATCAAAAATTCAAACATTTTCTCGCCAACACCAATGATCAACCCGCCTATAATTGCCCCTGGAATTGAGGTAAAGCCCCCAAGCATCAGCACTGGAAGCGCCTTTAGCGCAATCAAAGATAGCGAGAACTGAACACCAGATTTTGCGCCCCACATAATGCCTGCAACTAGCGCAACAAATCCCGCAATTGCCCAGACAATCACCCAGATTGTCCGCAAGGAAATCCCAACAGACAAGGCCGCTTGATGGTCGTCTGCCACCGCCCGAAGCGCGCGGCCTGTTTTGGTGTATTGTGAAAATAGCACCAGTGAAACAACCAAGATAGTCGCAATCACAGTGGCGTAAATATCAAGCGTGTCTAAATAGAAGCCATAGAAATTCTCACCCCCTAAAAAGGCAGTATTTTCTTCTATCCAGAAATTGCCGCCCTGAGGTAACCCAACATCTAGCTTTTTAACGTTTGACCCCCACATTAAATCGCCAAAGCCTTCCATAAAATAGGCCAGCCCAATGGTTGCCATAAACAGGATAATTGGCTCTTGATTAACGAGATGTTTCAAAATCAGCTTTTCGACTAAAATTGCAAATAGCACCATTACGCCAAGCGCCAGAATAATCGCAAAAAAGGCATTCATATGCCATCCGAAATGATGCATCTCTGTGCCAAACATTGCATTAAACAGATGGGCAAAGGGGATTTGGCCTTCTTGAAACCCAACCAACGTCATCGCCGCAAATAGCGCCATAATGCCTTGAGCATAGTTAAAGATACCAGAGGCCTTAAAAATAAGCACAAACCCAAGCGCAACAAGGGAATACATCACACCGGCCATCAACCCGTTCAGAAAGACTTCTACACCAAAATAAAATTCAGCCGACATTGTCTTGCCCTTTCAGTTGCCTAAATAGCTGTGAGTGTAGGGGAAGGTTAATCATGAGACACCCCAAGATAAGCATCGATCACATCTTGATTATTACGCACCTCATCTGGAGTGCCATCCCCAATTTTGCGGCCATAATCCATCACAACAACACGATCAGCTAAGTCCATCACCACACCCATATCATGTTCAATAAGCGCAATGGTGGTGCCAAATTCATCATTCACATCCAGAATAAAACGCGACATATCTTCTTTTTCTTCCACATTCATCCCTGCCATAGGCTCGTCTAGCAGAAGCAAAGATGGCTCGGCAGCAAGTGCGCGTCCAAGCTCAACCCGTTTCTGAAGCCCATAGGGCAGGCGGCCAACAGGTGTTTTGCGGATAGACTGAATCTCTAGAAAATCAATTACCTTTTCAACAATGGCGCGGTTTTCTATCTCTTCTTTTTCTGCCTTGCCTTTCCATATCATCTGCGAGAGCATGCCCTGTTTCATATGGGTAAGACGGCCTGTCATAATATTATCAAGAGTGGTCATGCCCTTAAATAGCGCAATATTCTGAAAGGTTCTGGCGATACCTTGATGGGCAATCTGATAGGGCTTCATTGGCTTGCGTACTTCGCCTTTATATAACACCTCGCCCTCTTGAGGGTGGTAGAAGCCGTTAATCACATTCAGCATGGATGATTTGCCCGCCCCGTTTGGCCCAATAATGGCGCGGATTTCACCTTCCCTAATATCAAATGAGATATCACTAATCGCAACAACACCCCCAAAACGCAGGGTAATATTGCGCATTTCCATCACAGCTGAGCCAATTTTGCGCCCATCTGGAGTGACATAGCTATCGGAATCGGTGCGAGAATTAGCCTTATTGCTCATGCCACTTTCCTTTGGTTTGAAGATGAACTCACAACAGCGTCACAAATCTGCAATGTTGCAGAAATTGAGCCTTTTGCGCCATCTTCATAGGTGACTTCGGTTTTTGTGAAAATCTCGGTATCACCATTATATAACGCTGTGATCAAATCACTGAATTTTTCCTCAATAATCCGCCTGCGCACTTTTCGAGTTCTGGTAAGCTCGCCATCATCTGCATCAAGCTCTTTATGCAAAATCAGAAAGCGGTGAATCTGGCAACCTGATAGCATTTTGTCACTGGCAATATCTTTATTGACCTCGTCAATATGCGACTTGATGGTCTGAATTACCGTCGGATTGCCTGCCAGTTCCTGATAAGATGAATAGGCAATATTATTGCGCTCAGCCCAGTTACCAACCGCCTGAAGGTCAATATTGATAAACGCAGTGCATCTATTTCGGCCATTGCCAAACACCACTGCTTCTAGGATGTTGGGAAAGAATTTTAGCTTATTTTCAACATATTTAGGCGCAAATAGTGACCCGTCTTTCATTTTGCCAACATCTTTGGCGCGGTCGATAATCCGCAAATGTCCTGAGCCCTCTTCAATGAATCCAGCATCACCTGTAGCAACCCATCCTTCTGCATCTTTTGTCTCTTTTGTGCTTTTAGGGTTTTTGAAATATTCCACAAACACGCCAGCTGAACGGTAAAACACCTCACCACTATCTGCTATCTTAAGCTCAACGCCAGGCGAGGGGATGCCAACTGTATCAGAGCGCACCTGACCATCTGGTTGCTGTGTGATAAATACGCTTGCTTCTGTCTGGCCATAAAGCTGTTTCAGATTGATCCCAAGCGAGCGATAAAAATCAAAAATTTCAGGCCCAATAGCCTCGCCCGCTGTATAGCCAACCCGCACATTGCTCATCCCGATAGTATTTTTCAAAGGGCCATAGATAATCAGCGAGCCAAGTGCATATTTCAGCCTGTCAACAAAGCTAACACTACCAGTGCCGTCTAGAATATTGCCGCCAGTCTTGCGCGCATGATCCATGAAATATTTGAACATTACCTGTTTGAATTTGCCTGCATCTTCCATTCTGATCATCACATCTGTGAGGATTGATTCAAAATATCGAGGCGGAGCGAAGAAGTAGCTTGGCCCGATTTCTTTCAGATCATGTTGCATTGTGTCTGAACTTTCAGGGCAATTCACACAAAAGCCTGTCCAGATAGCTTGGCCAATAGAGAAGATAAAATCGCCAACCCACGCCATCGGCAGATAGGCAAGCACAGAATCATCAACTGTCAGATTATCAAATTCACTTGATGCTTCTGCCGTAACCAAAATATTGCGATTCGATAGCACAACCCCTTTTGGCCGCCCCGTCGTACCAGAGGTATATAACATGGCGCATGTTGTGTTGTCTGTTTGTGCCTCAATGCGAGCATCAAGTTCGGCTCTTAGCGTGTCTGCACCCTCAGCGCCCTGTTTTTGAATATCACGATAATCATGCAGATGAGATTTGTCATATTTACGCATGCCACGAGAATCAAGATAGATGATGCGTTTCAGCGATTTCAGCTGATCCTTAATATCAAGTACCTTATCAACCTGTTCTTGATTTTCAGCAAATACAAACCGCGCCTTGCAATGGTCAAGCACATAGCATACTTCATCTGCAACTGAATCCTGATAAATAGGCACAGGCACACCGCCTGCCGCCTGAATAGCCACAATCGCCCAATAGAAATAGGGGCGGTTACGTCCTATAATGGCTACATGATCGCCTGTGTTAAGACCAAGTGCCACCAGTCCACAAGACAAGGTTTCAATTTCGGTGGCTGCTTCAGCCCAGCTCCAGCTTTGCCAAATGCCAAATTCTTTTTCGCGATAGGCAGGTTTGCTCCCATACGCTGTGGCATTTCGCCTTACAAGACCGATTAAAGTCGCGGGTTTTCCATTTGTCATTTGTGCAGATGACACCCATCCCTCCCCATTTGTAACCGTGTGCCAGTCTGATTTTTATGATTATTATGACTGAACCCTAAGTGTTATCTAATCATCTTTTGTGATCAATACAAAATTTCAAGAATCTTGTGGTTTTTTTGGAATTGCGTTATTTTCTGCGCTATCAGCGCCCAATTCTCCTATGATGGCGGAGTCTGGACATAATGTTTTTTGCATAAAGACAACATCGATAAAACGGCCAAATTTTATCCCCATATTTTGCGCAATGCCGATGAGCCTGAAGCCAGCCTTCTCGTGGGTGAGTCGTGAGCCAAGATTTTCACTATCCCCAATTACAGCTATCATCTGGTGAAATCCGTTTTCGGTGCAATAGGTGATTAGCTTGTATAGCAACGCCTTACCAATACCTTGCCGTAAATACTCAGGATGCACATACAGGCTATCTTCAACGGTGTATCTATAGCCAGAGCGCTGTTTATGTGCCGAGCCATAGCCATAGCCGCAAATAAACTCTTCCTGCGTTACCGCTACAAATACAGGATAGCCAGCAGCCCTAATATCGCCTAGCCGTCTTGCCATCTCATCAGCAGAAGGCGGGCTAGTCTCAAAACTGCCTGTGCCATAGCTCACATGATGGGCATAGATAGCGGCAATCTGGCTGCAATCCGAATCTTCATAGGCGCGAATGGTAAACATATAAGTGTGGGCGTCCTAAATTATGGTCTGAAGCTGAAGGGTGAGCTTTCAAGCCATGAGATGTCAAGAGCGCATAATGCGTCTCTATCAAATTCAATATCTGATTCCCAGTAACGGCCATTTTCAACCAGATAGCCTAGCCTGTTTTCTATGCTAAGTGCATCCTCTATTGCTTGGTTGTTTGGGGCAGGGTAGGCGGCTGGCAGGTTTAACTCGCCCTCTGCTGAAATGCTTGCCCTATCAAATAATAATCTGGAAGGGCCGTCAGATAGATTATAAATTTTGCATCCTGTTCTGTAAGCAAGGCAATATAGTCTGGCAGAACAGGCTTCAAGGCTGGTGAGTGTGATGTCATTTCTTAGGGGATCAGGCGTGCCCGTCCCATAAAAATGGGTAGCCCCTGTTTTGGGATAATGCATATCGCATCCTATAAATAGCATGGTTTTGGGCGCTAATCTGGCAAGTGCCCAATAGGCGGTAGTATAGGCCATTGTGCCACCAGCATAGACAAAGCCGCCAAATATATTCTGTGCTGGCACAAAGTCATGTTCATCAATCAGCATTTGATGCCGCTTTAGTGTGTGCGGCAGGCGGCTTGACGGAAAATCATCAGGATAGACCAGATAATCCCAGTCATTGCGCACTTGCCATGCGTTATTGATGGTAACAATTGCACTAAAGATAGATTTATCCCAGCTGGTTGCCTGAACAGCATTAGGCCCAGAGCCTATGATAAGAACAGGCTTATCGCTGTTGATGGGGGGTGTTGTAATAGTCACTAGCTGTCTTGTTCCGATATTGCTATAAGGCGATATATTTCTGCTGGTTTATACTAAGATTTCTTTTATAATGTGTGGTTGGTTATAACGTGGGCATCAGGCAAGGTTCAAGATATGAAACAGATAATTCTTCTTGATGGTGGTTTAGGTCAGGAAATTAATAACAGGTCATCTCAGCTTCAGTCTCATCCGTTATGGTCTGTGAATGTAATGCATGCTGAACCAGAGATTGTAGTGGATGTGCATAAGGCATTTATAGAGGCAGGCGCAAAAGTGCTGTCATTGAATAACTATACCGCATCCATCACCAGAATGACCCGTAATCAGATGGGTGATTTGTTTGAGCGTACCCATCAGCTAGCGATTGAGCTGATGAACAGGGCTATAGATCAGTCAGAGGTCGAACGAAGTGACTTAAATATCGCAGGGTGCCTGCCCCCTCTGGCAGCGTCATATGTCGCCTCAGAGGCGCTTGGCTATCAGCGTTCTTTTGATGAATATTGCCGCCTTGTTGAGGTGCAACAGGCTGGTGTTGATCTGTTCCTGATTGAAACAATCTCGAATATTGAAGAAGCTGAGGCTGCGGTAGATGCGCTGGCCGCCTATGGCCAGACCGCCTATATTGGCCTTACCGTGTCAGACGAACTCTCAGATAGCCCAGTGCCGTGCCTTCGTTCAGGTGAGCCGTTGGATGAGGCTGTGCATATGTTGCAGGAAAAACAGGTAGGCGCTGTCATGGTGAATTGTAGCTTCCCTGAAATGGTAACCAAATCAATGGCTGTGCTAGCAAGTTCAGGGTTGATGTTTGGCGGCTATGCAAATGGCTTTACGTCAATAGATGCGCTAAGCCCTGGCGGCACAGTAGATGCGCTTGCCGCGCGGCAAGATTTATCGCCTGAACGCTATGGTATGCATGTGTTTGACTGGATTGATGCGGGGGCATCTATTGTTGGCGGATGCTGTGAAATTAGCCCAGCCCATATCGCCCATATTCATCAGAAATTGGCCGCACGCAACATTACCGCGGTTAAGCTGGTATAAACGGCGTTCAGGCTGGCTAGGCAGGGGCAAGAAAAACCGCCCCACGCCTTAGATGTTTTGCGCTCACCTAACGCATTAGGCGAGAGACGTCATAGTTACTATTCTACAGTCAGATTAACGGCAGATGTTTTGCCGTTCTTGCCTGTTTCTAGTTCATACGATATTTTCTGATCTTCCTGAAGTGTTTCAAGTCCAGCTTTCTGAACAGCGCTGATATGCACAAACACATCATTATCTTCGCCTTCAGGCTTGATGAACCCGTAACCCTTAGTTGGATTAAACCATTTTACCGTACCTGTATTCATTATCTTACTCCGATTGAAAAGGTGTTTGGCAAGCAACCTTGTTTCAATCGAACGAAAACTGCATACCAGGCCAAAAAACAGATGACCTGCCTCTCCAATCCCATAATGCTGACAGATTGTCCAGATGTTTTGTTACTTTGCGGAACAATTTGAACAAATTACAGTCAATTTTGGTAAAATGAGTATTTTAGCTAGCCTGCCATCTTGCGCATATCTGAATTAACCTCTAGCTCATGCGCAAATCTGGTAAGCAGAGCAATTAGGCGCTGTTTGCAATCATAGCTTTTTCAAGCAAGGTGGCAGTTGTGTCATGTCCAAGCTTTACAGCCAAATCATATGGGCTTAATCCTATGCTATTAACGATATTTGGATTAGCATTATGGGCTAGCAAATCAGCAATGATCTGGTCATGGCCTCTATAGGCTGCCCAATGAAGCGGTGTTGAGCCATCTAACATTTGCAAATCAAAGTTGGCGCCATGTTCAAGCAATACAGATACCGCATCTGCCTTGCCAAATAGTGCAGAAAGATGCAAGGCTGAGCCGCCAAAATTATCATCAGCATCTACATTTGCGCCAGCCGCCAATAATAGCTTCATTGCGCCAATCCTGTTCCACCTGCCTGCGGCATGTAATGGCCGCCAGCCTATGCTGTTGCCAGCTTCAATATCGGCGCCCTTATCCAGCAAATAGCCAAGCGAATCTGCCTGATTAAACAGCACCGCAACATGCAAAGCCGCTCTGCCTTCACTGTCACGCACATCAATATCAGCGCCATCTGCAAGTGCTTGTTCAATAGCTATCAGGTTGCCTGTTGCTGCGCCCTCATGAATAGGGTCAGCTCGCGCGCCGCTGATTAAGATAAACAGACTCATGACTATATAGATAAACCGCATAATGCCCTCCATGACGCAATTTGAAATTCTATGGTAGGGCGATTAAGATTTAGCCGAAAGGCATGAATAGCATTGCCGATTTTGACAGCAACACCAGATATTTTAGAGTAGCGTCACATTAAGATTGGCGGCAATGAGTGATATTTGCGTGTCACACTGCGCCGAAATAGGTGAGGATTTGGTAATGCCTGCATGGCTTGAGACGATTATCGGCTACTGGTGGGACTATTTTTTTGAGCCATTGATAAGCTATCTTGCCATTATTTCCAGTACATTAGGGCTAACATAGCAAGCTAATGCAATTATCCATTATGGCGTTATAGCCCATAATATAAATTGTAATTTTTCAGATTCCTTATATTCTGCTTGCAATAACTGTGTGAGAAATGAGAGTCGTTAAAGGTACGATAGATGATTTGTGCTAGAATATTACCTGTATTGTTGGGTTCATGTCTGTTGGCTGGCTGTTCTGGGAATGGCATATTGGCTAGTGTTGGTCAGAAAGCATCTGAGATACTATCATCTGCTACCAGCCATCATATTAAAACGGCTCCTTATGCAGCGTATGAAGATCAATCTTACAGCTTTCAGCTAGAAGTTGATGATATTGATATCCCGTATGGGGATAGAGTGTCTTTTTCCATCATCTCATTGCCGCAATGGCTGAAACTCAGCAGAACAGGATTGCTGGAGGGCATACCACAAAATAGCGATGTTGGGGATGTTGATATACAGGTGCGTGTAACAGATATTGGCGGCAAGTCAGATGATGCCAGCTTTACCATCACCGTATTTAATACCAATGATGATCCGTTTTTCATTACAGATAGTCTGCCGCCTGCCATACAAGATGAGGCCTATGAATTTCAGCTAGAAGTAGATGATATTGACGTGCCCTATGGAGATGCGCTGAGATTCCGTATGATTTCAGGCCCTGAGTGGCTATCTTTATCTGATGATGGCGTGCTGACAGGCACCCCAGCAAATGCAGATGTGGGTAAAGATTTGTTGATGGTAGAATTGTCAGATACCGCAAGAAGCACACTTCAGAAAGAATTTGATATTGTGGTTGAAAATGTGAATGACCAGCCAGTATTCCTGCTTCAAAGCCAAAAATAACCTCTCTTAAATCTCTGGCCAGAAGCAGCAGGGAAATGCCTGTGCTTCTGATCAGAGTAAATCACAAATGGGGAGAAGAGTGATCTATAACAGGGCTCACGGCTGTGAAATTCCTGATGGAATGATTAAAAGCTATTTCTGCGCGACGGCATACTGCCAAAATCTGTTCATGGTGATGCATAAAATGCACTGCTATCACAAATGCATCTGATAATAGAAATGTGGCCTTTCTGCCTTTTCTTCAGCATGTATCATCCCATCTTAAAAATTATAGTAAATGAGGGTTGAGATGATAATAGTCTATTATGACGGCAAATGCGGCTTATGTAGCAAAGAGATTCGCTATTATCAGCGGATTGCACCAGAAAATAGATTTATCTGGCTAGATATTGCAAGCGAGCCGCATCATCTTGACAATCTGCCGATCACTCAAGCAGACGCATTGCGCCGCCTACATGCTAAGATACCGAATTTGGGCTATGTTCAAGGGGTTGATGCATTTTGTGCTATCTGGCGCGAATTGCCCAAATGGCGCTGGCTTGCTGTATTTGCAAGCCTGCCACTGATAAAACAGATTGCCACTATTTGCTATAATCGCTTTGCAGATTACCGCTTTGCCAAGAATGCCCACTGCCAAATAGCAGTCTCTAATTCTTAAATGATTATGCTGTTATGCTTCAGATAGCGCATCCAGAATAGGGCATTGAGGGCGGTCATCCCCATGACAATGATGCGCCAGATGAAATAGCTGGTCTCTTAGCATGGTCAATTCTTCTAATTTTTTATCAATCTGTGTGATTTTCTCAAGGGTAAGGGCTTTTACCTCAGAGCTAGGCCTGTTCTTATCCTGATACAGAGATAAAAGCTCTTTACATTCGGGAATGGTGAAGTTAAATCGCCGTGCTTTGCCAATGAATTGCAATTTTGCGATGTCATCTTGTGAGAAGCTTCGATAGCCTGTCTGACTGTCTGTCGCTGGCGTAATTAGTCCGATATTGGCATAATATCGAACTGTCTTAACCGTAAGACCAGATAATTTTGCTGCATGTCCAATATTCATCCATGATCCCCCTTGACCTTTCTGTTAGGGGAGAGTTTAACATACTTCCCACATGGAGGGCAAAATGACAGTTTTAGCGCAACAGCTTTCGATTAACTGGCAGTGTAAACATACATGGCGGCGAGCCTCATACAACACAATGTGGTGTTTGATAGGCTGTTCCATAGGTGATTTTGGCACCATAGCCTTTTTTCAATTTAATGGTATTGACTGGCCTGTTTTGGCGATTATGACGCTTGCGATCATAAACGGGCTGATTACCTCTATCATTCTTGAGACGATTATTTTATCCCGTCAGATGGCATTTTCGCTTGCGTTCAAAACCGCTATTGGCATGTCACTAATCTCAATGATCGCGATGGAAGCTGCGATGAATATCACAGATGTTATGTTGACAGGCGGGGCAATGCTTACATGGTGGGTCGTGCCATTTATGCTTCTGGCAGGGTTTCTGGCGCCTTTGCCCTATAATTACTGGCGCTTAAAGGCGCTAGGCAAAGCCTGTCATTAACATGATGTCCTACCTGTTGCAGCAAAAATCTATTGCAATGATGCCATTGGTAATTCTGGCGCTAATGCTGGTAGCGTTAGGGTCTGTTGCGGTTGCGCATCAGGGGGCTAGTGGCATTGTTAAAGACAGGATGGATAGATTTTCTGACAGCCAGAAACAGCTTAAACGCCTTATAGGGTATGCACAGGCAGGACAGTTTGACGAGGCTGAACAAATTGCTGGCGATTTGGCAAAATGGGCTGAGGAAATGCCTTCATATTTCCCCGAAGGCAGTATGCAAAAACCCTCGCAAGCGCGCCCCGAAATATGGCTTGATTTTACCAGCTTTACCGAAAAAGCTGATGTCTTCAGACGTGCGTCACTAAGTGCGGGTAACGCTGCTGCGGCTCAGGATAGGGCGGGGCTAACAGCTGCGATTAAGCAGGTGGCGAATAGCTGTAAATCCTGTCACACTGATTTTAGAATGAAATGATATGGTTGACGGTTGGTCAGCCTATAATTTTTGAATAATCGAATTTATTTTTTTCAGACGTTTATTCTGAAGCTTTTGCTGTTCACTGATAAGGTTAAGCTCTTCTTTAAGAGACATTAGCAATTTTTCATTTCGGCCTCGTGAAGATTTAACCTCTTCACCAGCGTTGCCCTCTTCAGCAATAAAATAGGTCGGGCTCACGCCAACAATGCCTGCCATAGCAACAAGCTTATTTATTCTTGGCTCGCTTCTGTCATTTTCCCACGCACTTAGTGTTGATGCTTTCACACCGACTAGATTTGATAACATCTGCAGGCTCATTCCAGCATTTTTGCGTGCTTCAAAAATACGGCTTCCCAAAGTAGAGGCAGGTCCGTTTGCAGATAAAACATTGCTATCAAGATTGGCTTTATTCATCTGATTTCCCCAAAAGCTGAGTTCATGCTCAAGCCTAAAATATGTCTTGGAGAAGTCAAACCCTATTTCAAATGTTTATCCTAAAAACAGGAAAATCCGCTAAAAAATACGCCTGCATAAAGTTTAATATTGTTTGATACGTTTAGGGTATTTATAAGTACCGTAGCATTTATCGGCTAGGTGATGACCATGTTCGGGGCTGTAATCATGTCAGATATGGGGCTATAGATGGAAGTACACATCGCACCGCGTTTTTTTGATAGCAACTTGCCATTACTGGCATTGCTTGAATGGACAGCTATCCAGAAAATACTCTGTAAGGGAAATTCGCAACATATGGCGGCCAGCTTCCCTGATATGGAGCGTAGATATAGCGCATGGGTTTCGGCCTTTGACAGGCAGGCAAAGCCGATACATAGAAATATCTATGCCGAGATTATCACAGGCAATATTGCGTCAATGCCAGAGTTTTATAAGCGTATTGATGGTGTTATGCCCGCTAAGTTGCGCAATATGCCAGCTGCGCCCCATCAAAATGAACAGCCAGATAAGCTAGCACGGGATGACGGATCAGATATCATCCAGAATCATGCCTTGCTTGCTGATGTTAAACAGATAGCCTTTGAGCTTGCCGAGCAAAACCGTGCGCCTGAAACAGCTACGGACAGGGTTGTTCAGCTGATGGTCAAACATAATTTTTTGACCCCAACTGACACGCAAATCAAACGGCTATTTGACTATCTTGAAAAGCAGATGGCGCATTATCTGGCGTTAAATATGGTAGAGGCTGCAATTATTGATAGTGATGATAAAAACCTGATTTTTATGTGGAACAAAATCAAACGCAGATTTCCCAAAGATGAGATATTTGTCTGGCCATCTTCGGTTGCCGCCAAGCAGGGAAAATGCTCAAAAAGCGAGGTGCGCCCCATTATGCAGAAACTTGAGACGCTAGGCGCAATTACCCGCCTGAAAGGCGTCACGCCAGGTCCCTATTCAAAAAGAGCAATCCATTATAGACGCGAAATATAATATCTCATCAGCCTTGACAGGGTAAAATGATACGGAACACACTAAATCTGTGACTTATCATACTTATCTATTTTGATTAGGGGGAGGCGTTGCAATGCTATCACAGGATCAAAAAGACTTTTATCAGGAAAACGGCTATCTGCTGGTCGAAAATGTGCTGACTGATTTAGAATTGCAGAAATTACAGAATATCACCTATGGGCTGATAGAAAAATCAAAATATATCACTGAAAGCAACGATGCTTATGATTTGGACGAAGGCCATAGCAGGGCTAGCCCCAGATTAACACGGATTAAATTGCCGCATAAGCAAGACCCTTATTTTTGGGAGGTGCTGACAAACTCAAATGTCACACAGGTATTAACTGACCTGCTAGGCGAGAATACAACGCTTATTACCGCTAAGCTAAACACAAAGGCACCAGGTGGTGGACAGGCTGTTGAATGGCATCAGGATTGGGCATTCTATCCTCATACCAATGATGATTTGCTTGCATTTGGCATCATGCTAGAAGATGTAACGGCCGATAATGGCCCGCTGATGGTGATGCCTGGCTCTCATAAAGGTCCTGTGTTAAGCCACAAACATAATGACATTTTTTGCGGCGCGATAAACCCTGATGACCCGCTATTTGAGCCAGAAAAGGCTGTGACGCTGACAGGAAAAGCAGGGTCTATGACGGTGCATCATGTCAGAACACTTCATGGCTCTGCCCCGAATATGAGCGATAAAAACAGGCTGATTTTATTTTATGAGCTAGCCAGTGCAGATGCATGGCCAATTTTAGGGGCTGGCTCATATATTCATGCGCTTGGCCAGAGAAAATTCTGGGATGACCTGCAAGCACGCCGTGTCACAGGCAAAATCATCACTGAACCTCGTGTTGAAAACGTGCCAGTATCTATGCCATTGCCGCCAGCAGAAGATAATAGCTCAATCTTCAAAACACAAAAATCGGGCGGCGCAAAAAGCGCATTTTCATAATTTATTTTTTCCAGTGTTTTCCGTGTGATGGCAGATAACAAATAGGCGATTGGGCGTGTGTTGCACCTTATTATGCGCCCAATGTTATTGCTGGCTGGACTTATGACTGTTGACAGTTTGGGTGGCTGACGTACACTGGTATATG
>CBFHYU010000029.1:0-25869 GCA_965660165.1 Puniceispirillaceae bacterium (SeqCode)
GCTATTGGTCACTGGATTGGGCTTGGCTTTGCCACTGGCGGCTATCAGAAATGGCAAGATAAAACTGTGATAATTGCAGATCCTGTCAGAGATAGCTTTGTTGAAGCAGAAATTGTCAGCCCACATATGTATGACCCTACAGGAGGCAGGCAGAATGGCTAATATCCAGAAAAAACAGCCAGAGCACATGGGGCTGACGCATCTGGTGGCAGATAGTGCCGCTACCCAACGCAAAGCAACCGTGACTATTTGCGAGATGATGGGCGCGCATATTACCCAATATGCCTTTTTTGATAGCCAGAATATGGCGTTTAAGCGAGCCCTTACCAGCCAGTTTAAGCTTGCACTACCAGCGCCATCTTGTTTTGTGAAAGGGGATGCAAAACAGCTAGCATTGCGGGTTGAACCAACCAAAATATGGATTGTTTCAGCTAAGAAAGCCGAGAAACATGCGTCTGTGTTTGATAAATTCTATCCGCTAGATTTGACAGGAAGTCGCGCTGTTGTGAAAATAGCAGGGGGTAGCGCGGTTGAGCTGTTACGGCGTCTGACCTCTGCCAATCTTACATGCGATGTTGGCAGTTTGATGGCAACGGGTATGCATCATATACCAGTGCATCTGCTAAAGCTAGCAGATGACGCATTTTTACTGTTTATACCAAGAAGCTATGCGGAAAGTCTGGGGCATTTGATTGTCCAGATTTCAAGGCAATTCGGATCTGCTGTTAAACCACCTGAAACATTCAAATAATTCATGTGAACATGCCTCTGTCAGACACTTCAGATACTCACCGCACCCGACCATTAAAAGACGTGCTTGATCTTGGTTATAGGTTGATGCAACAGCATGGCCTTTCAGGCTGGAAGATAAAATATGATCATGCGCGCAGGCGTGCAGGCTTATGTGATTTTAGGCAGAAAACAATTTCACTATCACGTCATTATGTTCGCCATGCAGAGCTTGCCCATATTACGGATACGATATTGCATGAAATAGCCCATGCGTTGGTAGGTGCAGGACATGGGCATGATTCTGTCTGGCGACAAAAAGCCAGAGAGATAGGATGCACCGCAACCAGATGTCATAGTCTGAATTTTTCAGATGAGCGTTGGATAATGCGCTGTCCAAATGGCTGTTTTGATGTGAAACGCCACCGCCGCAAAAAGGGGCTGGTATGTATGAAATGTAAAACCAGTGTTGACTTTATTCCTAATCTGCCTAGCCATGATGAAAATTCTATGGGCTGATAGATGAACTTGTTTTTAGCGTCAGATTCCAGAAAAGCTGCTTTTTTGGCCTCTATCAGTCAGCTGAAAACACAGCATTTTGCCGCTATTGAGTGTTTCTCAGATGTTGAAATTGCGGCCATGATAGCGCAATCTGAAACTCTTTCATTTCGCAAAGCACGTGAAGTAGCAGGTAATAACATCTATCAGGATTTTGATATTTGCTTTCCTGCGCCTCTTACAGGACATTTTTCGGATTGCGCAAAGATGCTTGAAATGCTGGTAGCTGATGCTGCTTTAACACTGCCCAATCTATGCGAGGGTAGCTTTGTGATAAATGATTTTGCAATCCAGAAATATCCCAAAGCTAGCAAAGGGATTGGAATTCATAAAGACAGCACGAAATATCGTAATTTTGTCTTTATCATCACCCTTGCAGGCACTTCAGAGCTATTTACCTGCTCGGACAGGCAAGGCAGTAATGCGGTGGTAATTGATGATAGGCCAGGCAGGCTAGTAATTTTGCCAGCTCCAGGGTTTTATGGGCTTGAGAATGAGGCAGACAGACCGTTGCATGGCGTGCGCCATGTAACAGAAGGGCGGCTGTCTCTAGGCTTCAGACAGGAAATGGCGATAGCTATTTGACAGGCTATGTTCAGATTGTTCGGTTAGCCTGATTGCTCATTGATAAGAGGGTCATTGGCCGAAATGGCCAGTTTTTAAGATGACTTGTCACTATGCGGAATAAATGTCATGCTGATGTATGGGCTAATCATACACAGAACCCTTTTTTCAAAATTGCTATCAACGCGTTTGCGTTTATACATACAAAAAAGGGCGTATGATAAATCACGTCTCGTATGAATGAAACTTAACTGGAGGCAAACGCAATGAATATCAGCATTTCTGGCAAAAATATGGATACTGGTTCGGCATTTCAAGAGCTGGCTTATGAACTTCTTGAAGCTGTAATCTCAAAATATTTCAAAAACGCTATTAGTGGCCATATAACGCTTGAAAAATCTGATGCTGGATTTGATGTGAAAATACGAGTGAATTTAACCAACAGAATTGAGTTAGAATCAACAGGCTCTGGGCGCGAGGCAAATATAGCGCTTGAAGAAGCAATTGATCATGCCGAAAAACGCCTTCGCAGGCATAAGCGCAGGCTTCGCAACCATAGAGGCATGGCCGCTGACATGACAGCAGATGTATTGATGGCACCAATGGCGGTATATGCCAGCATTGACCATCAGGATAATGATGATAATGCTGAAGATGAAACGCAAGAGGAGGCATTGCCTATCATTGCTGAGCTGAGCTATGAAGTTGAATGTCTTAGTGTTGAGCAGGCCGTCATGCGACTTGAATTAAGTCGTGATAACTCATTGCTGTTCAGAAATGCACAACATATGGGGTTGAATATGGTGCATCTTCGAGATGATGGCACTATCGGCTGGGTTGACCCGCGCGGCACCCGAAATATGCAACAAAATGCCTAGCCAAACGCAAGGGCGAATAGATACAATTCACAGTCTTAATTGAGACATTAAGCCAATATG
Source organism: Puniceispirillaceae bacterium (SeqCode) (assembly GCA_965660165.1). Classification (GTDB taxonomy): domain Bacteria; phylum Pseudomonadota; class Alphaproteobacteria; order Puniceispirillales; family Puniceispirillaceae; genus WTJO01. Next base: position 2,790 of record CBFHYU010000029.1, read on the forward strand.
GTAACGCTAGCCTTTTCGCTAGGGGATAGATGCCTCTCATAGCAATTGAGTGCGGGCAAAGGATAGCCAATGGCGGAGCGCAGGCATAAGCGCCGTAATGCAGACGGAGCAAGACAGCGAAAATTTCTTGATGGCCAGCTTGACTGGGTAGTGCCGCGTTATTGTGACCAGCCTGCTCAGCCACTTAGTGAAGACCATATCGAGGCTATTCATGAGGCAAGCTTAGATGTCATTGAGAAGATAGGGATTTTGTTCTTAAATGATGACGCTTGCACGATATTGGCTGAGGCTGGATGTGATGTTGATTTTACAACCCAGCAGGTGAAGATGGACAGGCATTGGGTAGTTGAACAGGTCAAAAAAGCGCCTTCTTCTTTTACCATGACGCCCCGTAATCCAGACCATAAAATCAAAATTGGTGACGGGTATTTTGTGTTTGGCTGTGTTGGCTCGCCCCCCAATGTGATGGATTTAGAAGGCGGGCGGCGTATTGGCAATCGTGGGGATTATCAGTCTTTAATTAAGTTAAGTCAGGCTTTTAACTGTATTCATGCGATAACAGGCTATCCTGTTGAGCCTGTTGATATTCATGCCTCTGTGCGCCACTTGTATTGCGCTTATGATATGCTAACGCTAAGCGATAAGGTCATCCATGCCTATTCACTTGGTAAAGAGCGGGTTGAAGATGTGGTCGAAATGGCACGGATTGCCTCTGGTATAGACCATGACACATTTTTCTCAACGCCGAGATTATTCACCAATATCAATTCATCTTCACCCTTAAAACATGATTATCCTATGCTGGATGGTGCGATGCGGATGGCCAGATTGAATCAGCCCGTATTTATCACACCCTTTACGCTGGCAGGGGCAATGGCGCCTGTTACAATCGCAGGGGCGATCGTCCAGCAAAATGCTGAATCGCTTGCCTGTATTGCGCTATTGCAACATATCAATCCAGGTACGCCAATTGTGTATGGTGCTTTTACATCAAATGTGGATATGCGCACAGGGGCGCCTGCCTTTGGCACGCCAGAATATATCCGTGCTATGCAGATGTCTGGCCAGATGGCTCGCTATTATAATGTCCCATGGCGCGGGTCTAATGCGAATGCAGCGAATGCGCCAGATGCGCAGGCCATGTGGGAATCTGCTTTTTCCTTAAATGGTGTGATTTCTGGACAGGCTAATTTCATTTATCATGCGGCAGGCTGGCTTGAAGGTGGGTTGTCTGCTAGCATGGAAAAATTTGTGCTTGATTGCGAAATGCTGCAGCAAATACTCTATATGCAACGGCCTGTTAAAATAGATGAGGATGAGCTGGCTGTTTCAGCCATTAAAGACGTAGGCCCTAATGGGCATTTCTTTGGCTGTGAGCATACCCAAAAACGCTATAAGGATGCATTTTATAACCCGCTAATTTCAGATTGGTCTAATTTTGAAAATTGGCAAGATAGAGGTGCGTTATGGGCGCATGACAGGGCGCATAATGCCTATAAGCAGATTATTGATGAATTTGTGCCGCCAGCACTTGATCCTGCGATTGATGAGGAATTACAGGCGTTTATGGCAAAACGAATTGAGCAAGGTGGCGCGCCAACAGATTTCTAGCACGTAACATATGGCTGGCCTGAAGGAAAAGAGAGAGCAAATGAAATCACAAGCAAGAGTTGTTGTAATTGGGGGCGGTGTTGTTGGGGCATCAGTATTATATCACCTTACCAAAAGAGGGTGGCGTGATGTAATGTTGCTTGAGAGGTCTGATCTTACCTCAGGTTCTACATGGCATGCAGCAGGCGGGATGCATACCATAAATGGCGATCCGAATGTCGCAAAATTACAGCAATATACCATCTCGCTATATAAAGAGATTGAGGAGATTTCTGGTCAGGATATTGGCCTGCATAGGACAGGTGGGGTAATGCTTGCTGCCACGCAAGAGCGGTTTGACTGGCTTAAGGCAATGTATGCGAAAAGCAAATATCTTGGCATGGATGGTCTTGAGATTTTGTCTCCTGAAGAGGCTGCTCATCGTATGCCGTTGCTAGACCCAGCCCAATTTGTAGGTGCGCTTTATGACCCGCTTGATGGGCATTGTGATCCCTATGGGGTTACCCATGCATACGCAAAATCTGCACGGATAAATGGCGCAGTGGTTGAAACCCATACCAAAGTTGACTCTCTTAGCCAGAGCGCAGATGGCACATGGCATATTCAAACCAATAAGGGCGAGATTATCGCAGAGCATGTGGTAAATGCTGGCGGGCTGTGGGCAAGAGAGGTTGGCCGAATGGTTGGGCTAGAGTTGCCCGTACTGGCAATGGAACATATGTATTTATTGACAGAAGATATGGCTGAAGTCGCAGAGATAAATGAAAATACTGGCGAAGAAGTGCTTCATGCCGTTGATTTTGATGGCGAGATTTATCTACGTCAGGAACGTGGCGGCATGTTGATGGGCACTTATGAGAAAGCCTGTGTCCCATGGTCTGAACAAAATACCCCATGGGAATTTGGCCATGAATTGCTAGAACCTGATCTAGACAGAATTGCGCCGTCTCTTGAAGTTGGATTCCAGCATTTCCCTGCCTTTCAGAATGCAGGTATCAGACAGATCATCAATGGGCCCTTTACCTTTGCCCCTGATGGCAATCCCTTGATTGGCCCTATTAAGGGGATGACAAATTATTGGGCGGCATGTGCGGTGATGGCGGGCTTTTCGCAAGGCGGCGGTGTGGGGCTTGCCTTGTCAAATTGGATTGTTGATGGCGATCCAGGCCTTGATATATGGGCGATGGATATTAGCCGATTTGGCAGTTATGCAAATATGGCCTATACTAATGCTAGGGTAAGGGAAAATTATTCTCGCCGCTTTTCTATTCGCTTTCCAAATGAAGAGCTAGCCGCCGCCAGACCGCTGCATACCACGCCAATCTATGATGAGCTTAAGCAAAAAGGCGCGCAATTTGGTGCAAGCTTTGGTTTGGAAACAGCATTATGGTATGCGCCAGATGGTGTCGAAGAGCAGTTTTCATGGCGGCGTTCAACTGATTTTGAGCCTGTATCACAAGAAGTATCTGCTGTGCGGCAGTCTGTGGGTCTATCTGAAATCTCAAATTTTGCAAAATATCGCGTGACTGGAAATGCATCAGAGGCATGGCTGGATAAAATGCTTGCCTGCACACTGCCTGCTAAGGGGCGGATGACGCTAGCGCCAATGCTGAAAACAGATGGCCGCGTGATAGGCGATTTTTCTGTTGCACGCCTGCAAGATGACAGTTTTCTGATTATCGGCTCAGGACTAGCTGAATCCTATCATATGCGCTGGTTTGACCAGCATTTGGGCGATCCAGACATATCTATAAAGGCAGAAGGATTGGGGCTGGTGGGGCTGACCATTGCAGGGCCAAAATCACGCAAGGTTATACAAAAGCTAACCCAAGAAGATATGAGCAATGAGAATTTCCCCTTTATGGCCATTAAGATGATTGATTTGGGAATGGTGCCAGCGATTGTGGGGCGGGTGAGCTATACAGGTGATTTAGGGTATGAAATTTGGATCAAGCCAGAATATCAGCGCAGGCTATATCATGATTTGATGGATGCAGGAGCTGAATTTAATATTTCTTTATTTGGAAGCAGGGCATTAAATGCGTTGCGCCTTGAAAAGAATTATGGAAGCTGGGCACGGGAATACAGACCTATTTATTTTGCGCATGAATCTGGCTTGGACAGATTTGTTGCTTATGACAAGCCTGCTGATTTTATTGGTAAGGCCGCTGCCACAAAGGCACGAGATGAAAATGATGGTGCCTATCGCTTACGAAGCTTTATCATTGATGCAACAGATGCAGATGTGATTGGGGATGAGCCAATTTCATATCAGGGCACTGTATGCGGTTGGGTGACATCTGGCGGATATGCGCATGGCTCGTCAGTGTCTATTGCGATGGGATATGTGCCAAAAGAATATGCAGATAATGAGGCAGGATGGAGCGTTGAAGTGCTTGGGGATGATATTTCCGCAACCATGCAGAAACAGCCACTATTTGACAGTAATATGAGCAGAATGCGTTCCTAGAAGCGTAGATGTTGGTCTAACGCTCTTGAAAATACAGTGTTATCTACATTGCCGCCTGATACCATCACGCATACGGTAGGGCGTCTGGTCTGGCCATCAAAGCGAGATAAAAACTCAGGGGTTAAGGCGCATGCTAGCGCAATTGCCCCTCCTGGCTCAGTTGTAAGCTTGAAAAATGACCATGCCACATGCATTGCATGCAGGGCATCATCATCTGATGCAGACAGCCCAGAACAGCCTGTTTTCTGCAAAATCGGGAATGTAATTTCGCCAGGACAAGGGGTGACAATCGCATCACAAACTGATCTTGCATCTGGAGGGTTGGATAGCCGTTTGCCCGCTTGTAATGAACGCTGAGTATCATTACATGCCTCTGGTTCGGCAGAATAAAGGCAGGTATTGTTAGAATAATGCGAGATAGCAGTGGCTGTGCCTGCAAGCAATCCGCCGCCGCCACAACAACAAATATAATGATCTAAGGTGATATTGGCCTGTTCTGCCTGTCTGCAAATCTCAATCCCTGCGGTGCCCTGACCAGCGATTACAGCCTCATCATCATACGGTTTTATCAGCTGTGCGCCTTGCTCTGAAGCTAGCCTATTGCCAATATCTTCTCTGCTTTCAGTGTATCTATTATATAAAACTACCTCCGCACCATAGGCTTTTGTGCCGTTAATTTTAGCTTTTGGCGCATCTTCTGGCATAATGATAGTAGCCATCCGACCGCGTAATTTAGAGGCTAGCGCCACTGCCTGAGCGTGGTTTCCGCTTGAAAATACAATTACTGGCTTTGATGTATCAGGATATGAAAATACCGCATTACAGCCGCCTCTGAATTTGAATGAGCCAGTGCGTTGCAAAGGTTCTGCTTTAAGATATAAATCAAATGGCAACAGGCTGTTCAGCCTATCAGATGTTAGTAACGGGGTTGTCTGAATGCTGGATTGAATGCGATCTTGTGCAGTCTTAATATCATCAATGGTGACCATACTGGTGTTTTTCCGAAATCAAACTTAGAATAGGTGGCATGAGCCCATACTGATATAGCTGGCCTGTGATTGCAAGCCTATAGGCGGGGTGCAGGATTTTCCTTTTTGCGCCGCATCATATATGGTAATAGCGTTGACTATCAGTTACTGGCACTAAGATAGCCACTACCAAGAATGATGTAACAAACAGGATAAACTATCATGGCTTCGCTTTACCCGCACCTAGCTTTCTCAGGCTCATACACTGCGCTTATCACGCCTTTCGGGGCTGATGGTAATCTGGATGAAGATGCGTTTCAGCGTCTGCTGGACTGGCAGATAGAGCAAGGCACAGACGGGTTTGTGCCTGTTGGTACTACAGGCGAATCGCCAACCCTAAGCCATGAAGAGCATGATAGGGTTGTCGAGCTTTGTGTTGAGGCAACAGCAGGCAGAGTGCCGATTATCGCAGGGGCAGGCTCAAACAGCACAGCTGAAGCTGTCAGGCTGGCACAGCATGCAGAACAGGTTGGGGCTGATGCTGTTCTGGTGGTGTCTCCTTATTATAATAAGCCCACCCAAAAAGGTCTTGCTGCTCATTTCACGGCAGTCGCAGACGCGATCTCAATCCCGCTGATTATTTATGATATTCCGGGCAGGTCAATTGTTAGGCTAGATGATGATGTACTGGCTGAATTATCAAAACATCCACAGATTGCAGGTATTAAAGATGCTACTGCAGAATGTGCGCGTCCAACCCATCTGCTGAATATTTTAGGCAATGATTTTTGTCAGCTTTCTGGTGAAGATGCGACTGTTCTGCCATATCTTGCGGCTGGGGGGCATGGCTGTATTTCGGTAGTAAGCAATGTTGCTCCTGCCTTATGCTCACAGCTTCATCGTGCTTGGGCGGCTGGTGATACAGCTAGGGCGCTTGAATTACATCAGCAACTCATGCCATTACATCGCGCGCTTTTCTGTGAGGCCAGTCCAGGGCCTGTAAAATATGCCGCCTCATTGCTTGGCCTATGCTTGCCACAGGCACGATTGCCATTGGTCGAAATTGACGATAGCTCGAAAACACTGGTTGAAGATGCGCTTCGCTTTGCCAAGCTGATATAGCCAGACTGGCTAACCATCCGATCGGAGGATAATATATGGCGATCTCTTCAGGTCGCGTTGCTGAAAATAGACGGGCAAGATTCGATTATCAGATTGATGATACCTTAGAAGCTGGTCTTATTTTGACAGGTAGCGAAGTAAAATCCTTGCGAACAGGAAAAGCAAGTATCGCAGAATCCTATGCTACTGAAGAGCAGGGAAGGCTGGTGCTTATCAATGCCAATATTCCTGTTTATCCAGCCTCACGCGACAATCATGAACCAAAACGAATCCGTGAATTGCTTGTCTCAAAAAAACAGCGAGATAAGCTGTTGGGAATGATAAGACGTGATGGTATGACTATTGTGCCTATGTCTCTGTATTTTAATGATAAAGGACGCGCTAAAATTATGCTTGGTCTGGCAAAAGGCCGCAAAAAGCATGATAAGCGAGAAGTGCAGAAAGATAGAGACTGGTCACGCCAGAAAAACCGCCTGTTGCGCAGGGGCTAGATATAAGTAGCAATCTTGCCCACAACGTCACTAAACATCTGCTGAGACAAGCGGTTGGTTTGAATATTATACCGTGAACAATGATATGAGCTGAGCAACCATAATCCGTTTGGCAGGTGATGCGCACTGCCATGCGAGAACGGATAGGCAGATTTTTTCAGCTTAAAATGTGTCAAACATGTATCATGGGCAATTCGACCAAGTGCAAAAATAACCTTTAGCTTAGTCATTTGCTGTAATTCTGTGGTCAGATAGCTACGGCAATTCTGAATTTCGCTTGCAACAGGTTTATTTTGCGGCGGCACACACCGTACAGCATTGATGATGCGGATATTATTAAGCGATAGAGTATCATTGCCATCTGGCTTAAAGGTACTGTTTGTATAATGATGGCTGGCGAGCGTTTGATATAACACATTGCCCGCAAAATCACCTGTAAAGGGTCTGCCAGTGGCATTTGCGCCCCTCAGACCTGGCGCAAGACCCACCACCAGCACCTCAGCATCAATCGGCCCAAAAGACGGCACAGGGGCATTATGCCACTGAGGGTGTGCGATTTTTTGCTCGTTTATAAACTTGGCAAGCCGAGTGCATTTTGTGCACGTTTTCGGCGCAACATAATCTAGCTGGCTAGATGAAGATGCCATGTTATCGGCCTATCTGCGAGAAAATATCGCCCAATTCCAGAAAATGATCTGCTTTGCGCCGCAACTCGTCAGCGACCATATTTGGGCTTGTTTTTGTGGAGGAGACCACCGTCACACGTACCCCCATTGACTGTACATCTTCAAGAAGACGGCAAAAATCGCCATCGCCTGAAAATAAATAAGCATGATCAATATGCGGCGCCAATTTTAGCATATCAAGCGCCAATTCCATATCCATATTACCTTTTGTGCGTTTTTCACCGGTAACCTGATTGATAAAGGATTTGGTACTTTTGCTTACAATCATATAGCCATTATAATCCAGAAAATCGATTAGCCGTTTTAGATTGCTAACTTCTGTGCTATCTGGCAGAGCTGTATAATAATAGGGTCTAATTAACGTCCCTAATTCTCTGAAATAATGAAGTAATTTGATATAATCAATATCAAGATTCATTAGTTTTGTAGTTGCGTGAAAATTTGATCCATCAATAAAGAGTGCTATTTTTTCGTCAGACATTTTTATTCCAAAAATTTAATTTTAACAATGTATTAGTGAGATTATTTACGGTAAAAAATTAGCTTCAAATAAACCCAGAACATATATAAAACAGCCATTGTCATATGTCTGGTGAACGCCATATACTCAGCCTGAGTCCAAAGATGGCAGAACTCGTTAGGTTAAGCCTATCACAATCAGATGATGCCTAACATAAAATTTAATAGTGGCAAGATAAAGGCGCATATTTCAGACATGGTTATTTCATCGCATCAGGCCTTTATTGGCATTGGAGGCAACCTTGTTGCTGAGGGCTTTGCTACACTGCATCAGTCACTATCTGCAGCAGTTCTTGAACTTGGCTGTCCTGAGCTGAGTATTGTGGCGCAAAGTAGCTGGTATGCTACGTCTGCTGTACCTGTTTCTGACCAGCCTGATTATCTAAATGCCGTGCTTGCTGTTAGAACAGTGTTTGAGGCAGAACAACTGCTAGACCATCTTCAGACAATAGAACAGCGCTTTGGTCGCAAGCGGAGTGTGCCAAATGCTGCGCGTACCCTTGATCTAGACATTTTGGCGTTTGATGATGCGATATTTGCCACCAGCAGGCTGGACATCCCACATCCACGCATGGCGTCTCGGAAATTTGTGTTATATCCTCTGGCAGAGATTGCCCCTGACTGGCGGCATCCTGTGCTTAGCATGAGCGCACATGAGCTGAGACAAGCTTGTGATAAGATAGATGATGGTAGCCAGAAATGTCAGCTATTCTCATAAATCTGTATGCGATACGGGTGGCGTCATGCAGGTCTTATGCTAAATGCTAAAAATTCTTGCATTTTTGTGCAGAAATCACTATTATGTCGAACTTCGAGCGTACATCGCTTAATCCATCCATAGCAGGAGAGCAAGAATGGCACGTGTAACTGTTGAAGATTGCATTGAAAAAATCCCAAACAGATTTGAGCTTGTGCTTACAGCATCACACCGTGCGCGTGCGATTCAGAAGGGTGAATTGCTAACCATTGACCGCGATAATGATAAAAATCCTGTAGTTGCACTTCGGGAAATCGCTGATGAGACGATTGACCTTGATAAGGTTCAGCAGACGCTAGTTCGCTCTATGCAACGTTTTAGCGAAATACCAGAAGTGCATGAACAATCTGATGAAGCCCGCCTAATCGCAGAAGAAGATTTATCTGATATGGTAGGCACTGAGATGGATCAGGATTTTGATGATGCAGGGATGCAGGTTGGCACAGGCGCAGAGCTAGAAACATCAGGCTTTGAAGATGTTGATACAGCCAGCCTTGATGCTGAAATGTAACAGCCCGCTAATTGCAAAACATATCTAGCCTCTGTTTGATATGAACAGGGGCTTTATTTTTATGGGTGAATGTATCATGATAATAATGGGCATCATGAACTACATGACTGCATGTTAGACCTAAATAGGCGTCATTTCGAACATATGCAAACAGACCAGACAGCATTTAGTCAAAATCAGGAATCGGAATTGCTGTGCCAAGCTTATGACAGGCTGGTATCAAAAGCAGGTGAATATCTTAATGAAAGCCAGCTAGCCCAGCTTAATGATGCGTATGAATTTGGGCGCAATGCGCATCATGGCCAATACCGCAAAAGTGGCGAGCCCTATTTCACGCACCCAATCGCTGTTGCCGAAATACTGGCAGCCTTAAAGCTTGATGTGCAGACTCTGATCACGGCACTATTGCATGACACGCTAGAAGATTGCCCTGTTAGCTCAGATGACATTAGTGCGCGCTTCAGCCAGAAAATAGCTGAGTTGGTAAATGGTGTTACCAAACTGAGCCAGATTGAAATTCAGTCATTTGATAATAAACAGGCAGAAAATTTCCGAAAATTCATGCTTGCCATAAGCCGTGATGTGCGTGTGCTGATTGTCAAGCTTGCTGACAGAACCCATAACATGCGGACTATTGGGTCTATGTCGGATGAAAAGCAGAATAAAATAGCGCGTGAAACAATGGATATTTTTGCCCCGCTTGCAGACAGGATGGGGATTTATGTCTTTCAGCATGAATTAGAAGATTTGAGCTTTAATGTACTGCAGCCGCAAGTGCGTACCTCTATTATCAATTCACTTGATAACATTACCGATTTGCTTGATCAAAAAGGTGGTGACGGAAAAAATCTGCTGGATGATATTGCCAGCGAGCTAGAAGCGCTGGTGCAAGATGCAGGGATAGCCTGTTCGGTTGAGGGGCGGCTGAAAACGCCCTATTCAATTTATCTGAAAATGAAACGAAAGGCGATGTCATTTGAACAGCTTTTTGATGTGAATGCCTTTCGGATTATCGTGCCAGATATAGCGGCCTGCTATCAGACTTTAGGCATTATCCATCAGCAATATCCTACTATTATCGGGCGGTTCAAAGATTACATCTCAGCGCCTAAAAAGAATGGCTATCAATCTATCCATACCAGCGTGCTAGGGCCTTATAACCAGAAAATTGAAATTCAGATACGAACAGATGCAATGCATGAAATGGCTGAAAAAGGGGTTGCCGCTCATTGGGCCTATAAGGTGATAAAACAAGATAGCGCTGAGCAGAAAACCACTCATCTTCCGCCGCGCATTAAAGATGATGAACATGATTCAACACGCTGGATAAGAGAGCTTACCTCTCTGCTTGGCCAATCTACAGGGTCAGTGGAATTTATGGAAGCAGCAAAGTTGGAGCTATATCGTGACCAGATTTTCTGCTTTTCGCCAAAAGGAGAGCTTTTTAATCTGCCAAGCGGCGCAACAGCGCTTGATTTTGCCTATTCGGTTCATTCAGATTTGGGCGATTATTGTGATCATGTGCTGATAAATGGCAAGCGCAGACAGCTATCTACCGTGCTGGAAAATGGCGATCAGGTAAAGGTGATTACCTCTGATAAAATGACAGTCAAAATTGAATGGGAAGAATTTGTGAAAACAGCGCGTGCTGAATCTCATATCAGGCGGATGTCACGCACCTTAACCCAGCAACAATTTGCCTCTCTTGGAAAATCCTTGCTTAGTGATGAGTTTAGATATCGTGGTCAACCCTTTGATGAGGACGCGCTAAAATTATCATTGCTTACTTTCAATCTAAGCTCGCTAGGACAGCTTTATATGCTGGTTGGTGAAGGTAAGACCCTTACAAAGGAAATGGTGCTAGACCAGATTCACCCAAAAATCGATGCCAAAAAAGGAAAATCCAAAGACACGCCCATTCCCAAACCTGTCTTTGTATTTGATTCTGATTATGAAGGCTCATCTGTCCAGCTTGCTAAATGTTGCCATCCGCTTCCCGGAGACAAGATTATCGGTATTTTCAATTCTGGTCTTGGCGTTACAGTGCATACCAAAAGCTGTGAGACAGCCTATAAATTCGCAGAAATGCCAGAATTATGGGTTGAGGTTGCATGGCCGCGCGCCTCGCATCATCGCCATTCTGGGCGGATTAAGGTGTTGCTATTGAATGAACCAGGCTCGCTAGCAACCATGTGTAATGTGATCTCTCATCATTCAGGAAATATCTCATTCATTCAGCTTGAAGAACGAAAATTAAATTACTTTACCTTCATTCTAGATATTGAGGTTGCAGATATTGATCATTTGAACAATATTATTTCCGTGCTCAGATCTGATAAATTTGTCGAATCTGCGGAACGTTATAGCTTTTAACAAGCATCTTATCTTATTTTCTGGCAGGACATATGTTTCGCAGACGTAAATCACTTTCAATAAATGACAAAATACGGGCGATACTCTGGCCTAAAAAAGGATTTAATCGCGTATTTAACTATTTGGTTCAGCGGTTTTTGCGGCTATCTGGGTCAAATTATTCAATAGCAGCAGGGTTTGCCTGTGGGGCGGCTGTTTCATTCACGCCCTTTATCGGGTTTCATTTTGTGCTGGCAATTGTGCTTGCCTCGCTTATCAGAGCAAATATATTGGCAGCGCTGTTTGGCACTGCGATTGGCAACCCATGGACATTCCCATTTATCTTTGTGCTATTGCATAGAGTAGGCTCGGCCATTATGCCCATGCTTGGTTGGGATAGCCCTGCGGCAGGCCAGCTAGATATTACCTATGAACATGGTGTGATGGCAGACTATATTCTGCCTTTGGCCGTCGGCGGCATGGTAATGTCGTTGGCCAGCTGGCCAGTATTTTTCGGTGGTAGCTATTTGCTGATAACGGGGTGGCGAAACCATAAGCAAAAAAGACGAATGAAAAAACAACAGAAGAAATCTGAATTGTCAGACGCTGAATAAGGTTGGTGCAGTTCTGCTCAATAACAGGAGAGAGATATTTTGAAAACATTGCGTCTTGGCGTTAATATTGACCATGTAGCCACGCTTCGTAATGCACGCGGTGGCGCGCATCCAAACCCTGTATCTGCTGCACTTCTAGCTCAGAAGGCAGGGGCAGATGGCATCACAATGCATCTGCGCGAAGATAGGCGTCACATTCTAGATGATGATGTGTTTGCCGTAAAACAGGCTATTGAAATACCGCTGAATTTTGAAATGGCGGCCACAGATGAAATGGTAACAATCGCTGAAACACTGTGCCCTAATGCTGCCTGTATCGTGCCTGAAAAGCGAGAAGAGCTAACAACAGAAGGCGGTCTTGCAGTGGCTGGCTATGAAGCGCGCCTTAGCCCCTTGATAGACAGATTAAAACAGGCTGGTATCAGGGTAAGTTTGTTTGTAGATGCAGATGAAACAGAATTGCGCGCATCTGCGGCTATCGGGGCTGATATTGTTGAATTGCATACAGGTCGGTATTGTGATGCGATGAACGCACGCCTGCGTGATCAAGAATTAACACGGATAATGACGGGCGCCAAGATTGCTGCATCGCTTGGGCTTGAGGTGCATGCTGGTCATGGGCTGACTTTTGATAATGTTGGTGATATTGCAAAAATACCAGAAATAGTCGAGCTTAATATTGGACATTTTTTAATGGGGGCGGCGATATTCACAGGTCTAGATGAGGCGATTGCGTCAATGCGCTCACTTATGGATAAGGCTAGATGATTATCGGAATTGGCCATGATATTTGCCGAATTGACAGGATAGCGCAAATTTATGAGCGCTTTGGAGATCGGTTTGCGCGGCGTATCTGCACAGAGGCTGAGCGAGCTGAGCTTGATAGCAGAGCAGATAAGCCAGCCTATCTTGCCAAGCGCTTTGCTGTGAAAGAAGCTGTCTATAAAGCGCTTCATCAGGCAGACCAATCGGCGATGCGCTGGCACCATGCTGAAACCCTATCTACACCTTATTCGGGCGCGCCTCAGCTTACCTTGTATGGCGCTTGCAGACAGGCAGTTGATGCGTTGATGCCAGAAGGTCACAATCCTGTCTTTCATATCTCAATTAGTGATGATATACCCTTTGCATCAGCCTTTATCACGATAGAGGCTAGGCCAGCATGAACACAGATGATTAGTTAGATTTCAGGAACATTATAATGTCAAAAACTGATGAGCAGTCAGGCTCAACTATCCTAGATACTATAAAGACATTGCTAGTCGCAGGTATTATTGCGATAAGTTTTCGATCTGTGGTTGCAGAACCCTTTAATATTCCATCTGGCTCGATGATTCCTACTTTGCTGGTTGGCGATTATCTTTTTGTATCGAAATATAGCTATGGCTATTCTCGTTATTCTTTTCCTTTTGGGATCGCGCCTATTAACGGCCGCATTTTTGAAGATGCCCCCAAAAGAGGTGATGTGGCGGTGTTCCGCCTGCCATCTAACCCGTCAGTCGATTATATTAAGCGTGTTGTTGGCCTGCCAGGTGATGTGATTCAGGTTAAGCAAGGGATATTATATCTAAATGATGTGCCTGTACAAAGACGGCTGATCGGAACTGTTCAGCCAACAGGTAAGCAGTCCACCGCTGATACTGTCTTTCGTGAGACATTTGCCGATGGTCATGAACATACGATCCAAGAAGTAAATGATGTTCAGCTTTTTGATAATACGCCATCGTTCAAAGTGCCAGAGGGGCATTATTTTATGATGGGCGATAATCGTGATAATTCATCTGACAGCAGGTCAAGTTCAGTAGGGGTTGTGCCGCTTGAAAATTTTATTGGCAAAGCACAATTCATCTTTTTCAGTGTAGATCAGTCTGCCCGTATTTGGGAGGTCTGGAAATGGCCTAGATCTATCAGATTTTCTCGCATTGGGTCGTCTATCGAATGAGTCCAAAACCAGATAATGCTAAGGTGCTAAGGCAAAATATAGCCGAGATTACAGAATTTGAATTTTCCGATAATGCTCTGCTTGAACAGGCCTTGCGGCATAAAAGTGTTACTGGACGCCCATCATATGAACGGCTGGAATTTCTGGGCGACAGGGTGCTTGGGATTATCATTAGTGAGATATTATATCGCCGCTTTGCCGAAGCAGATCAAGGCGAGCTTACAATGCGATTTCATGCGCTTACCCAAGAGGGGTATTTGTCGCAAATAGCAGATAAATCAGGGTTGGCGACGCTTATTTCAACTAATAGCGATGATATTCGCAAACGTGCCTCTGTGAAAAGTGACGTGGTTGAAAGCCTGATTGCGGCGCTATTTATAGAAGGCGGCATTGCACCTGCTCGGCAATTTATCATGCGCTATTGGGAATTTCCTGATGAGATGCCAGATAACAGACAGGAAAACCCGAAATCTGCGCTTCAGGAATGGTCAGCTCAGCGTAAAATGGGCGTGCCTCGATATAAGCTGGTAAGCAGAACAGGTTCAGATCATAATCCATCATTTACAGCCTCTGTTGAAATTGAGGGGGTCGAACCGCTTATGGCGGAAGGCCCGACCATCAAGGCTGCAGAACGTGAGGCGGCGGCCAGTTTGCTGGACACGCTTATGAAAACGCAAAAATAGGATTTTTAGAGATGTCAGGCCAGAGTGATGATATGACAAAAGCTGGATTTGTTGCATTGATTGGCGCGCCAAATGCAGGAAAATCTACCTTTATGAATGCGATGGTCGGGCAAAAAATCTCTATTGTTACGCCTAAAGTCCAAACCACACGATCTCGTATCAGAGGCATTGCAATGCATCAAAATGCGCAGATTATCTTTGTTGATACACCTGGCATCTTTACCCCAAAACGCCGCTTGGATAGGGCAATGGTGCAGGCGGCATGGCAAGGCGCAGAAGGCACAGATGTAATTCTGCTATTGCATGATTGTGCGCGTGCGCAAATAGATGATGAAACAGCCTCTATCATTGAACGGTTGAAAGAATTAGGCGTCAAAGCGTCCTTAGTTTTGAATAAAATTGACCTTGCGCGTCCAGAACAGCTTTTGAAACGTGCAGATGACATGAACCAAAGATTTGCGTTTGAGAAAACCTTTATGGTGTCTGCTGAACATGAGCAAGGTATTCAAGATACCAAATCATGGCTGGCTGAACAGATGCCAGCTAGCCCCTATCTGTTTGATCCAGATGACCTGTCTGACCTACCATTGCGCCAGTTGGCAGCTGAATTGATGCGTGAAAAATTATTTCTGAATTTGCATCAGGAATTGCCATATCAGCTAACGGTTGAGACAGAAAGCTGGACAGAGAAAAAAGACGGTTCTGTTGAAATCAAAATCACAATTTATGTAATGCGTGATGGGCATAGAGGCATCATTCTGGGGAAGGGCGGACAAACATTAAAGCGAATTGGCATGTCGGCGCGCCATGAATTACAAGAAATGCTTGAACGCAAAGTGCATCTGGTAAGCTTTGTGAAAGTGCGCAAAGACTGGATGGAAGATAAAGACAGATATACAAGCTGGGAACTAGATTTTAATGCCTGAATGGTCAGAAGCTGCCGTTATATTATCTGCCAGACCACATGGCGAAAATAATGCTGTTATCAGTCTGTTCACCCCATCAAGAGGCAGACATGCTGGCCTTGTATATGCCGCCAGTTCACGTAATAAACGGGGGATAATGGAAGCTGGAAATCATGTTCATGCAAGCTGGCGGGCTCGGCTGGACGAACAGTTGGGGGTGTTTTCCCTAGAGCTTGAAAAATCACCTAGCTCATTTGTGCTAGATAATCCAGTAAGGCTGTCTGCACTAGCCTCTATGTGTGTGCTTATTGACCAGACCTTGCCTGAAAGAGTGCCGCATGAACAGCTATATCATGCCAGTATTGCGCTATTGGATGTGATTAGTCTTAGTGATGCTGATGAAGACTGGCTACCGTTTTATGTACGTTGGGAGCTAGCCTTATTATCACAGCTTGGTTTTGGGCTTGCGCTTGATAGATGTGCTGTTACAGGCGAGTCTGATGGGCTGGTATTTGTAAGTCCGCGTTCAGGCCATGCGGTCACAGAGCAGGGGGCAGGCAAATTTGCAGACCGAATGCTGGCATTGCCGCCATTCTTGCTAAATTCAGATGATGAGCAACAGCAACAATCAGATAGAACAAACCCGTTTTCAGATGGCCTAGCCCTTACAGGGCATTTCCTGGCCAATCGCATTTTTGCATTGATTGATAAACCGCTTCCATCTGCCAGACTTAGATTGTCAGATTTAGTATCAAAACTCTGTAAAGACACATAATGTTGTGTTATCACACTCTATATATAGATAAAGGCATGATATGTCTGTTGAAGATGTGCGAAGGAGCCTAGCATGGCTGATGATCTTATTGAGCTAGAAGGCATAAGCAAAACAGCGTTCTCGCACGCATTATCAGAACGCTACCTTGCCTATGCTATGTCTACCATAACCTCGCGTTCGCTCCCAGATGTGCGTGATGGGCTGAAGCCTGTGCATCGGCGGTTATTATTTGCGATGCGCCAGCTTAAGCTAGACCCTCAGCAAGGGTATAAAAAATCAGCCAGAGTGGTTGGTGACGTGATGGGTAAATTCCATCCGCATGGCGATGCAGCCATTTATGATGCGATGGTACGTCTGGCTCAGTCATTTGCTATGCGCTATCCGCTTGTGGATGGACAGGGAAATTTTGGGAATATTGATGGCGATAACGCCGCTGCGATGCGTTATACCGAAGCAAAAATGACTGAATTTGCCCAGCTATTGCTTGACGGGATTGATGAAGATGCGATTGATTTCAGGCCTACCTATGATGGCGAGTCAGACGAGCCAGTATTATTGCCCGCTGGATTTCCAAATCTGTTGGCAAATGGCGCTCAGGGGATTGCAGTTGGGATGGCAACATCAATTCCGCCTCATAATATTTTAGAACTGATTGATGCCTCTATTCACCTGATAAAACACCCGCAAGCCAGTATCGACACGTTAATGAGATTTGTGAAAGGCCCTGACTTTCCAACTGGCGGTATTCTTGTTGAAAGTGAGCAGAATATCCGCCAAGCCTATCTAACAGGCAAAGGTGGCTTCAGATTACGTGCCAGATATGAGATTGAACGTGAAAAAGGCGGGCAATGGCAAATTGTTGTTACTGAAATCCCCTATCAGGTGCAAAAATCACGTCTTATTGAAAAAATGGCAGAAATGCTTCAGGATAAAAAATTGCCTATGCTAGCAGATATTAGGGATGAATCTGCTGAAGATATTCGCATTGTGCTAGAGCCTAAGTCGCGTCGACTTGACCCTGAAACAGTGATTGAAAGCCTGTTCAAAGTTACTGATCTTGAAACCAAAATATCGCTCAATCTAAATGTGCTGGATTCGCACGGCAGGCCTGCGGTGCTATCGTTGCGAGATGCGCTGAATGAATGGCTTGCCCATAGACGGGTTGTGCTTCAGCGCCGTTCTGCCTTCAGGCTTGATAAAATCGCAAAGCGGCTTGAAATTTTAGAGGGCTATCTGATTGTCTTTTTGAATCTTGATGAGGTGATTGCCATCATCAGAGAAGAAGATGAGCCAAAGCTAGAATTGATGAAACGCTTTTGTTTGAACGAAAATCAGGCAAATGCAATTCTTGATATGCGGTTGCGGTCGTTACGGAAGCTAGAAGAACATGCGTTACGCACCGAACGCGATAGTTTGCTGTCTGAACAGACAGATTTGCGCGCGTTAATGGCAGATGAAACACGGCAATGGTCTGTCATTGATGCTCAGCTAAAAGAGGTCAAATCAACTTTCGCAAGTTTGGGATTGCGCAAAACAACTACCGCAGAAGCCCCTGAAATTGACATTGATATTGATGCCTTACTAATTGAAAAAGAGCCTATTACGGTTATCTGTTCTGAAAAAGGGTGGGTACGTGCGATGAAAGGGCATCTTGATCTATCTACAGAATTCAAATTCAAAGAAGGCGATGGCGCTAAATTTGCGGTTCATGCTGAAACAACAGATAAAATATTATTTTTGGCGGAAAATGGGCGATTTTATACGGTTGCGGCTGATAAATTGCCGCGCGGCAGGGGATTTGGCGAGCCGCTTAGCCTGATGCTAGATATTGGCTCAGATATTAAGCTTGTCTCAATGATTAAGGCGAGCGCTGGCAAAATTCTGATCGCCTCAAGCGCAGGTCACGGGCTGATTACCGATATTGAAAATGCGATCGCACAAACACGTTCTGGCAAACAGGTGCTAAATGTTGGCGGCGGTGCGCGCGCTATCAGATGTATTCCAGCAGATGGTGATAGCGTAGCCGTTGTAGGGCAGAATCGTAAATTGCTGGTGTTTGCGCTAGATGAAATCCCTGAGCTTGCAAAAGGAAAAGGGGTTATTCTGCAACGCTACAAAGATGGTGAGCTAGCAGATATTAAAGTCTTCTCGCGTGCAGATGGGCTGTCATGGCAGATGGGCGGCGGCAGGACTAGAACTGAGACTGACCTTGCTACATGGCTAGGCAAACGTGGCGGCAGTGGAAAATTACCGCCTACAGGTTTTCCGCGACCTGCACGTTTTACCTAACTCAGGCACCATTTACCCTGCTGAAAAATTTCGAACGGTTTATAATTGACCTTATAGGACATTTTCTGGCTGATCGGAATGTAATAGCCAAGATATAAATAGGGAAGTTGCTGTAATTTAGTTAGCTCGATCAAATACAGAATCATGAAGCTTCCAAGTGATCGTTTATCCTGCTCAGGATCAAAAAAGCTATATACTGCGCTAAGCCCATCACGTTGTGTATCTATTAACATACATCCAACCAGCTCATCTGTATCTGATATTCGGAATTCAAGCAGATTTGTATCAATAGGCGAATTTGCAATCATCGCATGATATTCATCATAGCTCATACTGGCCATCTGGCCATCAATGTGACGCATGCTAAGATAGCGCTGGAATAGAAAATATTGCTCTAATGTCGTTTTAATGCCTACTGTCTGACAGACAATATCGCTATTTTTTGATCGAATACGTTTTTGGGTTTTTGATGGGGTGAATTCGCCCGCCCGAACCCGAATAGGCTTGCACGCAGAACAATGTGGGCAAGATGGCTGATAGACCCAATTTTCTATCCGCCTAAACCCTGTTTCTGCCAGCCTGTCATGCACTGATGGGTGATTTGTGATATCGCTTGCAATACGTTGTTCAATTTGATCTGGCAGGTACGAGCAATTCTGCCCTCTGGTCAAATTTAGGCGTAATGGCAATATGCTAAAAATCTGGTTTGTCTGTTCCATACCCCGATGCCAACCGTTACGTTTGCTACTTGCTATATTGACTGGTTTTTGCGGTTTGTGCCAGCGATATTACTTAGTTGACCCTGTTTTGTGCTAGCTCGTCAATGATAGAAACAGCAAAATTCTTTGCTTCAAGAGTGGCTTTGATTTGTTGCACATGATGAGCGCCGCGTGTGTCAACCACAGCATCAATTTTTGCCAATTTGGCAGGCACATCATAAAACATCCGCTGATGATATATCTCAACAATATTGCCGCCTGAACTGCCGATTGCATCTGCGATATTTGCCAGCATGCCAGGTTCATCTGAAATATCGATTCTAAATCGTACCAGCCTGCCATCTGACATCATATTGCGCGTAAGAATTGAGCTAAGTAGCCGCGTGTCAATATTTCCGCCACAAATCACAATGCCAGTCTTTTTGCCAGCACATAAACCTTTATGCTGATACAGCGCAGCAATGCCTGCTGCACCAGCCCCTTCAGCGATAAGCCGTTGCCGTTCTGCTAGCGCGCCAACCGCCCATTCAATTGACTGCTCATTTACCAGTACAATCTTATCAACATATCTCTCAATGATAGGGGCAGTAAGCTGACCAGGTGTTTTTACAGCGATACCTTCTGCTAACGTTTCACCCCCGCACTCCGCCTTATGGCCAGAAAGCTGTATGCTCATAGATGGGTATAATTCGGCCTCAACCCCGATGATAGTAATATTTGGGTTAATATGTTTGGCGATAATGGCAATGCCAGAGATAAGCCCGCCGCCGCCAATTGGCACAATAAGACAGTCTAGCTGGGGTAGCTGTTCAAGCATCTCAAGCCCGACTGTGCCCTGACCACAAATTACATTTCGGTCATCAAAGGGATGAATAAGAACAGAATCATCTTGTTTGATCAGACGATTAACCTCATCTCGACATTCATCTAGGGTGCGCCCTTTTTGGATAACATTGCCGCCAAACATTTGTGTTCTGGCAATTTTTGCAAAAGGAGTTTGTTCTGGCATCACAATGGTAGATGATATGCCTGCTTGTGTAGCGCAATAGGCGACTGCCTGAGCATGGTTGCCAGCTGACAAAGTCACAACACCGCGTCTTTTCTCGCCCTCGTCTAATGCCTGAATTGCCAGCGTTGCCCCTCTTGTTTTGAATGAAGAGGTATATTGCATTGTCTCAAGCTTGAGATATAGCTCACAGTCAAAATAATCTGCTAGATGAGGCGCAGGGACTAGGGGCGTGTGGATGATAGAGGATGAGATTTTCTGATAGGCCTGTGAAATATCTTCTGCAGAAATAGTATCTGCCACAATTGCTGTTTGGGGTGACATGGCCAATACCTGTTTTTTGAAATGTTATAGTCTGGCCGCAACATATGGGGCAAAATAGGTTAAAATACCTGATGCTCCGGCACGTTTGAAACACATCATAACTTCCATAACCGTCTGTTCTTCTGAAAGCCAGCCCTGCTCAAAAGCGGATTTCAGCATCGCATATTCCCCAGATACCTGATAGGCAAAACAGGGAAAGCTAAGCTCATCCTTACATCTTCTGATAATATCAAGATATGGCATGCCAGGCTTTACCATCACCATATCTGCACCTTCGGCAATATCTGCCTCAATTTCTCTGATCGCTTCATCACTATTGGCAGGATTAAGCTGATAGGTTTTTTTGCCATCCCCGCCAAGCTTTTTGCCTGCACCTACCGCATCTCTAAACGGGCCATAAAAAGAAGACGCATATTTGGCGGCATATGCCATGATCAGCATCTCAGGATAGTTGTTTTCTTCCAGCATCTGTCTGATAGCGCCAATCCGTCCATCCATCATATCAGAAGGGGCGATTATATCACATCCCGCATCAGCAAGTGTTTTTGACTGCGCCACCAGCATCTCTATAGTTCTATCATTGTCAACATAGCCTGTGGTATCCAGCACGCCATCATGGCCATGTGTGGTATAGGGATCAAGCGCCACATCACATAAAATGGCAATCTCAGGACATGCTTTTTTCACAGCCCTTACTGTCTTGCAAATAAGATTATTTGGATTTGCAGCCTCTTCACCTAAGGCTGTTTTCAGCCCTTCATCTGTTTTGGGAAATAACGCAATTGACGGGATGCCCAAATCTAATGCCTGTTTAGCGGCATCAATAACCAGATCGCTACTAAGCCTATTTACACCTGGCATTGAGCCTATTGCTTCAGTCTGAGCTATGCCATCAATGACAAATAACGGCCAAATCAAATCGCTTGTATCCAGCCTATGTTCTTGAACCATATCTCTTATTTGGCTGGTACGGCGTAATCTGCGTAATCTGTTTTGCGGATAGTGCATAGTCGGCATTAGGCATATCTTCTTAAACAAAAGTTCAATATCATAATAATGGTTCTACCATGCATTTGATATGCTGCAAACCGCAAAGCATATATGCTCACTATTCTGTCAATTTGACAAGAATTTTTGTTTTGGCTGAAATATGTGATGAAATCAAACCTTGAAAGCACTATGCTACAGCCGCATACTGCTTGTCATATGCGCTGTCAATTCCAAGCCTGTAATCCAGAGGATGATGTAAATGCGCCTTAGCAATTATTTTTTACCTGTATTGAAAGAAAACCCGAAAGAAGCTCAAATAGCCTCGCACCGGCTAATGCTTCGCGCTGGCATGATACAGCAATCAAGTGCTGGTATTTATTCATGGCTTCCGCTTGGCCTGAAAGTATTGAATAAAATTGAGCAGATTGTGCGTGATGAGCAGAATAATTCTGGTGCGATTGAAATAAAAATGCCCACCATTCAGCCAGCCGAGCTATGGCAAGAATCTGGCAGATATGATGATTATGGTCTTGAAATGCTGAGGATTCAAGACAGGCATGAACGCGATATGCTGTATGGGCCTACCAATGAAGAACAGGTAACAGATATTTGCAGAAGCCATTTACGTAGCTATAAATCACTTCCGCTGAACCTGTATCATATCCAGTGGAAATTCAGAGATGAGGTGCGCCCTAGATTTGGTGTGATGCGTGGGCGTGAATTTCTGATGAAAGATGCCTATTCATTTGATATTAGCCAGCAGGCGGCCAGAATTGCCTATAATAAAATGTTTGTTGCCTATCTTAAAACCTTTTCCGCAATGGGGCTAACAGCAATTCCGATGGAAGCTGATACAGGCCCTATTGGCGGAGATATGAGCCATGAATTTATTATTTTGGCCGATACAGGCGAAAGTGGGGTGTATTTCCATAAAGAGTGGCTAAATGCCAATATGGTTACAGATATTAGCTATGATCAGGAATTACAGCCTGTGGTCGATAGATTTACCTCGCTTTATGCCAAAACAGACGAAAAACATGACCCTGATAATTGCGATGTAGATGATGCAGATTTGCTAAATAAGCGTGGTATCGAAGTCGGCCATATTTTCTATTTTGGCACAAAATATTCTGAACCCTTAGGGGCGGTGGTGAATATGGCCGATGGCACGCCTCAGCCATTACATATGGGCTCATATGGCATTGGTGTCTCGCGGCTTGTTGGCGGCATTATTGAAGCTAGCCATGATGATAAGGGCATTATCTGGCCTGCCGCAGTTTCGCCATTTGATGTTGGTATCATAAATCTTAAGGCTGGTAACGCAAAAACAGACCCTGTATGTGAGC
>CBFHYU010000030.1:0-25054 GCA_965660165.1 Puniceispirillaceae bacterium (SeqCode)
GCGCGCGGTATTACGATATCGACAGCGCATGTTGAGTATGAGACAGAGAGCCGTCACTATGCGCATGTTGATTGTCCTGGTCACGCTGATTATGTGAAGAACATGATTACAGGAGCGGCTCAGATGGATGGTGCGATATTGGTTGTGTCTGCTGCTGATGGGCCGATGCCACAGACACGCGAGCATATTTTGCTAGCGCGTCAGGTTGGTGTGCCAGCGCTGTGTGTATTTATGAACAAGGTTGATCAGGTTGATGATGAGGAGCTGTTAGAGCTTGTAGAGATGGAGATAAGAGAGTTGTTATCTTCATATGATTTTCCTGGCGATGACATTCCGATTGTGAAGGGTTCAGCCTTAGCTGCGCTAGAAGATAGCGATACGACTATTGGCAGAGATGCTATCAATGAGTTGATGAAGCAGGTTGATGCATATATTCCCCAGCCAGACCGTCCGAAGGATCAGCCATTTTTGATGCCGATTGAAGATGTGTTTTCGATTTCTGGTCGTGGTACAGTTGTAACTGGCCGAATTGAGCGCGGCATTGTGAATGTTGGTGAAGAGATTGAGATTATTGGTCTGAAGGCTACTACCAAGACGACTTGTACGGGCGTTGAGATGTTCCGCAAGTTGCTTGATCAGGGTGAGGCAGGCGATAATGTTGGCGTATTGCTTCGAGGTACTAAGCGTGAGGATGTAGAGCGTGGTCAGGTATTGGCTAAGCCTGGTTCAATTACACCGCATACGAAGTTCAAATGTGAAGCCTATGTGCTGACGAAGGATGAGGGGGGTCGTCATACGCCGTTTTTCTCAAATTATCGTCCACAATTTTACTTCCGTACAACAGATGTGACAGGTTCAGTTGAGTTGCCAGAAGGCACAGAGATGGTGATGCCTGGTGATAATATTGCGATGACAGTCACATTGATTGCCCCGATTGCGATGGATGAAGGCCTGCGCTTTGCTATCCGTGAAGGTGGCCGCACTGTGGGCGCCGGCGTCGTCGCTTCTATCGTTGAGTAACGCTATTATGTCTTGGCAAACTGGCTAGCCAGCGCGCCTGACATCTGAAATATAGAACAGCCAGAGATAATACGCTTCTGGCTGTTTTTTTTGCCTTTTGCCTAGCCCATAACTGATAGATTCATGAGCTTTTTAACACTATTATCATAATAGAAACGCTTTCTTATCAGAAGGGGGCAAACCCTACTTGCAAAAATGGGGGGAATGGCCTAGATAAGAGATACCCAAGATAGTAGGAGTGTAGCTCAATTGGTAGAGCACCGGTCTCCAAAACCGGGGGCTGGGGGTTCGAGCCCCTCCACTCCTGCCATTTTGTTCATAAAGCCCCCCTCAAAGCCTGTCTTTGGGGGCTTTTTTATGGTCAGCTTAGCGGCATCTAACCTCACTTGGTTTCACGCATCTTAGCGGAATTGAGGTTTCAACGGCCGAGACAGTTTCAATAGAGGTAAGC
The DNA here is from genome assembly GCA_965660165.1 of Puniceispirillaceae bacterium (SeqCode). Lineage (GTDB taxonomy): Bacteria > Pseudomonadota > Alphaproteobacteria > Puniceispirillales > Puniceispirillaceae > WTJO01. The sequence goes on from CBFHYU010000030.1 coordinate 1,472, forward strand.
TGTTCTGTCAGAAATGTCTCAAAATCACGCAGATTTGCCGTGCTTAGCTTAATGAGATAATCCTGATTGCCAGTCATCAGCCAGCATTCCACCACTTCAGGAAAGGTTCGGATTTTGCGCTCAAATTCAGAAAAATTCTTCGCTAATTGCCGCTCCAGCCTAACAGACACAAATACGGGAAATCCAAAGCCTATCTTTTCTTCATTGATACGCACTGAATAGCCCTCAATAATACCATCTGCCTCCATCACTCTGATACGCCGAGCGACCGCACTTATGCTTAGCGATACATGCACTGAAATATCCTGTAGTGACATCCGCCCATCTTTTTTAAGACAGGCCAGAATATCAATATCAAACTTATCCATAAGAAAAATTCCTGTAAAATATCTAATTCATAATAAAAATTATCATGTTTTTTGTAAATCAATCAAAAATAAAATAAAATTATCATAAAGATCACGTTATTTTGATCGTGAGCAAGAATTATTCAAAAAAGATAGGGTAGTCATGTCACATCAGAATGTTGCGGTATTTGGTCTGGGGTCTATGGGAATTGGTATGGCGCGTTCTTTGGTACGTGCAGGCCATCAGGTATGGGGCTATGATGTCCGCTCTGAAATAGCGAATAGCTTTGCAGATGAAACAGGTAATCCAGAGCCGTTCAGTCAGATAGCCGATACAATAGATACGGTAATTTTGGTTGTGCTGAATGTATCACAAGCAGATACTATTTTGTTTGGTGATGAGGGGATTGCAAGCCGCTTGCCGCGCGGTGCGGTGGTAATGAATTGTGTGACTATCTCGGCTGAAGATGCGCGGAATATGGCAAAGCATTGCGCAGAATATGGTCTTGATTATCTGGACGCGCCAATATCTGGCGGGTCAATCAAGGCAGGAGAGGGCGCGCTTAGTGTGATGGCGTCAGGCGCACCGCAAGCATTTGAAAAAAGCCGGCCCTGTCTAAATGCGGTTGCACAGACCGTATTTGAATTAGGAGATGAAGCAGGGCAGGGGTCTGTGATGAAATCTGTTAACCAGATGCTAGCAGGTATCCATATTGCGGCTATGGCAGAAGCAATGGCCTTTGGCATGAAACAGGGGTTAGATGCACAGAAATTTTTGGATGTTATCAGCAAATGTGCGGGTACTAGCTGGATGCTGGAAAATCGCGCGCCTCATATTATTGAGGGTGATTATAGCCCGAAATCTGCTGTTAATATCTGGCTCAAAGATCTTGGAATTGTGCTAGACGCATCAGAGTCTCTCTCGTTTGATGCGCCTATCTCGCGTTCTGCATGTGAGCAATATCAAGCGGCAGCTGAGATGGGGCTTGGCGGGGAAGATGATGCGGCTGTTATCAAGCATTATGCCAGGCAAAATGATATTAGCCTGCCCTAGTGTAAATTTTTTCAGACTCACATTTCAATTCTGCTATTATTATGATCAGCAGGGAGAAAAAAGATGGATGATATCAAAGCTCAGATTGGCGCTAGAACATGGCTTGATGCGGCAGAGTTGACACAAGGTGACCTGATGTCTCGCTTTGTAGCACAGCTTGAGCGGACAACCAGCGCCAATGATGTGCCTCATGCCGCAGAAATATGCCATAATGTGCCTGTCTATGAGGGCGAATTTGCAAGAAAGGTTGCCTCAGACCCCGCAAAACGCAGAGCCTTACTATCTGAGTGGACTGAGATTCTAGCGCGTGGGGCAGGGGTATTTGCTATTCGGAATGCGATGGAAAATCACCATGTGCTTGATTCGGCAACAGCATTATTCGAGCAGATAATTGAGGCTGAAGCTTCAGGGGCTAGCGGTAGTGGCGATCATTTTGCAAAGGCAGGGGCGAATGATCGCATCTGGAATGCACTTGAAAAACACTGTCTGGCCGATGCCAAGAATTTCGCGAGCTATTACAGCAATGACATTATTGCAATGGCGGCTGAGGCATGGCTTGGACGCGGCTATCAGATAACGGCGCAAGTCAACCGTGTTAATCCTGGTGGTGATGCACAAAATCCCCATAGAGATTATCATTTGGGATTTATGCAAGCAGAACAGACACTGGCATTTCCTGCTCATGTGCATGCGCTATCTGCCTGTCTTACCTTGCAAGGGGCAATCGCGCATTGTGACATGCCGCTAGAATCAGGGCCAACTCAATTATTGCCGTTCTCACAGCAGTTGTTAGAGGGCTATCTAGCTGTTGGTATGCCAGCATTTCAGGCATATTTTGAGCAGAATTATGTGCAAATTCCGCTACAAAAAGGTGATATGGTATTTTTCAATCCTGCCTTGATGCATGCTGCAGGTGCCAATAGCTCAACAGATATTTTCCGCATGGCTAATCTATTGCAAATTTCATCTGCCTTTGGCCGCGCGATGGAAACGGTGAACCGTCACGCGTTATCGCTTAAGCTATATTCTGTGCTGAAACAAGCGCGCTCAGATAATAGCCTGTCTGAGCTTGGTATCAGCAATGTTATTGCCGCCTCAGCAGAAGGATATTCCTTTCCAACCAATCTTGACCGTGATCCCCCGATAGGCGGGCTGGCGCCAAAAACACAAGCGCACTTATTGCATGACGCATTGCGCCAAGATATGTCTGAAGCTGAATTTACAGAACAGCTAGAACAGTTAAGGCAAAGACAGCAAAGCTAGCAACCCATCATTTAAGGTCTGATAACACCGAACATGCCTGCCAAAATTTGCCTTTGGCGGATGGCTATGCTAGCAAGCCACTATCTTACAGCTAATAAAGACTGTTTCCACAGATAAACACCAACGCTATCTGTGGGGTAAGGCTGCGGGGTCAGGGTTTTGTTCTGGCTAATCTTAATTGTTATAGAAATTGAATTTACCTTATGAATATGTTTTCTTCGCTTCCTGCCTATTTATATGGGGCAGGCTCTCTTGCTATTCCAAAGCAGCTGTCAAAACGGCAGATAATTATTGATTTGCTTTCTGGGTTAACCGTAGCGCTAGCACTTGTACCAGAAGCAGTTGCCTTTTCGTTTGTCGCAGGGGTTGACCCGTTAGTGGGCTTGTATGCTGCCTTTTTTATCGGACTTGTAACAGCGCTTATTGGCGGCAGGCCAGGCATGATTTCAGGGGCGACAGGGGCGCTAGCGGTGGTGATGGTATCGCTGGTAAGCCAGCATGGTGTTGATTATCTGTTTGCCACTGTGGTGTTGATGGGGATTATGCAACTTGTTGCAGGGATATTAAGATGGGGAAAATTCATCAGAATGGTGCCTCATCCCGTGATGCTTGGTTTTGTAAATGGCCTTGCGATTGTGATTGGCCTTGCGCAGCTAGAACAGTTCAAATCTATCTCGGCTTCTGGTGAGAAGCTGTGGATTAGTGGCACAGAATTGTTTTTGACATTGGGGCTTGTGGCGATAACCATGATGATTATTTGGCTAACCCCAAAGCTCACCAAGTTAATTCCAGCGCCGCTTGCGGCAATCGCAGGGATAAGCGCAATTGTGGTTGGCTTTGATATTGATGTTACCCGAGTGGGTGATATTGCCAGCCTGTCTGGTGGCCTGCCAGAGATTTATATCCCGCAAGTGCCGCTGACTTTTGAGACAATGCTGATCATTCTGCCATATGCGCTGATTTTATCGTCAATCGGACTGATAGAAAGCCTGCTTACCCTAAATCTTGTAGGCGAGATGACAGAACAAAGAGGGGGCGCTTCTCAGGAATGTATCGCACAAGGTATTGCCAATTTCATCACTGGTTTTTTTGGTGGTATGGGTGGATGCGCGATGATTGGCCAGTCCATGATCAATGTAAAATCAGGCGGGCGTACCCGTATTGCTGGCATTGCGGCCGCGCTATTTTTACTGCTGATCATTCTGGTAGCAGCCAAGTTGATTGAACAGATACCAATTGCCGCCCTTGTTGGTGTGATGTTTATGGTGGTTATCGGAACCTTTGCATGGTCATCAATCAAAACGCTGTTCAAAGTGCCACGATCAGATGCGCTTGTGATTATTGTGGTGACAGTCGTGACAGTGCTTGCTGACCTTGCGATTGCGGTTGTTGTCGGGGTGATATTATCGGCGCTGGTATATGCATGGAATGCTGCCAAACAGATTACCGCCTCAAAACGCCCATCGGTTAGAGAAGCTGGCGCTATTGTATATGATATTAGAGGGCCATTATTTTTTGGCTCTGTTGCCAGTTTTCGCGAATTATTCCAGATTAAAGACGACCCTGATGTTGTGGTCATTGATTTTGCGGCATCCAGAATTGTAGATCAGTCTGCCCTTCAGGCTATTGAAGATATCGCACAAAAATATCATGAGCTAGGAAAACAGGTGAAATTGCGGCATCTGACCAAAGATTGCCATCGCCTGCTTACCAAATCAGGCCAGCTAATGATCGATAGTGACGATGACCCTGATTATCAAATCGCAGCAGATTATTCTGTAAAGTTGGGGGTATTTGGTAATTCCGAAGCCTGATTTTACGCTTGTCAAACGCATCTGATAGAGTCAATTATCTCTAATATAGAGGTGAATAGCTGAAAGGGGAGGATGTGATGCAATCGGCGCTTCCACTAGAAGATGGGCATCTATCAGCAGATCAGGTATCTCAATATTGGGATGACGGATTTTTGTTCCCGATAACTGTGATGGATGAAGCACAGGCGCATCAGTATCGCCAGCAATTAGAAACCATTGAAGACGAATGGCTAGATAATGGCCTGCCACGACCGCTAAATAGCTATAAGCGGGTAAATGCGCATTTGGTGATGCCATTTGCCTTTGAAATTGGCAGTCATCCTGCATTGCTAGATGTGGTTGAGGGGATTTTAGGCCCTGATCTGATGATTTATTCTGTTGAATTTTTTATCAAGGAAGCTCATTCACCCCATATGGTTACAATGCATCAGGATTTGACCTATTGGGGGCTTGGTGAAACATCTGGCATGGTGACAGCGTGGCTAGCGCTATCACCAGCGACCCCGCAAAGTGGCTGTATGGATTTTGTCAAAGGATCGCATAAACAGCCTATCCAGCCGCATCGTGACAGCTTTGATAAACATAATCTGTTGTCACGCGGTCAGGAAATAGCGGTAGATGTTGCTGATACAGATAAAACCCCTATCGAAATTCATCCTGGTCAAATTTCACTGCATCACGGGCTTACTATTCATGGCTCAGGGCCTAATACTAGTGATGATAGGCGTATTGCGGTGGTGATTAGATATATCCGTCCTGATGTAAAACAGATTGTTGGTACGAAAGACTATGCTGTGCTGGTAAGGGGCGAAGACAGGTTTCAGAATTTTGAAGCTGTATCGCGCCCCAACAGGCTGTTTGACCCTGAAGATATAGCACGGTATGAGCAGATAGTATCTGATCAGTCCAAAGCCAAAATGGCAGGTGCTGCCAAGCAGACAGAAATTTATCTACAAAGCCAAAAGGCTTAGCTCAATCAGTTTCGCATTGCCAAATAAATTAGCGGCGGGGGGGCAATTGCGGGGCTGTGAAAAAGCTAGGATTAGCATCTTCACCTAATTTTGCAGCCTGCCCAAATTCAATATAGCGCGTTGCATTGCCTTGAAAGCCTTTTTGCGTAGCCTCATCAATCTGTTTCATCAGACGTGCAGGATTGCCAGCCCACAGCTCGCCTGCGGGTACACGCTTACCAGGCGTTACTACCGCACCTGCAGCAACAACAGCGCCTGTTTCAACATGCGCCCCATCAAGCACAATAGCGCCCATCCCCACAAAGGCATGATCTTCCAGCACACAGGCATGGATAATCGCACTATGGCCAACTGTTACATAATCACCAATAATTGCCGGGAATTTACCAGAATCAATATGCACAACGGCATTATCCTGAATATTTGTGCCTTTGCCGATGGTGATATAATTGCCGTCACCACGCAAGGTGACATTATGCCAGATTGAGGCATATTCTTCTATCCGCACTGCACCCATAATAACGGCTGTGCTAGCCAGATAGACAGTGTCATCAATTTCAGGCCACACCCCCATATACGGTTCAATGACGGCGCTATCGCCAGCCTTTGTTGACCCTTTTGGGTGAGGGGCAGTATAATCTGGTCTATTTGTGGGATGTTTCATGAACAGCTCTTTTTAGTAGGTAAAATGCGGGTAAAAATTATCTGGTTATGTGCCAAGAATCAAGGAGGCTGCTTTTTCGGCTATCATTAAGGTTGGCGAGTTGGTGTTGCCTGAGGTGATTGTCGGCATTATCGATGCATCTGCTATGCGAAGTCCAGCAATACCATGCACCCTAAGCTGATTATCAACAACAGCCTGTTTGTCATTGCCCATTTTTGCCGTGCCTACGGGATGGAATATGGTTGTGCTGATATTGCCAGCTTGCTCTGCAAGGTCTGTGTCAGACAGATAATCTGCACCTGGCAGATATTCTTCTGGCTGGAAGGGCGCTAATGCCTGTTGCGAGACAATATCTCGGGTTAGCCTGATTGAATGTGCAGCTACTAGCCTGTCATGCTCTGTGCTTAGGTAATTTGGCTTGATAATAGGCGGGGCAAGCGGGTCTGAAGAACGCAGGCCTACATAGCCTCTGCTATGTGGCCGTAAATTACAGACAGATGCGGTAAAGGCGCTGAAACGGTGTAGCGGCGTACCAAATTTATCCAGCGATAATGGCTGGACATGATATTGCAAATCTGGCGTTTCAAGCCCCTTATCTGATTTGATAAATGCGCCAAGCTGGCTTGGTGCCATCGACATAGGCCCAGAACGCCTTAGCATATATTCAAGCCCGATCCGCATCGTACCAAAACTAGAATGTATCATATCATTTAGCGTCTGTACGTTTTTGACTTTGAAAATAGTCCTGATTTGAAGGTGATCTTGGAGGTTTTTGCCAACCCCTACTAGCTCATGCACAGGCTCTATTCCCACATCGGATAGCTGCTTGCCATCGCCTATGCCAGAAAGCTGTAATATGTGGGGAGAGCCAATTGCGCCTGCTGATAAGATTATTTCTGCTGTTGCAACCGCCCGTCTTGCCTGTCCATGATGGGCGAATTCAACCGCGATAGCGCGTTTGTTTTTGATCTCAATGCGCGATACATGCGCTTGTGTCATAATTTTTAGATTAGCGCGGTTTCTGGCAGGCTTCACAAAGGCAGTTGCCGCACTCCAGCGCCAGCCCTTGCGCTGATTAACCTTAAAATAGCCAACCCCCTCATTGGTGCCAGTGTTAAAATCAGAGGTGCGTGGTAAGCCATATTCAACACATGCATCAGCAAAGGCATCTAGAATTTTCCATGATAGGCGCTGGTCTTCAACACGCCATTCACCACCAACCCCATGCGCTTCGCTTGCGCCTTCACTGTAATCTTCTGATTTCTTGAAATAGGCCAGCACATCATCCCAGCCCCATCCAATATTGCCTGCCTGCCGCCAGCTATCATAATCACGTGCCTGACCTCGCATGTAAATCATGCCATTTATCGCTGAACAGCCGCCCATGATTTTGCCTCGCGGATAGCCTAGCGACCTACCATTAAGCCCAGCTTCGGCTTCTGTGCTAAACCCCCAATCTGTGCGCGGATTGCCAATACAATATAAATAGCCGACAGGAATTTTAACCCAAATATAATTATCCTGACCGCCTGCCTCTAAGAGCAATATCTTTGTTGCAGGATTTTCAGACAGCCTGTTCGCCAGTACGCAGCCTGCTGTGCCGCCGCCAATGATAATATAATCAAATGTTTCTGTGACAAATTTTCCCATACATAATGCTACCTGATTTGAGATGGGATTTACAGCCGCTAGTATCAGATGAGTGGATAAAATCTTCAAAATTGCATCATTCTGAATGGCCGAAGGAGCAATATTTTGAATAAAGCTAAGCAGAATATCCTAATTTGTCATAATTTGCCTTGCATATTGTCATTGAGGGTGGTATTTCCCCTGACACGGTTTTACGTAATGCGAAATACAGGTTAGGCAATTCAAAAAGGGGGCTCCAATCTCCTTTTAGTGCGTGATGCAAAGATCGCATATTTGGATAAGTTAGATCTTGAAAAGGTCCCCCAGTTATGGCAAAAGTATCACCCGCACAGTTTGTTAGGCAGGTTCGTCAGGAAATTTCCCGTATTTCATGGGCAAATCGCCGCGAAACAGCCGTCGCTACGCTAACTGTGTTTATCATGGCAACTATCGCCGCAGTGTTTTTCTTGCTGGTAGATTTGGTGCTGTCAAATGTGGTTCAATTCGTTCTTGGTCTTGGAAGCTGAGGGCGGACGAGACCATTTTTGTATTATTTACCCCGTAATCGGCGGGAGTGTTAAGGAAGTTGGCAATGGCGAAGCGCTGGTATGTTGTTCATGTCTTTTCGGGTTCTGAAAAGAAAATGGCACAAGCGATTCTTGAGCAAGCTGCGGCAAATGGCCTTGAAGAGCAGATTGCCGATGTAATGGTGCCAACCGAAGAGGTTGTAGAAGTGCGGCGTGGCGCAAAAGTCCAGTCTGAGCGCAAATTCTTTCCTGGCTATATATTGGTGAATATGGAATTGACTGATGCGGCATGGTCTGTGGTGCAAAGCCAGCCTCGTGTAACTGGCTTTTTGGGCGGCAAGGGTCGTCCTGTGCCAATTACAAACGCCGAAGCAGAACGTCTTATTAAGCAGATGGATGAAGGGGTCGAGCGTCCACGCTCAACCATCTCATTTGATATTGGTGAAGAAGTCAGGGTCATTGAAGGGCCGTTCGAAAGCTTTAATGGTGTTGTTGAAGAAGCAGATGACGAAAAAGAACGTCTTAAAGTATCTGTGTCCATTTTTGGACGATCGACCCCTGTTGAGCTTGAATATAGTCAGGTGGAGCGGGCTGTTTAATCCGTAACACTTTTTGGGGCAGAAACATTAGATTACGCGCGATGCGATAAGGTGCAAGCGCAAAGTAAATTGCAGGAAATGGTCTGCAAGACGCAAGGAAAAGAGCATGGCAAAGAAAATCGAAGGCTATCTAAAACTGAATATTCCCGCAGGTGCGGCTAATCCATCGCCCCCAGTAGGGCCTGCACTTGGTCAGCGTGGTGTGAACATCATGGAATTCTGTAAGGCATTTAATGCAGCGACAGAAACCCTTGAAAAGAATATGCCTGTGCCAGTTGTGATCACTGTCTTTCAGGATAAGTCATTTACATTCACAACAAAGACAGCCCCTGTCAGCTATTTTCTGAAAAAAGCAGCTGGCTTGCAAAAAGGTGGGCAGGCGCCAGGCCGTGAAGTGGCTGGTAAAGTTACTATCTCTCAGATTAAAGAGATCGCCGAGCAAAAAATGAAAGATTTGAACGCTGTTGATATGGATGGCGCAGTAGCAATGATTAGCGGTTCAGCCCGAGCGATGGGTCTGGACGTGGTAGAGGGCTAAAAACATGGCAAAACAGTCAAAAAGAAAGCAAGCGGCTATCGAAGCTGTGGATAGAACAAAGCATTATTCTGTTGAAGAAGCAGCCTCTTTGGTAAAAAGCTGTGCAACAGGTAAATTTGATGAAACTATCGAAATTGCGATAAATCTTGGTGTTGATCCACGCCATGCTGACCAAATGGTTCGCGGCGCGGTAGCTATGCCTAATGGTACTGGTAAAGATGTGCGTGTGGCAGTGTTTGCGCGTGACGCAAAAGCAGATGAAGCAAAAGCTGCTGGCGCCGAGCTGGTTGGCGCTGAAGAGCTTGCTGAGGCCATTCAAAATGGTGAATCAGGCTTTGACCGTGTTATCGCATCGCCTGACATGATGGGTGTTGTGGGACGTCTTGGTAAAGTGCTTGGTCCGCGCGGGCTGATGCCTAACCCTAAGCTTGGTACAGTAACGCCTGATATTGCGGCGGCAGTAAAAGCGGCAAAGGCTGGTGAAGTCCAGTTCCGTGTTGAAAAAGCTGGTGTTGTGCATGCTGGTATTGGCAAGGCAAGCTTTGATAGCGCGAAAATCGCAGAAAATGCGTCAGCATTTATTGATGCCATCAGAAAGGCGCGCCCGTCAGGTGCAAAAGGTACCTATATCAAAAAGATTACGCTTAGCTCAACGATGGGTCCTGGCGTATTTATCGAAGATTCTAGCGCAGCGTAATAGCTGCTAGCTAATGTGAATTTGCCAGCCTTTGGCTGGTGAACAGAGGCATGAATACGCATTTGCGAGACCCATGCCTCGCCCCTGTCCGAGACTGTAGGTGAATATCGGCCGATATTCTTAATCCCCTGCATAGACAGATAAGAGAAAAGCATTTTCGCTTTTACTTTCTGTGGGCAGGCCACCGATATAGCAGATAAAGCCTCAGGGCTCACCTGTTATATCACGATGAACCGGAGGTCAGATTTTATGCTGGCGTCCAAATAAGTGGAGATGATCAGATGAACCGGGAAGAAAAAACCCAACTGATCGAAACACTGCAATCGACCCTGTCCGAGGCAACAACTGTTGTTGTTACCCATCAAACGGGTATGACTGTAGCTGAATCAACTGACTTGCGTATCAAAATGCGTGAGGCAGGGGCTAGCTATAAAGTCACCAAGAACAGGATTACACGTATTGCTTTGCAAGAAACCAAGTTCGAAAACCTGTCAGACCTATTTACAGGCCCGACAGCTATGGGCACGTCTGCTGACCCTGTGGCGGCAGCAAAAATATTGGTTGATTTTGCAAAGTCAAATAACAAGCTAACCATTGTTGGCGGCTCGTTAGATGGCAAAGTGCTTGATAAAGACGGTGTTGTATCGCTTGCAAGCATGCCTTCTCTTGATGAGCTTCGTGCCAAGCTTGTAGGTCTGCTAAATGCGCCAGCCACTAAGGTTGCCCGTGTTGCGCAAGCACCTGCATCACAGCTAGCGCGTGTAATCAAAGCAAGGGCAGATCAATTGCAGTAGGCATTTGCTACTGATCAGAAATTAAAAGCCAAAAGGAGTTATTTATCATGGCTGATATCGAAAAAATTGCTGAAGAATTGTCAACATTGACAGTTATGGAAGCTGCTGAACTAGCAACACTTCTTGAAGAAAAATGGGGCGTTTCTGCCGCTGCTGCACCTGTAGCTGTTGCTGCTGTTGCTGGCGGTGATGCAGGCGGTGCTGCAAGCGAAGAAAAGACTGAATTTGATGTTGTGCTAACATCAGCAGGCGCATCTAAGATTAACGTGATCAAAGAAGTTCGCGGTATCACAGGTCTAGGCCTGAAAGAAGCAAAAGACATGGTCGAAGGCGCACCGAAAGCTGTTAAAGAAGGTGTATCAAAAGACGAAGCTGAAAGCCTAAAAGCCAAGCTAGAAGAAGCTGGTGCAACAGTAGAGCTTAAATAGCTTGAATTTACTTGCGTCTTTCAGACGATGAAAATAATGCCGAGCTCTGGGTTTCTGGGGCTCGGTTGAAGTGTTTAACAGCCCCTGATAGCTGATGCTGTAACTAGCGCAATATTCAGAGGCTGACACAAGCAGGCCAGCATAATAGCTGGAATGCGTGAACAAGATTAAATTCCGCTTTCATGCCAGATGCATCCAATGCATCAGAGCTGAAGTAAAAAGAGGAGATAGGTGAGCAATGGCAAAACGAATAAGCAGTTTGGATAGTCGTAAACGAGTAAGACGTAGCTTTGGTCACCTAAGGGAAGTGGCAGAAATGCCGAACCTGATCGAAGTCCAGCGTTCAAGCTATGATCAGTTTCTACAGCTAGATGTTGCCAGCTCTGACAGAGGAAATATTGGCCTGCAAGAGGCATTTTCATCTGTATTCCCTATCCATGATTTTGCTGGCCGTGCCGTGCTGGAATTTAAGTCATACGAGCTTGAAGCCCCAAAATATGACGTTGAAGAATGTCAACAACGCGGGATAACCTTTGCCTCTCCATTGCGTGTGACCCTAAGGCTGGTTGTCTGGGAAATAGACGAAGATACAGGCTCAAAATCTATCCGTGATATTAAAGAGCAAGATGTCTATATGGGCGATATGCCGCTCATGACACAGAATGGTACCTTTATCATCAACGGAACTGAACGTGTGATCGTATCACAAATGCATCGCTCGCCAGGTGTGTTCTTTGACCATGATAAGGGCAAGACCCATTCATCAGGCAAATTCTTGTTTGCAGCGCGTATTATTCCGTATCGCGGCTCATGGCTGGATTTTGAATATGATGCCAAAGACATTCTGAATGTGCGGATTGACAGAAAGCGCAAACTGCCAGCAACTACCTTTTTGATGGCATTGCCAGATGAAGAGTCGCAGAATTATATTGAGCAATGCATCGCAGATAAAACCGAGATTGACCCATCAGAAGTTCATGGCATGAGCCGTGAAGAAATTCTGTCTGTGTTTTATTCATCTGTAAGCTATGAGCGTAATGGTGATAGCTGGCAACGCGCCTTTAATCCTGATAGCTATAGAGGCTTGAAGCTAACGCAAGATCTGATCGATGCAGATACTGGCAAAGTAGCCGCCGAAGCAGGCACTAAGCTTACTCCTCGCGCATTACGTAAGATTGAAGAGCAAGGCCTGTCCTTTATCAAGGCTGAAGATTCAGATATTATCGGCAATTTCATTGCCCGTGATATTGTAGATATGTCAAATGGTTTGGTCGTGGCTGAAGCTGGTGATGAGATCACAGAAGATACATTGGCTAAGCTAACAGATATGGATCATACTGTTATTGATGTACTTGGCATTGATAATATCAATGTTGGGCCGCATCTGCGCAATACATTGGCAGCAGATCGCAATAATAGCCGTGCTGAAGCGCTGGTTGATATTTACCGTGTTATGCGCCCCGGTGAGCCGCCAACATTAGAAGGCGCTCATGAATTATTTAGCAATCTATTTTTTGAAGATGAAAAATATGACCTATCTGCTGTTGGTCGTGTAAAGCTGAATGGCCGCCTTGATCTTGATGTTGATGATTCTATCAGAATCCTGAGAAAAGATGATATTCTGGCTGTGCTTAAAGTTCTGGTTGAGCTTAAGGATGGCAAAGGCGAGGTGGATGATATTGACCATCTTGGCAATAGACGTGTGCGGTGCGTTGGCGAGCTGATGGAAAATCAATATCGTGTTGGCTTGTTGCGGATGGAACGCGCTATTCGTGAGCGTATGGGGTCTGTTGAAATTGACACAGTGATGCCAGCTGATTTGATTAACGCAAAGCCAGCGGCGGCTGCGGTTCGTGAATTTTTCGGCTCAAGCCAGCTGTCACAATTCATGGATCAGACAAATCCGCTATCTGAGATTACACATAAGCGCCGTGTATCAGCGTTAGGCCCAGGTGGTCTTACCCGTGAGCGGGCTGGCTTTGAGGTAAGAGATGTTCATCCAACCCATTATGGACGTATCTGTCCGATTGAAACCCCTGAAGGGCCAAATATTGGATTGATCAATTCACTTGCGACATATGCGCAAATTAACCGCTATGGCTTTATCGAAACCCCATATCGGAAAGTTGTTGATGGTGTTGTAACAGATGAATATCGCTATATTTCAGCGATGGAAGAAGGCAAATATACCATTGCGCAGGCTAATGCCGAGCTAGATGAAAAAGGCGCCTTTGTGGGTGAACTTATTCCAGTGCGCCGTGCAGGCGAAATTGGGCTAACACGTCCAACCGATGTTGAATATGTTGACGTATCGCCAAAACAGCTAGTATCAGTGGCGGCCGCCCTAATCCCATTTTTGGAAAATGACGATGCGAACAGAGCGCTTATGGGCTCAAACATGCAACGTCAGGCGGTGCCATTGCTAAAGGCAGAAGCCCCTATTGTTGGCACTGGCATGGAAGCACGGGTGGCACATGATTCAGGTGTTGCGATTATTGCCAAACGTGATGGGGTGGTTGACCAGGTTGATGCTACTCGGATTGTGGTACGTACCAAAGATATTGGTGATAGCAATGCCTCTCCTGTTGATATTTACTCATTGCTGAAATTCCAGCGCTCAAACCAGAATACAACGGTCAATCAAAGACCGCTTGTTAAGGTGGGAGATAATGTTGCTGCAGGTGAAATTATCGCAGATGGCCCGTCGACAGAAGATGGTGAATTGGCGCTTGGACGGAATGTTCTGGTCGCATTCATGCCATGGAATGGCTATAATTTTGAGGATTCAATCCTGATAAATGAGCGTATCGTGCGTGATGACGTCTTTACCTCAATTCATATTGAAGAATATGAAGTGATGGCACGTGATACCAAGCTAGGTCAGGAAGAAATCTCGCGTGATATTCCAAATGTGGGCGAAGAAGCACTTAAAAATTTGGATGAAGCAGGGATCATCTATGTAGGCGCAGAAGTCAAATCTGGTGATATTCTGGTAGGTAAAGTAACGCCAAAGGGCGAGTCGCCTATGACACCTGAAGAAAAGCTGTTGCGCGCTATTTTTGGTGAAAAAGCATCAGATGTGAGAGATACCTCATTGCGTGTACCGCCAGGTGGCGCAGGCACAATTGTTGAGGTGCGCGTCTTCTCACGGCGTGGTCTGGAAAAAGATGAACGTGCAAGGGCAATTGAACGTGCAGAAATTGAACGGCTTGCCAAAGATAGAGATGATGAACAAGCCATTTTGCAGGGCGGATATATCAGCCGTGTGACATCATTGCTGGTTGGCCAGATAGTAGCGTCAGGGCCAAAAGAAGCACCAACTGATACTAAACTGACAGCTCAGTTAATTGAGGGCATGTCTCGTTCTGCGCTTAGCCAGATTGCGGTTAAGGATGATAATATCCAAAAATCGCTAGAAGCCCAAAATGAGAATTATGATCAGGCTATCAAGGCGCTTGATGGCAGATTCAGTGACAAGGTTGACAAGCTTCAGCGTGGTGATGAGCTAATGCCTGGCGTTATGAAGATGGTAAAAGTCTTTGTAGCAGTAAAGCGTAAGCTTCAGCCCGGTGATAAAATGGCAGGACGTCATGGTAATAAAGGGGTTATCTCTCGTATCATGCCATCAGAAGATATGCCATATCTTGAAGATGGAACACCTGTTGATGTGGTGCTGAACCCACTTGGCGTGCCATCACGGATGAATGTAGGACAGATTCTTGAAACCCATCTTGGCTGGGCCGCTCGCGGTCTAGGTGAGCAGGTTGGCAAGGCTGTTGAAGCTGCCCAAAATGGCGGTAGCGTAAAGCCATTGCAAGATACTCTGAAAACCATCTATCCAGAAAGCCAGTATAAAGACAAGCTGGCGATCATGGATGATGAGCAGTTGATTGAACAAGGCAGATTGCTATCTCGTGGTGTGCCAATGGGAACACCTGTGTTTGATGGTGCGCGTGAAGCTGATGTAATTGAACTGCTTGAAAAGGCAGGTCTGTCATCAACAGGTCAGGAATGGCTGATTGATGGCCGTACAGGCGAGCAATTCGACCGCCCTGTTACGGTTGGATATATTTATATGCTGAAATTGCATCATCTGGTTGATGAAAAAATCCATGCTCGGTCTATTGGTCCGTACTCGCTGGTGACACAGCAACCGCTTGGTGGTAAAGCCCAATTTGGTGGTCAGCGCTTTGGTGAGATGGAAGTCTGGGCGCTTGAAGCCTATGGTGCAGCCTATACCTTGCAGGAAATGCTAACGGTAAAATCTGATGATGTCTCAGGTAGAACAAAAGTCTATGAAGCGATTGTCAGAGGCGATGATGATTTTGAATCTGGTATTCCAGAATCATTTAACGTGTTGATTAAAGAACTTCGTTCGCTCGGCCTAAATGTCGATTTGAACGATACTGAAGCATAAAGCTGTCCGGTCTATGACACAGTGCGCTGGCTGATGTATTTCAGCCATGCGTGACGGACAAAATTTTTAAGGGAGTACCCAACCCATGAATGATCTGATAAATCCATTTGGACAGCCTAAAGCCGCTCAGAGTTTTGATAAAATCCGCATTTCGATTGCCTCGCCTGAGCATATCAGAATGTGGTCATTTGGTGAGATTAAAAAGCCTGAAACCATCAATTACCGTACCTTCAAGCCTGAACGTGATGGTCTGTTCTGTGCGCGTATTTTCGGCCCTGTGCGCGATTATGAATGTCTGTGCGGTAAATATAAGCGGATGAAATATCGCGGCATTGTCTGCGAGAAATGTGGCGTTGAGGTGACCTTGTCGAAAGTACGCCGTGAGCGTATGGGGCATATCGAACTTGCGGCGCCTGTCGCCCATATCTGGTTTTTGAAATCTTTGCCAAGCCGCATTGGTCTGCTGGTTGATATGACCTTGAAAGACCTTGAAAAGGTATTGTATTTCGAGAATTTCATTGTGATTGAGCCTGGTCTGACAGCGCTCGAAAAAGGCCAGCTTCTGTCTGAAGAAGAATATTATGACGCTCAGGATGAATATGGCGAAGGTGCGTTTGAAGCGGCTATTGGCGCTGAAGCGATTAGAACAATTCTATCTAGCCTTGATATTGATGCTGAACGCGAGAAGATCAGAGAAGAATTGCGTGAAACAGGCTCAGAAGCTAAGCGCAAGAAGTTGGTAAAGCGCCTTAAGCTGGTTGATGCATTCCGTGAATCTGGCTGTCGTCCAGAATGGATGATTTTAGATGTTGTGCCTGTTATTCCGCCAGAATTGCGCCCGCTTGTGCCGCTAGATGGTGGCCGGTTTGCTACCTCTGATCTAAACGATTTATATCGCCGTGTGATCAACAGAAATAACAGATTGAAGCGCCTGATTGAATTGCGCGCACCAGATATTATTGTGCGTAACGAAAAGCGGATGTTGCAAGAAGCTGTGGATGCGCTATTTGATAATGGCAGACGCGGCCGGATTATCTCAGGTGTTAATAAGCGCCCGCTTAAATCGCTATCTGATATGCTAAAAGGCAAGCAGGGTCGTTTCCGTCAAAACCTGCTAGGTAAGCGGGTTGATTATTCAGGCCGTTCTGTGATTGTGGTAGGGCCTGAGCTAAAGCTTCATCAGTGCGGTTTGCCAAAGAAAATGGCGCTGGAATTATTCAAGCCATTTATTTATTCAAAGCTTGAGCTGTATGGCATGGCTAGCACCATTAAAGCTGCCAAGCGCATGGTGGAAAAAGAACGCCCCGAAGTATGGGATATTCTGGAGCAGGTTATTCGAGAGCATCCTGTTATGCTAAACCGTGCGCCAACCTTGCACCGACTTGGTATTCAGGCGTTTGAGCCTGTGCTGGTGGAAGGCAAGGCTATTCAGCTTCATCCGCTAGTATGTACAGCCTTTAATGCTGATTTTGATGGCGACCAGATGGCTGTGCATGTGCCACTATCACTTGAAGCCCAGCTTGAAGCGCGGGTGCTAATGATGAGCACAAATAACATTCTAAGCCCTGCCAATGGTAAGCCAATTATTGTGCCATCTCAGGATATTATTCTTGGTCTGTATTATCTATCTATGGAACGTGCAGGCGAGGTTGGTGAAGGCATGGCCTTTACCGATATTCAAGAAATTCTGATGGCGCTAGATCATGGCAGTGTTAGCCTGCATGCAAAAATCAAAGCCAGAATTACGACATTTGATGAAACAGGCGAGCTGGTCACGAAAGTGGTTGAAACAACACCAGGCAGAGCAAAGCTGGCTGATTTATTGCCACGTAACTCAAATGTGACATTTGATCTGGTTAATAAATTGATGACGAAAAAAGAAGTCACCAATGTCATTGACTATATTTATCGCCATTGTGGCCAGAAAGATACAGTGATTTTCTGTGACAGGCTTATGGGGCTTGGCTTTGGTCAGGCATGTAAGTCAGGTATTTCATTTGGTATTGCCGATCTAACAACCCCTGAAGCGAAGGCAAAATATGTGTCTGAAGCTGAAGAGCAGGTGGAAGAGTTTGAACGTCAATATCTAGATGGGTTCATCACGCAAGGTGAGAAATATAACAAGGTGGTCGATGTATGGTCACGCTGTTCTGATCTTGTTGCAGAAGAAATGATGAAGGGTATCTCAACAGAAGAACCTGGCAAGCCAATTAACTCGGTTTGGATGATGGCACATTCTGGTGCGCGTGGTTCTGCTGCTCAGATTAAACAGCTTGCTGGTATGCGTGGTCTGATGGCAAAGCCATCTGGCGAAATTATTGAAACACCTATCAAATCTTCCTTTAAGGAAGGTCTGGATGTGCTTGAATATTTCAACTCGACTCATGGCGCACGTAAAGGCTTGGCTGATACAGCGCTTAAGACCGCCAACTCAGGCTATTTAACACGCCGTCTTGTTGATGTGGCTCAGGATTGTATCATCACAATCCATGAATGTGGCACTAAGCAGGGTATTACTGTGCGCCATGCGATGAATGGCTCTGAGATTGTTGATAGCCTGTCTGAGCGGATTCTAGGACGTAATCTGGCTGAAGATTTAGTTGATCTGAAAACAGGTGAAGTGCTTGTGAAAGCAGGCGAGATGGTAACAGAAGATCATCTTGATGCGATTGATGAATCAGGTGTTGATCAGGCGGTTATTCGTTCTGTGCTAGTATGTGAATCACCAGTCGGTGTATGTTCTGCATGTTATGGTCGTGACCTTGCACGTGGTACGGCGGTAAATATTGGTGAAGCGGTTGGCGTTATTGCTGCTCAGTCAATTGGCGAGCCAGGCACACAGCTCACAATGCGTACCTTCCACGTTGGTGGTGCAGCCCAGCGTGGTGCCGAAGCGAATAATCTTGAAGCGGGTGTAGCAGGGTCTGTAAAGCTAGATGATGTCGCACTTGTGAAAGGTGCGGATGGCAAATCTATTGTGATGAGCCGCTCTGCTGAAATGATCATTGAAAATGAACAGGGTGTGGAACGTGAACGCCACAGACTGCCTTATGGCGGTAAATTGTTTGTTGAACATGGCGCAAGCGTAAATGCAGGTGACGTGCTGATCGAATGGGATCCGTATACAATCCCAATTATCACTGAGCTAGAAGGTATTGCCAATTATGTTGATCTAACTGACGGTATCTCTATCCGCGAGGTTGCTGATGAAGCAACAGGGATTGTTAGCCGCGAAGTGATTGAAACAAAGCAGTCTGGGAAATCAGCCAATCTGCGCCCGCGCATCACCATGCGTGATGAAAAGGGCGAAGTGCTTATCCTGCCAAATGGCATGGAAGCACGGTATTTCTTACCAGTAGGCGCTATCCTGTCTGTTGATAATGGCATGAAGGCTCAAGCAGGTGACGTGCTAGCGCGTATCCCGCGTGAATCATCAAAAACCAGAGATATTACTGGTGGTCTGCCTCGTGTTGCTGAATTATTTGAAGCACGCCGTCCAAAAGATTTTGCTGTTATCAGTGAAATTGATGGCCGTGTTGAATTTGGCACAGATTATAAGGCAAAACGCCGTATTCGGGTTGTACCATCTAATACTGAGCTAGAGCCTAGGGAATATATGTTGCCAAAGGGTCGTAATCTAGCTGTGAATGAGGGCGATACCGTACGTAAGGGTGATCTGTTGCTTGATGGCTCGCCTGTGCCGCATGATATTCTAAGCATTCTTGGGGTTGAAGCACTGGCTGAATATCTGGTGAAAGAAATTCAGGATGTGTATCGTCTGCAAGGTGTGAAAATCAATGATAAGCACATTGAAACCATTGTTCGTCAGATGCTACAAAAGGTCGAGATTGAAGATGGTGGTGATACTACAATGCTAGTAGGTGAGCAGGTAGAGCGTGAAGAATTTGCCAAAGCAAATAGTGACGCTGAAAAAGAAGGCTTGCGCCTTGCCACTGCTCGGCCTGTTCTGCTTGGTATCACAAAGGCATCATTGCAGACACGCTCATTCGTATCTGCCGCGTCATTCCAAGAGACAACCCGTGTGCTGACCGAAGCGTCTGTATCTGGACGTGAAGACAGGCTTGAAGGTCTGAAGGAAAATGTCATTGTTGGTCGTCTGATTCCCGCAGGCACAGGTGCGATGATGAATAGCTATCGCAGACTGGCAGGGGATAATGACAAAAAGATCAGTACCGAGCGTGCAGCGCTTCAGGCCGAATCAGAATTGCTTGCCGAAGCTGAAGCTGGCGTAGATACTGGCTTTGCGGATGCTGATTCAGCTGAAATAAACGCTGAAGAATAAGCACCTATACCCAATTTTGAGGGCTGGCAGGTTAAATTTGCCAGCCCTTTTTTATGTCGAATCGTAAAATAGCGCTGAAATAAAAATAAAGCTTGACCTTCTGGTGTGCATAAACGTAATATCCGCCCACCTCGTTGGTGCAGGTAGTGACTAGCTTTCAATATATAGCTAATCAGACGGTGCATCAGATATACGGGTAGACATTTGACCTGAACGTTTCAGGCATCACAGAGATGCTGGATTATCCAGTTTGTCTGTTTTTTTATTTTGGGATAGGCAGAAAAAGGGCCAGCTATGCCAACTATAAACCAGCTTATTCGCCATGGCCGGAATCGGCCGCTTGCGCGGAACAAAGTACCAGCGATGGAAGCATGTCCACAAAAACGTGGCGTGTGTACTCGTGTGTATACAACAACACCTAAAAAGCCTAACTCAGCGCTTCGAAAAGTTGCTCGGGTGCGTCTAACAAACGGGTTTGAGGTAACAAGCTATATTCCTGGTGAAGGTCATAACCTTCAGGAACACTCGGTTGTGCTTATTCGTGGCGGCCGTGTAAAGGATTTGCCTGGTGTTCGCTATCACATTATTCGTGGTGCGCTTGATACACAAGGTGTTGCTGACAGACGTCAGCGTCGTTCAAAATATGGCGCTAAGCGTCCTAAATAGGTGAGGGTGGGTTATGTCACGTCGTCGTAAAGCTGAGAAACGTCCTGTTCTGCCAGATCCAAAATTCAAAGATGTGGTTGTGTCAAAATTCATGTCATGCCTGATGTATGATGGCAAGCGCTCTGTTGCAGAAAAAATTGTATATGGCGCGTTTGAACAGATTGAATCAAAATCTGGTATTGAGCCAACCAAAGTGTTCCATGATGCGCTAGAAAATGTGCGCCCTCATCTTGAGGTGCGCTCGCGTCGTGTGGGGGGTGCTACCTATCAGGTGCCTGTTGAGGTGCGTTCAGACCGTGCCCAAGCGCTGGCTATTCGCTGGCTGATTGACAGCTCACGCAAGCGCGGCGAAACCACCATGACTGCAAGATTAAGTGGCGAGCTGATGGATGCTGCTAATAATCGCGGTAACGCTGTGAAAAAGCGTGAAGATACTCATAAGATGGCTGAAGCAAACCGTGCCTTTAGCCATTATCGCTGGTAACAGCATTTTTTATTCGCGGAGTCACCTATGTCTCGTCAATATTCACTAGAACGTTATCGTAACTTTGGCATCATGGCGCATATTGATGCTGGTAAGACAACAACAACTGAGCGTGTTCTATATTATACAGGCCGTTCGCATAAAATTGGCGAAGTGCATGATGGCAATGCCACTATGGACTGGATGGAGCAGGAGCAAGAAAGAGGCATTACTATTACCTCTGCGGCTACAACCTGTTTCTGGTTCCGCACTGAAGATGGCGAAACACCGTCTGCTGGCTATGGCGATGATGCAGACGCCGCAAAATTCCGCTTCAATATTATTGATACGCCTGGCCACGTTGACTTCACCATTGAAGTTGAGCGTTCGCTGGCTGTGCTTGATGGTGCGGTATGTGTGTTAGATGCCAATGCGGGTGTTGAGCCTCAGACTGAAACAGTGTGGCGTCAGGCAGACCGCTATAAGGTGCCACGTGTCGTATTTGTGAATAAGATGGACAAAATCGGTGCCGATTTCTTTAATTGTGTGCATATGATTAAAGATCGTACAGGCGCGTTGCCATTGCCAATTCACTGCCCCATTGGCGCAGAATCAGAATTTGCAGGTCTGATTGACCTTGTATTGATGAAAGAATGGGTATGGTCATCTGAAGATTTGGGCGCAAGCTGGGATTTGAAAGATATTCGTGATGAGCTGAAGGATAAGGCAGAAGAAATGCGTGCCGAGCTTATCGAGATTATCGTTGAGCAAGATGATGATGTGATGGAAAAGTTCCTGGAAGGCGAAGAGCCTGATATTACGACTATCCAGCGCCTTATCCGTAAAGGCACATTAAATATGTCATTTGTGCCTGTATTGTGTGGCTCAGCGTTCAAAAATAAAGGTGTTCAGCCAATGTTGAACGCTGTTATCGACTATCTGCCTGGTCCGCTTGATGTGCCTGCATATATGGGCTTTAAGCCAGGTGATGAAACTGAAACACGTAATATTGAGCGTAACGCAAGCGATGAAGATCCGTTTACTGGTCTTGCTTTCAAAATTATGAATGACCCGTTTGTAGGCTCTCTTACATTTGTGCGGATTTACTCAGGTAAGCTGGCCAAAGGCGATAGCCTGATGAATTCAACAAAAGGTAAGCGCGAGCGTGTTGGCCGAATGATGATGATGCATTCAAACAACCGTGAAGAGATTGATGAAGCATTTGCAGGTGATATTGTTGCGCTTGCTGGAATGAAGGAAACCACTACAGGGGATACATTATGTGATCCCACAAACCCTGTTGTGATGGAAACAATGACTTTCCCAGATCCAGTGATTGAGATTGCGATTGAGCCTAAGTCAAAGAATGATCAGGAAAAAATGTCTCAGGGCTTGCAAAGGCTGGCAGCTGAAGACCCATCATTCCAAGTATCTTCAGATAATGAATCAGGCCAGACCATCATGCGTGGTATGGGCGAGCTACATCTAGATATTCTGGTTGACCGCCTAAAGCGTGAATTCAAAGTAGAAGCGAATATTGGTGCGCCTCAGGTGGCTTACCGTGAAACCATTACAAAAGATGTTGAAGTTGATTATACACATAAGAAACAGTCTGGCGGTTCTGGACAGTTTGCACGTGTTAAAATCAAGTTCGGGCCTCTGGCTGAAGGTGGATATAATTTCACTAATTCAATTGTCGGTGGTTCTGTGCCTCGCGAATTTATTCCAGGTGTTGAAAAAGGCATTATTCAAGCCAAAGATACTGGTGTTATAGCAGGCTTCCCTGTTATTGATTTTCAGGCTGAGCTTGTAGATGGTGCAAGCCATGATGTTGACTCATCAGTACTTGCCTTTGAAATTGCCGCACGTGCAGCGTTTCGTGAAGCAATGGAAAAAGCTACACCAAAGCTACTTGAGCCAGTGATGAAAGTTGAAGTACTTACACCTGAAGAATATGTAGGGGATATTATTGGTGATCTAAATAGCCGCCGTGGTCAGGTTGGCGGTATGGATCAGCGTGGTAATGCCCGTGCGATTGATGCAATGGTGCCGTTGGCCAATATGTTTGGCTATATCAATACATTGCGTTCAATGAGCCAAGGCAGAGCGCAATATTCAATGCAGTTTGACCATTATGAGCAAGTGCCACAAGCGGTGGCGGATGAAGTCCGCGCCAAGATGGCATAACGTTAACCATTTTTGCTGATTAGCATAAACCTAAAGGATCAGGAGAGACGAGATGTCTAAAGAGAAGTTTGATCGTTCGAAGCCGCATGTAAACATAGGAACTATTGGTCACGTTGATCATGGTAAGACGACGTTGACGGCGGCGATTACGAAGGTTATGGCGGAAGCTGGCGGCGCTGAGTTTCAGGCGTATGATCAGATTGACAAGGCGCCTGAGGAGCG
>CBFHYU010000031.1:0-24694 GCA_965660165.1 Puniceispirillaceae bacterium (SeqCode)
TCCGCCTTCAATTTTATGGAATTCAGCATAGCGGATCATGGCGATTTTGTGGTTTGGCGGGATACCCACAAAGGGCTGGTCAAACAAGCCCATAAAATGCCCCATTGACACGACCCAAACAGACTTAAACCCATCTATTTCATTATGGCCTGCAAACAATATGTCTTGGCGACGCTGAATCGATGAAAAGGCGGCTTTGAAGGGGGTGTAAAATACACTTATGACAGAATCAATGCCAAGCTGTTCATGAAATGGATGCATGCCGCGCCACAGATAGTCAACTGCCAGATAGTCAGATAATATGGCAGGCAACATTTCAATCTGGGCATTATCTGTTGATTCCTGCCAATTTAGAACAAGATTCTTTGCAAATTGAAGATCAGTTGGCATAGCGATTTCCTTAACTGAAACGGTGGTAGAAAAATAGGCTTGTCAAATGCCCCTTTCTTCTTTTACCATTTTTGCATAGGTATGCAAAATGCGTTTTAATGGGGTGGAGACACACTATTTTGGCTTCCATAGAGCTTCGAAATATCCATAAAAATTGGGGTCAGTTTATTGCTGTCGATAATTTTAATTTAACGATTTCGGATAATGAATTTTTAGTGCTTTTGGGGCCTTCTGGTTGTGGTAAAACCACCACAATGCGGATGATTGCTGGCCTAGAAGATGCCAGTTCTGGCGATATCCTTATTGATGGTAAGCGGGTAAATGAGCTTGAGCCTAAAGACCGAGATGTGGCGATGGTATTTCAGTCTTATGGTCTTTACCCCAATATGAATGTCTATGAAAATATCCGTTTTCCGCTGAAAGTTAGGAAAGTTGACCCGGCTAGCCATGAGGCGCGGGTGCGTCGTGCCTCATCAATGGTGGAGCTAGATGAGTTCCTGCATCGCAAGCCAGCTGAATTATCAGGTGGTCAGCGCCAGCGCGTTGCCCTTGCCAGAGCCATTGTGCGAGAGCCGAATGTATTTTTAATGGATGAGCCGCTGTCTAATCTGGATGCCAAATTGCGGGTATCAACCCGTGCCCAGATTAAGCATCTTCAGCATGAGCTGAAGGTCACAACAATCTATGTTACCCATGACCAAATCGAAGCAATGACGCTGGCAGATCGCGTTGTGGTGATGAATAAGGGGCTGATTCAGCAAATTGGCACGCCGACTGAGATTTATGATAGGCCAGCCAATTTATTCGTTGCTGGTTTCATTGGAAATCCAGCGATGAATTTAATAGACGGACAGGTAAAAAGCGGCGTGTTTACAGCACAGAATATATCTGTAAAGGGGCTGAAGCTGGCAGATGGGCCAGTAACACTCGGCTTTCGGGCTGAAGATGCGATGATTACAGACACGCCTGCCAATGCGCAGATTACGGCCAGCACCTATGCGATGGAATTGCTAGGCGATGCGACGATGGTGACTATCTTTGCAGGCAAATCTTTGGTTGCGGTAAAGGCACATAAAGAATTTCGAACTGAAATTGGACGTGAGGTCAGTATTTCTGTTCCGAAAGCAAGCTGTCATCTGTTTGACAGCCAGACAGGTGAAAGAGTGAAAGGCTAACGTCTTTTTTTTGATCACACCAACCCCGACATGTTCGGGATAACACCCCAGACAGAACCATTTCTGTCTTGGCTTAAAAAGGGAGAGACACATGTACTTAAAGAAACTAGCTTTTGCATCTGTTGCCGCGATCATGGCGAGCTCGGCCGCGCATGCATGTAATATTTCAGCACGGGTAAGTGTTGTTGGTAACGAATTTCCAGCCATTCAGACGGTTGGTAAAGGTGCGCAAGCGTGTAGCGGAGCAGAGGTATCAACCAACCTGACTGCCGATCACCAGAAAATCAATGTTGCTGGCATGAGCGGCAATCCAGCTGAATATACCTCTGCCATTATTGCTAACTCTTCTATCGTTGCGCTGATGAATGATGATGTTATTCGCCCGCTTGATGATTTGGTTGCCAAGCATGGCGGCAAATTGAAAAAGAACCAGCTAATTACCATCAATGGCAAGGTGATGGCGGTTGCCTTTATGGCGAACGCGCAGCATTTGGTCTATCGTGAGGATGTACTGAAAAAAATTGGTATGGAACCCCCGAAGACCTATGAAGATATGCTGAAAGCGGCTGAGAAAATCCGTGCTGCAGGCATCATGCAAAATCCTGTAGGCGGCGCCTATAAGGCAGGCTGGAACCTAGCTCAAGAATTCAATAATATGTTTCTTGGATATGGCGGTAGCCACTTCAAAGATGGGTCTGCCCAGCCAAATGTGAATTCAGCGGCAGGCGTCAATGCGCTGAAAATGATGAAAGCGCTCTCAGGATATATGAACCCTGATTTTCTAACACATGACAGTAACGCAACGAATGCCGAATTTCGCGCTGGTAATGTGGCGATTATGAATATGTGGGGTAGCCGTGCGGCAACTTTGGTAGATGTTGACGGCGTCAGTGCTGAGGTAAAGAACGGCATGAATATCGCAGGGCCTATGACAGTAGGCGGCGGCGCTATTCCAGCTTCGACCTTGTGGTGGGATGGCTGGACTGTGGCGAAGAATGTCAGCGATGCAGAAGCTGAGGCAACCTTCATTGCCATGATGAACGGAATTGACCCGTCTATCTTGAATGATGAAGAAATTCGCAAACAGGCCGTATGGTTGATTGATGGCTATACACCTACAGATGCTGCACGCGGTGTGTTTGCAGCCGCGCAAGCCAATACCATTCCATATCCAATGTTGCCATATATGGGGCTGTTGCATACAGCACTTGGTGCAGAGCTGTCTGATTTCATGCAGGGCAAAGAATCTGCAGAACAGGCACTAGCTGACGTAGAAGCTGCTTATATTGCGGCGGCGAAAGAAAAAGGCTTCCTGTAAGCCTTTGAAACCTCTCGGGAAGGGGATGTTCCCTTCCCGAAATTTTGCCCAGATAGCCTGTTATGAAACATTCTACTTTTTTCTGGTTTTTTATGCCTACTGGCCTTGCAATGTTGTTGTTCATTGCGTTGCCGTTGGTTTCTGTCGTCCTGCAATCGGTGCATACGCCCCATGAAGCGGTGCTGGTGACGGTTGAGAATTGCGGGCCGTTTGGCTGTAAAAAAGAAACCACAATTGATCAGGATGCTACTAGTTCGCTTCGTGCGGCTGAACCTCTTGGCCGCTTTGTTGGACTGGATATTTATTTTGATAGAGGCCATTTGGCTATTGAGGAAGTCAAACAAGCATGGGCAACAACTGATAGCTGGGGGGCATTTTTCGATGTTTTGGGAAATCTGCCTTTTTATCGGGCGATGGCCTTTACGTTAACCTTTACCTTCACCGTCACACCTATGTTAATTATTTTGGGGTTGATGATAGCCCTTGGGGTAAACGCCCTTAGCGAGAAAATCAAAGGCCTTGTTATTTTTGTGTCATTATTGCCGATGATTGTCACCCCGCTTATTGGCTCGCTTATTTTATTCTGGATGATCGATAGTCGCGGCATTTTAGGCAATGCCATACAATATTTAGCCGCAGACCCAGATTTATCCTTAAAAGCCTCTACAGGGCTGACCTGGTTGATGCTGATTGTTTATGGAGTGTGGCACTCTGCCCCCTTTGCCTTTGTGGTATTTTATGCAGGGTTGCAAACCTTGCCGATGGATCAAATTGAATCAGCGCGTATTGATGGGGCAAGCCGGTGGGAGCAGGTTCGCTATGTAATTGTGCCTCATCTGATGCCGTTGATAACCTTTGTTGCGCTTATTCAGCTGATGGATAATTTCAGGGTGTTTGAGCCTATTGTCGGATTTAATGCCGAAGCGCATGCTCAGTCCTTAAGCTGGATTATCTTCAATGATTTAGGCGGGGAAACGCGCCAGCTATCTGCCGCCGCGACGTCTTCTATGCTAACTATTTTTGGTGTGGCGATATTGCTGTCACCTGTCTTATGGCGCAGTTGGCAGGATTTTAAGGGGAAGTCGTGATGAGCAATGTTGCCAATCGCTACCCTCCATATTTGAAGGCTTTGATATATGGCTTCATCCTATTATGGGTGGTGATGGCCGCTTTTCCGTTTTTCTGGACGCTATGGGGATCGTTCAAAGTTGAGCTGGATTTCTTTTCTATTGCGGATTGGACGAATGCGCTGACAGGCCAGAATACGCACAATACCTATGGTTCATCCTTCACAGATACTGGGTATGTAGGGGCATGGATTCAAGAAGAGTTCTGGCGTGCGGCTATTAACACCAGCATCGTATGTTTCTTTGTGGTGTGCACATCGCTAACCATCGGCACTTTGGGGGGGTATGCGCTATCCCGCTCGGGCTATCGCTATACGTTCTGGCTGTTAATCACCGCACTGATTTTCAGGGCAATGCCGCCTATTACCCTTGTCTCTGGCTATTTGCTGCCATTTTTTGAATGGAATCTGTGGGGCATCTTGCCAACGACTATTATTGTATTAGTGGCAATCAATCAGCCCTTTACCCTGTGGATGCTACATTCCTTTTTTCAAAGTATTCCAAAGGAATTAGATGAAAGCGCAAAAGTGGATGGCTGTACCCAATTTCAAGCCTTCCGATTTGTGATTATCCCTGTGATGTGGCCAGGCGTGATTACAACAGGATTATTTTCCTTTCTGCTGGCCTATAATGATTTTGCAGTGACCTCAATGTTGCTATCGGATGAAAATCGCACGATGGTGCCTAAAATTGCAGCCTTTTTGGGAACTACCTATACCGAAGGAAATGTGATGTTCGCAGTGGCGGCAGTGGTTTCAGCAACAGCCCCGCTTTTTATTTTGGTGATGTTTTTTCAGCGCCGAATTGTATCGGGTCTGACCGCTGGAGCGGTGAAAGGGTAGGTTATGGCACACGGGGCTCGTCCAGAGCAGGCTGTATTAAGCCGCGATACAGATATGTCAAAGACAGATGAAACCCGCCATGTTATCGAACGCATGGTAGATGGGCTGAATGATCATCAGATTGATGGCATCGGCGCATTTTTTGCAGATAATTTTCGGTGGATGGGCAATCAGGGTTGCGGTACCAAAGCTGGCTTACGCGCATTTCAGGATAACTGGCAACGCCCCTTTCAGGCCGCTTTTTCTGATAAGGTCTGTATTGATGAGGCTCGCCTTTATATGGGAGAGTGGGCCGCTGCCTTTGGCCGGCAAGAAGCAATACATAGCGGACCATTCATGGGAATTGAGGCAACTGGCAAGAAAGTTGAAATCCGCTATATGGATTTTTGGAAGGTTGTGGATGGCAAAATTATTGATAATTGGGTGATGGTGGATTTTCCCTATGTTTTAGCGCAGCTTGGGGTGGATTGCTTTCATGGGGAAGGTTGGGAAGCCTATGATGACGGCTCGAAACAAGCGCCTCGTCCTGATGAGGGCAGGCCATGAGCTGTCCCCATGTCACCAATAAGCAGTTAATAAAAGGGCTGTGTAAAAGCCTATATGATTTTGATCCCCGCACAGTTCGTAGCAGGCTGTCCGAGTTACTAGCAGACACGGCCATATGCCGCTTCAGCCACCCGCTGGGGGAGGTAGCTGGCTCAGATCTTTATGACAGCATTTTTGCACCGCTTCAGATAGCGTTTCCAGATTTAGAACGTCGGGATTTAATATCTGTTTCTGGTTCTGACAGTGAGGGTAAAAATTGGGTTGGATGTGCTGGCCATTATATCGGCAGATTTATGGCGCCTTTTTTAGGGATTCCGCCAACAGGGCATATTGCCCATATTCGGTTTCACGAGTTTTTTCATATTACTGATGGCCAGATAACAGAAATACAGGCGGTATGGGATATACCAGAGCTGATGATGCAGGCAGGGGTATGGCCAATGGCGCCCTCGTTGGGTCGTGAATGGCATGTGCCAGGGCCTGCCAGTCAGGATGGGCTAGATCAAGGACAAATACAGCCAGACCATAGCGCCACAAGCCTGCTTCATGTGTTGACTATGCTAACCGCGATGCAGAAATACCCATCTCAAGGCGGTGCTGAGGTGATGGAGCTGGATAAATATTGGCATCCGCATTTTAACTGGTATGGTCCATCTGGCATTGGAAGCAGTCGCGGCATAGACGGGTTTCGCAAATGGCACCAGACACCCTTTTTGAGCGCAATGCCAGATAGGGGGCAATATCCTGAAAAGATAAAGGCACATTTCTTTGCTGAAGGGGCTTATGTTGCGGTAACAGGCTGGCCTAATATGTATCAGACCCTCAGCGGGGATGGCTGGCTGGGTATGGCGCCAACACACCAGAGCGTTAAGTTGCGCTCGCTTGATTTCTGGCGGCTGGAAGATGGCTTAATCCGAGAAAACTGGGTGCTAGTGGATGTGTTAGATGTGTGGCGGCAAATCGGAGTAGATGTCATGGGACGAATGAGCGCGCTGGCCTCTGCCCGCCCTGATCTGAGAGTTGGGCAAAATAATGAGGTGCGAGTATGAGTGAGACGTCCCCCACCCCTATGGTGCATCCAGCCAAGCCTGCCACGCAAGGGCGCATTACTTCGGCTGATGTCGCTCGGCTTGCTGGGGTCAGCCAATCAGCGGTTAGCCGTGTGTTCACAGACGGAGCATCTGCCTCTGCAAAAACATCTGCAAAAGTCAGAGAGGCTGCCGAGATTCTAGGCTATCGCCCGAACAGGTTGGCACGCTCTTTACTAACAGGTAAATCTTATATGGTCGGGCTGGTGGTAGCGTATTTGGATAATTACTTCTATCCAGAAGTGTTGGAAAAACTATCCAAAGCCCTTCAGCAGCAAGGCTATCATGTGTTGATATTTATGGCCGAGCAGACCGCTCATAATATTGATGAGGTAGTTGAAGAAATTCTGGAATATCAGGTTGATGCTATTGTTACGGCGTCTGTTGCGCTTTCTTCGGAGCTGGCTGACAAATGCCATTCAGCAGGGATTCCCATTGTCCAGTTTAACAGAGTGCAAGAACATTCCACATTTTCATCAGTGACTACTGATAATTTTCGAGGGGGTGAGGACGTGGCGCATCATCTCATTGAACAGGGCTATAAACGCTTTGGGTATATTGCGGGTTGGGAAGGGGCATCAACACAAAGAGACAGAGAGGCTGGCTTTTGCTCGGCATTAGCTAGGAGCGGATTTGCGCTAGGATTTCGTGCAGTTGGTAATTTCCGCAATGAGCAGGCATATGCAGCTGCTCAGAAATTAGTGGCAGAAACACAGCGTCCTGAAGCTCTGTTTGTAGCTAATGATGCAATGGCTCTTGTGGTGATGGATGTGTTACGCCATCAAGCTGGATTAAGGATACCAGATGATATTGCAGTGGTTGGTTATGATGATACGCCGCCTGCTAGCTGGCCAAGTTATGACCTGACATCCTTTAGCCAGCCTGCTGATGAGATGGTAGAAACTACGATTGACCTTCTGATGCATCATATTGGCGAGCAGGAAACCGAGCCGCGTCAGATTGTTGTTTCAGGGGCGCTGAAAATCCGAAGCTCAAGCAAAATGCCAGAAAGGACGTAACATGCAAGGATTTGATTCAAAGTTCAAAACCTTTCCTGACTATATTTTAGGCATAACGCATGAGATTTGGGAAGATAGAGGCGTTGACACCCTCAATCATTATTATTCAGACGATATTGTCGTGCGCTCTCCTTCCTCAGTGGTGGTCGGTAATCAGGCAGTGATACGCGCAACCTATGCCACGTTAGATGAGTTCCCAGACCGCCAATTGCTAGGCGAAGATGTTATCTGGTCAGGAAGCCCAGAACAAGGGATGCTATCATCGCACCGAATTCTATCTACCGCTACCCATACAGGTGACGGGGTCTATGGCACCGCAACACACAAGGCACTGAAATATCGGGTCATAGCAGATTGCCACGCTATCAATAATCAAATCAATGATGAATGGCTGGTACGAGATCAAGGGGCAATCATCCAGCAATTAGGGTGGAATGTCAGCGATTATGCCAACCAGCTGATCGATAAAGAAGGCGGGCATAATGCCTGTATCAAACCATTTTCTGATGCTGTTGATATAGCTGGCCCCTATCAGGGACGCGGCAATGATAATATATGGGGTCAGCGTCTGGCAGATATTCTCAGCCAGTTAATGACAGGCGATATATCGGTTATCCGCCAGAGCTATGATCGCGCAGCCTATGGATATTATCCGCTTTTTGAAACTGCAACAGGCTTTGGTGAAATTGAACAGTTCTGGCACCATTTTAGTGCTAGTTTTCCTGAGGCAACATTCACCATTCATCATCAGATTGGTATGGATGAACAGATGATGTCACCACGCGCTGCCATCAGATGGTCTCTGTCTGGGCGCCATCAAGGCATAGGACGCTTTGGTGCCCCAAGCGGCGCGCCAATTTATATTATGGGCATCACGCATGCTGAGTTCGGGCCTTGGGGACTACGCCGTGATTATACGCTTTTTGATGATGTGTCTGTCTGGAAGCAAATCCACCTTCACAACAGGAGTAAGTGATGTCTAAGCCTGTGCAAATAGTAAGATATGCTGAGTTAGTGCCGTGTCGTACCGCTTTTATTGATGCCCATACGCCTGGCTCAGACCAAAAGGAAAATTTTACCATTATTGGCGGCGGAGTATCTGAGGCAGCTGACCAGCATGTTCATATCAAAGATACGCCCGGCTTTAATATTGGTGCGGCTGGTCAGCCGCCTAAATGCCGAAACTCGCTACATACGCACAGAACAGCAGAGGTGTTTTTTGTCCTGTCTGGTCGCTGGCGGTTTTTCTGGGGACGCTGGGGGGATGCAGGAGAGGTAATTCTAGAGGCGGGTGATATTTTTAATATCCCGACGGGCATATTTAGGGGCTTTGAGAATATTGGCTCAGACTATGGTATGATTATGGCGGTGCTAGGCGGTGATGATGCTGGCGGCGGGGTTGTCTGGGCGCCTCAGGTTATTGAGGATGCACAAGATCATGGGCTGATATTGGGTGACAATGGCAAGCTTTATGACAGCAAGAAGGGGCAGGCTCTTCCAGATGGCATATCGCCCATGCCAGTGATGACAGATAAAGCACTATCATTGATGGCTGAGCCGCCAGTTCGCAACATTGTGCCGCGCTGGGTAGCTCGCTATCTAGATTTGCTTGCATTATCGCGCGATCTTCCCGTTGAGGTTATAGGTGAGAATGGGCTTATTTTTGACCGACCAGGATTTGCAGTGGATTTTATATCTGCCTCATCAGCTGCGCCTGTAGACCCGCAACCACATTTCACCGTTTTGATGCCTGTCACAGGTCATTGGCGTCTAAGCCATGATGGTCAGGATAGCCATATAGGGCCGGGGGATACTGCGTTTCTTCAGCCGAATACGGCCTATGATCTAGCCCCAGCTATGTCAGGTGAAGCAGGGATATATCGGATAGTAAATACAGATGATACTGCCGGGCCAAGCTGGTGGGAGAGGAGTTAACAACATGCGCAGAATAGCAACAACCCATGTCGGGTCTCTACCGCGCTCGCAAGAGGTAACCGAGCTATTATTTGCCAAAGAGCAGGGCAAGCCCTTTGATCAAAACCAATTTGATCAGGTAATGACAGCGCATGTCGAGATGCTGGTCAGACGCCAGAAAGAGGCAGGTATTGATGTTGTTAGCGATGGGGAGACGTCAAAAATTTCCTATGCAACCTATGTAAAAGATCGATATTCAGGCTTTTCAGGGGATAGCCCACGCAATGCGCCTGCCGATTTACAACAATTTCCAAGCTTTTTGAAGCGCTTGGCTGATAGTGGGGGCACGCCAAGCTATGCTCGGCCGATGTGTACAGGCGAGATTAAACCCCTTGATAATGGTGAGCTGGATAAAGATATTGCCAATCTGAAAGGGGCGATGGCCGCAAATAACGTGGAGCGCGGCTTTATGAATGCCGCCTCGCCTGGGGTGATATCGCTATTTTTACAAAATGACTATTATCCCAGCCGCCAGCATTATCTAGACGCATTGTCTGAGGTAATGCGCGCTGAATATAAAGCAATTATTGATTCAGGTCTGGACTTACAGCTAGATTGCCCAGATTTAGCTCTATCGCGCCATATGCTATTTTCTGAGATGAGTGATGATGAATTTGTGGCTGTAGCAGATAGCCATGTAGCGGCCTTGAATTATGCCCTTGAGGGTCTGCCAAAAGAACACATAAGAGTGCATATTTGCTGGGGTAACTACGAAGGCCCTCATATCTGTGATATCTCAATGGATAAGGTATTTTCAACTTTGATGAACACCCATGCGGGCTATGTATTGTTTGAAACCTCTAACCCACGCCATGCACATGAATGGACGATATTTCGAGATCGGGCAGGTGAAGTGCCTGATGATAAAATCCTGATACCAGGTGTGTTAGACAGCACGACCAATTTTGTTGAACATCCAGATGTGGTTGCCCATAGGCTAGAGAGATTTACATCTGTATTTGGCCCTGATCGCGTGATGGCTGGAACAGATTGCGGTTTTGGCACCTTTGCTGGTTTTGGCGCGGTTGATCCAGAAATTGCATGGGCAAAGCTGGCCATATTGCGGCAAGGGGCAGACCGCGCCATTTAGGGCTGTTTT
Organism: Puniceispirillaceae bacterium (SeqCode); assembly: GCA_965660165.1. GTDB lineage: Bacteria > Pseudomonadota > Alphaproteobacteria > Puniceispirillales > Puniceispirillaceae > WTJO01. The sequence goes on from CBFHYU010000031.1 coordinate 10,579, forward strand.
GTGCTGAGACACAGATCTTAATGGGGGAGGCATGCCCGTGCCAAACACGCTTGTAATGTTGCCTGGTATGATGTGCGATGAGCGGTTGTTTGCGCATCAGCTAGACCACTTTTCCCACGATGATGATATTGATATTCTTATCCCGCCGATAGATACAGCCTCCACCCTAGAGCGGCTAGCCCAAAATGTGCTGGCTGCGGCGCCAGCAAACTTTGCAGTGTGCGGCCTGTCTATGGGGGGGATTCTGGCAATGGAACTTTATCGCCAAGCCCCACAGCGTATCACACATTTAGCGCTGATGGATACTAACCCGTTGGCAGAAACAAAGCAGGGGGCTGTTCGGCGAAATAGGCAGATTGCAGATGTTCAGGCTGGCAAATTAGTTCAGGTGATGGTAGCTGAGATGAAGCCGCTTTATCTGGCTGACCGACCAGACGCACAACCGCTTCTAACGCTGTGTATGGATATGGCAGTATCATTGGGAGACGAGGTTTTTATTGCCCAGTCTTTGGCTTTGCGAGATCGGCGCGACCACACAGAAACGCTGAAATCAGTAAGCTGTCCTACGCTTATTCTGCATGGGGCAGAAGATAAATTATGCCCGCCTGAGCGTCACCGATTTATGCGTGCGCTTATTGGCCATGCAGAGCTGGTATCAATAGCACATGCAGGCCATCTGCCGCCACTAGAGAGGCCTGAGCAAACCTCCTTTTATCTAAAAAGATGGCTAAGCACTTCGATGTGATGGTATCTTTATATCCAAATGTTGAGAATCTGCTGGAATTTTAACATGGAAGTTTTCAGATTTCTCAGTATAGTTAAGAACGAGTTGGCAATGTTATAAGGTGATGGTGTGTGACTATGGCAGAGAGAAAAAATTTTGATGGGAAGGACACCAATAGTAAATCTGAAGCGCTAAACCCCGAAACAGGAATTCCAGTTGCTGATAAAATGAAAATGCCAGACGAATTCGCACGAGCTGACGGATTAATCGGCGATTCAGATCGGCCTATTACTGAAGAGCAGATGGCACCTGATGGGTTTGCCAAAGCAGATGGGCTAATCGGTGATTCTGATCGGCCTGTTACTGAAGGGCCTGAGATATCTGACGGGGTTGTGAGGACAGATGAGCTTATTCGTCCGATGACAGATACACCTGACGCACCAGCAGATTTTATGATAGCGGATGAGCTGATAGGTGATTCTGACCGCCCATTTACAGATGACCCTGACGCACCAAGTGCCATGACAGAACCGTTTGGCCTCGCAAATCAGTGGCAAGGTAGTGGCGATGCGTTACTTGCAGATTCTGATCGCCCCTTTTCTGATGAGCCAGCTTCTCAATCGCTTGCGCCTGATGCTTTATCAATGCCAAATCATCTTATGGGCACCACAGATAATTTGCTGGCAGATTCTGATCGTCCTTTTTCTGAGCAACAAGACGCGCCTGAAATGATGTCTCAGATTGATAGTTCGATTTCAAAGGCAATTGAACAAATTGATAATGTGGCAATGGACAATATCAGCCAGAACCAGATGACAACTCTAAATCAAGAACAGCTTGACACCGACATTGGAGAAGAGCTGGATGTCAATTCAGTTAAGCCAACAGATAGTTTTGATTTCTAGGCAAACATGATAGTGCGATTTTCAGAATAGTCATTTCCAAATGCATGACAGCAGAGCCTTAAATCCATTCAAAATAATCCATCATGATGTGAATAGGAAATATCCAATTCATATTGAGATAGACCCTACGGCTTTTTGTAATCATGACTGTATCAGATGTTCATACACCCAAGATATTGATGGTGAGCGGGGTCAGACGATCTATCAACAAGGCCATAAACTAGCACTGGACAGATTTCTGAGCTTTGTTGATGAATGTAAAGCAGTAGGGCTGAAGGCTATCACCTTTTCAGGAGGAGGTGAGCCGCTTAGCCATCCTGAAATTGATCAAATGATGCAAAAGGCAATTGAGTCACAAATAGAATTCGGTGTCATTACAAACCTGTCAGTCAAAATCAACCATGACATATTAAAACATGCAGTTTGGGTAAGAGTGAGTCTGGATGCGGCAACTGCTAACATGCATACTCGCCTTCACAGACCAGCTGGCGGCCGGCCTGATTTTGACCGTGTTTTGGAAAATATCACTCAGCTGAGAGCTGCCAGCCCCTCACTAGATATTGGCGTCAATTTTATCATCCAGCCAGAAAATTACCACCAGATTTATGAAGCAGCGATGCTGGTGAAACATCTTAAAGCATCCTATATTCGGTTTGTACCTGCAATTGCTAGCACGCCTATTGATTACACTCCTTTCTGGCCAGAAATACAGGCACAACAACAGGCAGCCAGCAAACTGGCAGATGCCTCATTTACTGTATATACCCAAAAAGAGCGGTTTGTTGCCCTTGAGAATAAGCCTAAAAATTATAGCTTTTGCTACAAGCAGAAGATTCATCCATTATTGGGCGCTGATGGCATTATCTATCCGTGTTGCCAGCTAAAATATTACCCTCAGCATGCGCTTGGAAATATCTATGAGCATTCATTTACTCAGATATGGGATGGTGAGCAACGCAACGCATGGCTAGCTGGATTAGATGTCCAGACATGTCCTGCATGCTGGTTTGACCAGACCAACGAGTTTATAGAATATATGCTGAGTGAAACGCCGCCTCATGTAAATTTTGTCTAGCGTTAACTGGGCAAGGTGTCTCGTGACAGATGAGCAAAAAGATACGTTAAGCCAATTGGCTACATCACTTATCAGACAGGGAAAATTACAGTCTGCAAATGATGTTTTTGATTATCTTTTGGCGCTATATCCAGAATCTGTTGATACCCTTAATGCATACGCGCTGACTTTATATGAATGCGGAAACATAGCGCTAGCAAATAATATCATACGCCGTGCCCTTAGCCTAGATGCTAGCAATCCCGATATATATAATAATGCTGGCGTTATATCTAAGGCGCTTAATCAGCTAGAAGTGAGCATCGGCCATTTCGATAAGGCAATTTCGCTCATGCCAGCACATGCCAATGCCCATTATAATAAGGCAAATAGCTTGCGCATGTCAGGCCAGCTAGAGGCTGCGTTGGCGAGCTTTGAGCGTGCTATTTTTTACCAGCCAGACTTTGCAAATGCATATTATAATCGCGCGAAAACCTTGCATAGATTGGCACGATATACACAGGCCGCCAGTGATTTTGAGGCGGTATTAAAACTTCGTCCAGACGATTGGGCAAGCCATTATGGTTTGGGTAATGCCTATTTTGAAATGGGTGCCCTTACGCGCGCCATTTCACATTTTACCATTGCCGTGCAACATAGGCCTGACAATGCGTCAATTCACATGTTATTGGGCGATTGCTGGCGACAGCTTTCACAAGAAGATACCGCAAAGCAGAAATATCACGATGCAATATCTGCCCAGTTTAGTCATCTCAATCATGTGGGAAGTCTGTTATTTTCTTTACATTATCTTTCAGACACTAATTTCTATAAATCTATCGACAAGGCTAAGCTAGTGGCAGGTGTTCAATTATCTAATCCTGCTATCAGCCTATCATCTTGTTCACATGACAGACGACCCAAAACACTTCGCATCGGCTTTGTATCAGCAGATTTGAACAATCATCCAGTAGGGTATTTTCTGGAACAGCTTGTTTCGTGCCTTGATAGGGAAAATTTTGAATGGGTAGCCTTTTCTGTCAGGCAGAAATTTGACAGCCTATCAGCTCGTCTAAAACCTCATTTTAGTGAATGGTTTGCCATTGATGATTATAATGATGAAGAAGCCGCTAGGTTTATTCATGACCAAAAGATTGATATCCTGATAGATCTATCTGGCCATACTGCCTATAACAGGCTTAATATATTCAGCTGGCGCCCCGCCCCTGTTCAGGTAAGTTGGCTTGGATATTTTGCTACAACAGGCATCAGGCAGATGGATTATATTATTGGTGATCCTTATGTTGCACCATTTGATGAGCAGTCCGATTTTACCGAAACAATTATCCAGATGCCAGACAGCTTTCTATGCTTTTCGGCACCAGAACCAGATTGTCCTGTAAATGAACTGCCAGCTAGGCAAAATGGATATGTTACCTTTGGCTGTTTTAATCATAGCTACAAGCTAAACGCGCAGGTGATATCTGTGTGGGCACACATACTTAAGCAGATACCAGAATCCAAATTATTTCTAAAATCAAAAAAATATGATTTTCCAGAAATCAGATCGACAATGATTGCTAGCTTTACAGCGCTAGGCATTAACCCCTCACGGCTTATTGTAGAGGGGGCATCGCCACGCCATATTCTACTTGCTTCATATCATCAGATTGATATTGCTCTTGATCCGTTTCCATTCCCTGGCGTGACAACATCTGTCGAAAGCCTATGGATGGGCGTGCCTGTGCTTACACGCACAGGAAGCCACTTTCTATCTCACATAGGCGAAATGCTTGCCAACAATATTGGGCTGACTGACTGGATAGCAACTGATAATGATGACTATGTAGCAAAGGCTGTAGCTTTGGCTAATGATTTGGATAGCCTGTCAGACATCCGCTCAACCCTTCGCGGCACTGTGCAAAAATCGGCATTATATGACGGCCCTAGATTTGCCCGTAATTTTGAACAGCTGATGAATGATATCTGGCAAAAAACAGACTCTGAACACGTTGGTTAGCCAGCGTGCTTCACATTAGGCATGCAAATTTCAGCCAGCTCAACAGTCCTCAGCAATTCACAATCTTCATCATGATTTAGATTATAAAAACGCTTACAACATGACATGGCATGCACCACCTCTCCGCTATCTATGGCTTGTTGGACAAGGGCTGGAAATTCTCTTTCCCCTCTATCATTATCTGTAGAAATATCTGGAATATAGCGCAAAATTTCCTTTTGAAAGAAGCATAATCCTGTTCCTTTTGCGCTTGTGAGTGGCTGGTCAGGCTTTTCAATCAGCTGAAAAATTCTGCCGTCATTATCTGCCATAACAGCATAGGTCTTTTGAACAGATTCTGGCGCCTGCCCCTCTATAATGCCGCATAGACCAAACAGTTCTGCCTGTCTGAATTTGTTGTGCATCTGTACATGATTGGATTGGACAAAATATTCATCAGCTAGCATTAGCACAAAATCATCATCCAGATGGTCGGCCGCAGCATCAATAGCAGATACAGGCCCTGTCAATTCCTTCTGCCAGACATAGCTAATCGGTATTTGCTGAAAACAGTGACCAAAATGCTGTGTGATCAGATTGCCAGCATGGCCGATAACGATAATGATTTGCTCAGCCTGCAACGCTACCGCCCGAAGCAAATGATAATATAGCAACGGATAGCCATCCACCCGTATCATGCATTTATTTGCACCGTCAGGAAGCATGTCTAGCCTGCTACCTTTTCCAGCCGCCAGAATTAATGCTTTCACCTAATGCCGCCTACCCTCTGTGTTCATGACCAGCTACCTATCAAACCTGTTGCCTGCTAAGGCCTTCAAAGGCTCATATAGATGTCCTGTAGGTTAAATTATCTACCCCAATCCTATAACAGCATAGTTGCGCCAGTGAGCGCTAGCCTAAATTACTAGCCCTTTATCCGCGCAAGCTTATGCACATACCATAGCTTTCGAATGTGAAAATCTAATCCAATGGATAGCTCAACACAGCTTCGACCAGCGATGGGGTGTCCAGACGGAAATGGCGATACAGATCGCTGATATTGCCTGTTTGCCCAAAATGTTCGACCCCATGCGAGAGGGTGCGCATCCCCTTTACCCCACCAATCCAAGACAAGGTAGCTGGATGCCCATCAATCACAGTAAGCAACAAGGCATGGCGCGGTACATCTGCCAACAGCTGTTCAATATGGCTAGTGGCCTCTGGGTGGCCATCTGTGCGATCCTGCTGGGCGGCAGTCCAGCCAGCATTTAACCTGTCTGCTGAGGTGATAGCCAGCACGCCAATATCGCGCCGATGGGCGGCCAGCTCGCCTGCTGCGGCCAGAGCCTGTTCTGCTACTACCCCCTGATAGGCGATGACAAGCTCACAATTTGGGCCAGGTCTGCGCCACCAATACCCGCCTGTGATGATATCCTCGCTCAGGGCAGGGGTCATTTCACGCATGGGCTGTTCCAGCGGGCTAGTCGTCAGGCGCAGATAGACCGATCCACCTGTCTGTTCACGTTGCCAGCCGCTGGCCTCAATAATGGTTTCACAATCGCGTTGCAGATAATCAAAAGACCAGCCCATAATCACTGCCAGCTCGTCACTAAATGCAGGCTCAAAAGATGCTAGGCCATCTTGGCTCATGCCAATCAATGGCGTGCCAACTGATTGATGCGCCCCACCCTCTGGCGCTAGCGTTACCCCCGAAGGCGTGCCAACAATCATAAATCGAGCATCTTGATAACAGGCATAATTCAACGCGTCCAGCCCGCGTACCACAAAGGGGTCATATACGGTGCCAATGGGGATCAAACGCTTACCAAACAGGCTGTGCGATAGACCAGATGCCGCAAGTGCCAGAAACAGATTCATTTCTGCAATACCTAGCTCTAAATGCTGGCCAGAGGGGGCAAACTCCCATTTTGCGGTAGAGGGGATAGACTGATTGCGAAACACATCTTCCTTGCCTTCACGGGCAAATAGTTTTTTACGGTTAATCCAAGAGCCAAGACTGGTTGTGCCAGACACATCTGGGCTGATTGTCACAATGCGCTCTGACAGGGCTGTATCATCCCGTGCCAGACTATCCAAAATTTTGCCAAAGGCAAGTTGGGTGGAAATACGCTTATCCTGTGGGGCAGTAATATCTGGGTGCGGGATAACATTATCTTTCAGGCGCCGATGTTTAGCGCGAAAAAATGGTCGACTTTCAAGATAATGTTTCAAAGCATGTGCATCTGGGACAGCTTCAAATGCATCCCATTCATGGCCTTTGCGAACCCCCATCTGTTCTTGCCAATGCGCCATTTGTTCTGGGGTCATCAACCCGCCATGATTATCCTTATGACCAGCAATGGGCGTTCCCCAGCCTTTGATAGTATAGGCAAGGAAACAAACGGGGCGTTCATGGGTGATAGCGGCAAATTCAGCCGCCATTGTGGACACACAATTGCCGCCAAGATTTTCCATCAATTCTGCAAGTTCTGTATCACTGCGCCTGTCCAGCAAACCAGACACATCGCCCTGATCGCCCAAATCCTGCATCAACCTTTCACGCCATCTTGCCCCGCCCATAAAGGTAAGGGCAGCATAATCCTGATTGGGACACTCATCTATCCAGCGTTGTAATTTATCACCGCCCGGCTCGGCAAAGGCGGCACGTTGAAGACGGCCATATTTTACCCGTACCACTTGCCAGCCAAAAGCTTCGAAAATTTTTTCCGCCCGTTCCCATAATCCTTCATGGACAATGCCATCTAGCGATTGCCGATTATAATCAATTACCCACCAGACATTTTGCAGATTATGTTTCCAGCCTTCTTGCAAACATTCATAAATATTGCCTTCATCCAGCTCGGCATCGCCCATCAGCGCTATCATCCGTCCTGTCTGAATATCTGCTCCCCATGTTTTGTGAGAAATATAATCCTGAATAAGCGATGCAAAGCTGGTGACAGCTACGCCTAGCCCGACAGACCCTGTAGAAAAATCTACATCATCAACATCTTTGGTGCGGGAAGGATAGGATTGCACGCCCCCATAGCCGCGAAATTTCTTCATCTTTTCCACATCTAGATTGCCTGCCAAATAGTGCATGGCATGGAAAATTGGCGCCGCATGGGGCTTAACAGCAACTCGGTCTTGCGGCGAAAGGCTAGAAACATACAAAGCAGTTAATATGGACACCATAGAGGCGCTTGATGCCTGATGCCCGCCTGTTTTAATGCCATCATCACTAGGGCGAATATGATTAGCGTGATGAATCATCCAATGAGACAGCCATAACAGGCGTTGCTCTATCTGCTTTAATGCATCTTCTGGCTGGACTGTGTTTGTAGATGCTGGCGTTAAGGCATTCATCTGTCATCCCCAAAATTCTATTCATTTACATATAATAGACTAGCACTAACAGCGAGGTGTTAATCGTTATTTATCTTTATAAATGACAGAAAAAATGATAATAAACGCTATATAATATCATAAAAATAGGGAAAAACACTATGGATAGACATGATGCAGAGATTTTGCACCATCTAACGCGTGATGGCAGAATGTCGGTCAATGATCTAAGCGCAGAGATACATCTTAGCCAAACCCCAGTGGCACGGCGGTTGAAAAAGCTGGAAGAAGAAGGAATTATCAAGGGCTATACCGCCCTGATAGATGAGAAAAAGCTAGGCTTTACCTTTTCTGTTTTTGTTTCTGTTCGGCTTGAGCGGCAAATAGATGAGGAATTAGCCCGCTTTGAGGCGCGGATAGAAGCTTTGCCAGAGGTAGTGGATTGCTGGCTGATGACTGGCAACCATGATTATTTGTTGCGTGTGGTCACTCGCGATATTGAAGAATTTGAAAAATTCCTAGTCGGCCAACTTACCAAGCTTGGCGGGGTGTCCTCAATTGAATCCTCTATCCCTCTTCGATGTGTGAAATCTGCCTATGCGCGATATCGTTAAGGGGTAGCGTTATCCTAAATCTGCGTGCCCAAAATTACCGATAAAATCCCCGTAAATTTAACGAAATATTAACCCGCCATATGCAATCATACCCCACTTATATGGAATTGGTGGGGCTTTGAGTATTCCAATACTCATCCTTTAAATGAAATCTGTTTCAAATGTAAAATCCTAATTTCTGCTAAGAAATTAGGATCAAACCAACAGCAAAAGGGATGTTTTGAATATGATGGAATTGCTGGTTTTATTTTTAGGGCTGCTTCTGTTTCTACCTGTAATAATATTTGTATTTCTGTTAGATTTCTTGCCACCTTTGCTTCGCTTTCTCGTAGCCGGCATATTAAGTCAGTCGCTGATGACGTTCAGTACAACATGCTGGCAGACGGAAATCAGGCTGTGCTTATCTTTAACAAGGGCTTATTGAGTTTCAAATCGTTTGAAGGCTAGTTTGATCCAGAGTGTAATAAGGCCATAAAGGCTCATTGACAGAAACCCAAGAGTAAATAGCGCTGCAAACATAAGGTCTGTTTTTACACGACCATTTGCCAGCAACATCAGATAGCCCAGCCCTTGTGATGAGCCCACCCATTCACCAATTACCGCGCCAATGGGGGCATAGACAGCGGCAAGCCTAATCCCTGATAACAGGTTTGGCATAGCGCATGGTAGTTTAATCAGAAATAACAGACGTAAGGGTTTGGCATGCATCACATGCGCCAAATCTAGTAAGCCAGACGGCGTGCGTGTTAAGCCATCATGGCACGCTGAGGTAACAGGGAAATAGATAATCAACACTGCCATCGTGACTTTGGAAATCATGCCATAGCCAAGCCACAAAGTTAGTACAGGCGCAAGCGCAAAGACAGGAATTGCTTGGCTAAAGATAAGAACAGGCTTGAGAAAAAATTTGGCTGTAGGCGAAATCTCAAATTGCAGAGCAGTGATAATGCCAAGCGCAATCCCTATGGCTAGCCCAGCAATAATCTCGCTTAGTGTAATAAAAGTATGTTCGGCTATCAGCTCAAAATTCTCGATAAAGGATAGGCCAACCAAATAGGGTGATGGCAGAATAAAGCGCGGCACAGCTGTTACACTGACAATCAGTTGCCATATCACTACCAGACCTATCAGTGCAGCAATGCCGCTTTTGATTGCGCTATTCATGAGCCCGCTCGTATCTGCATCAAAATAGTTGCCTGTAAGGCTAGCGCATCCCCATCATCTACTGCTTTTGGGAAGGGAGGCGATAAAGCATCGGTTTCGAGCAGATGAGTATCCTGAAGCAGATAAATTCGCTGGCATAGCCGTACTGCCTCAGCAGGGTCATGAGTAACAAGCAATACTGTGCGGCCATCAAGATGGCTGGCAGCAAGCTCTTGCATGTCTGCTCTGGTACGTGCATCCAGCGCTGAAAATGGTTCATCTAGCAGGATTACTGGCTTGTCCTCTAACAGGGTGCGCGCTAGGGCAACACGCTGGCGCTGGCCACCTGATAGCTGGCAGGGGCGCTTATCCGCTTGATCAGCAAGCCCAACAGCATCAATGATGCCAGCTAATGCTTCAGGTGGGCAGGCCTCACCACGTAATCTGCTACCTAATGCGATATTATCTTTCACGCTTGCCCATTCCAGCAATAAATCCTGTTGTGCCATATAGCCAATACGCCCGCTTAGGCTATGCTGGTCATTTGCCTGAATAGTGCCGTCAAATTCGGCAACAACAGGCAGGCCAGCAATAAGCCGCAACAAGGTAGATTTGCCTGAACCAGACGGGCCAAGCAACGCAGTCCATTCGCCTTGCTTTAACTGTAATGTTAATCTGTCAAACAACATCTTGCCGCCAAGATGGGCAAGGCCAGTGACTAGAATTTCAGGCGAAACAGACATGTGTTATTCTTAGGGTCCGTGTTATTTTTGTGTTATATCTATTGCAATACTATCAATTGGCATTGCTGTTGACATCAGGCCAGCTTCAATCAAGAAATTCTGAAAGCGCTCATAACGCCCTGCATCAAAGGCAGCTGGACGCAAGGCAAAGCGCGGTAATGTATCTAGCCATGCTCGTTTGTTCAGCTCATTTTGCAATTCTTTTGCTGTGCCTGAAAAAATCTCCCAACTTTTCTGCGGATTATTGATGATGAACTGAGTAGCAAGCTCAGTAGCACCAATGAAACGGCGAATTTTATCTGCATCCATTTTCTGCGGATTAGCAACATAAATCAGCTCATCATAAGAGGGAATACCTTCTTCTTCGAGATAAAAACAGCGACCTGCTACACCTTCTATATCCATTTGGTTTAGCTCAAAATTACGAAAAGCGCCAATCACAGCATCAACCTGTCCAGACATCAGCGCAGGTGACAGTGAAAAATTCACATTGATTAGCTCAATATCTGAAAATTTCACATTATATCTTGCCAGCATGCCTGTTAGTAACGCTTCTTCAACGCCAGCAACTGAATAGCCAACCTTTTTGCCTTTCAGATCAGCCAGCGTTTTTATTGGCCCATCTTCCAGCGCCAGCAAACAGTTTAGCGGTGTGGCAACCAGCGTGCCAACGCGCACCAGCGGCAGACCTTCGGAAATTTGCAGATGTAGCTGGGGCTGATAGCTGATAGCAATATCAGCCTGACCAGCGGCAACCAGCTTTGGCGGTGCAGATGGATCAGCAGGGGCAACAATTTCAACTTCCAGACCTGCATCTGTAAAATAACCCTTTTCCTGAGCAATGATAAGCGGTCCATGATCAGGGTTGACAAACCAGTCAAGCAATACTGTCATCTTGTCATTTGCACCTGCCTGTCCGCCTAGCCAAAGGAACAGGATAAATACGGTCATAATATAGCGTTTTATCATAAGAAGCTCTCCATTCTTGTAAAAGGGTGGTTTGTAACGATGTTACAAAAAATGATAGATTGGCCCATGACCTTGTCCGACCTGCAATCTATCTGCAGCAGCAATCGCATTTGTGATATAGTGTTTAGCCGCCTTTGCGGCACTTATGTCACCGACACCACTCGCAAGATTGGCCGCTAGTGCTGCAGATAGGCTACAGCCTGTGCCATGTGTATTTTTGGTATTGATCCGTTTGCTTTCAAGCCATGTTTCAGCCTCTGGTGTTGTCATCAGATCAGGGCTTTCATCAGATGCGAAATGGCCACCTTTGAGATAGATGCTTCGTGCGCCAAGCCTCTGCAAGGCGGTTGCCTGATGCTGCATCTCCTCACGGCTTGTGGCTTCTGCTACCCCTAGCAAGGAAGCTGCCTCTGGCAGGTTAGGGGTCAGGATATCAGCAAGTGGTACCAGCGTATGCCGCATCGCGTCCATCGCATCTTCAGCAAGCAAAGATGCCCCTCCCTTGGCAATCATCACAGGGTCAAGCACAATATGTTTTGCCCCGACTTCTGTTAGCGTTTTACCAACAGCTATTGCTATTTCGGCATTGGCTATCATGCCAATTTTTACGGCATCTACCCGAACATCTGAAAATACCATCTTAATTTGTTCTGCAACAAACTCAGCAGACGGTGTGTGAATTGCAGATACGCCCGTTGTATTTTGAGCGGTGAGCGCTGTAATCGCTGCCATGCCATAGACATTATGGGCTGAAAAGACTTTCAGATCTGCCTGAATTCCAGCCCCGCCTGACGGGTCTGACCCTGCAATAGATAATGCGTTAAAAATCATCTGTGTATCTTTCATAACTATGCAGAGCCTGTGCTAGTGCAAGGCTGGCGGCCTCTGGGTCATCCTGACCGCAAATAGCTGACACAACTGCCATACCATCTACACCTGTTGCCAGTACCTTGTGGCAATCAGCCAGCTTCAGCCCGCCCACCGCAACGCTATATACGGGCGATGCTGCACAAATTTCGGCCAGCCCGTCAAAGCCAATAGGCGGTTTGTGATCTTGTTTGCTGGGGGTTGCATAGACAGGGCTGATGCCGACATAATCGACTAGCCTTGACGGGATATTCTGTGCCGCCGTCACTGTTTCAACAGATAAGCCAAGAATCTTATCCTCACCAATGGCCGTTCGTGCCAGCGCGACATCCATATCTTGCTGTCCAATATGCACCCCATCTACATCGCTGATGCGCGCTGCCTCAACATCATCATTTATCACCAGCGCAACCGAGTGGCGGGTACATATCGGCTTAAGCTTTAGGGCTAATGCCACACGGTCTTGGGTTGAGGCGTCCTTATCACGAAGCTGCACCATACTCACGCCCCCTTTGATAGCGGCTTCAACTGTTTTTTCTACACCAATGCGTGCGCAAAGATGTGGATCAGTTATCAGATAGAGCGTCAGAATATGTGGGTCTATTGCCATGTTATGCGGTTACTATGTTCGAGCATTTCAGGTGTGGTATTATGCAATGCATCCAGAAATAATGGCTGGAAACTGCCAGGTCCTTTTGCTTGGATTGCAGCTTGACTGCCAGCTTCTGCAAATAGTGCAAGGGCTGTGGCTGCTGCCTCCATTGGCGGTGCAACAGCAGCAAATCCGCCCATAAGACAGGTTAGTGAGCATCCCATCGCAGTGATAAGCGGCATGATCTCAGAGCCGCCAGAAATACGCGCAACACGGCTACCATCTGTCACAAAATCAGTCTCGCCTGTAATCACCACAACCATATTGCGAGATTGTGCGAGCCTTATTGCGCCTGCTTCAGCTGCCTCTACAGGGTCTGTTGCATCAACCCCTTTTGCATCAGATTGCTGTCCAGCCAGCCCCATAATCTCAGATGCATTGCCTCTAAGGATGGTCGGGCTTAGCGCTAGTAATTCTTGTGCCGCATTTGCGCGATAAGGCGTTGCAAAATGGGCAACAGGGTCAAATACCCATGGTACATTAGCGTCATTGGCCGCGCTAGCCGCTAGCTTCATGCCTGCTAGCCAAGATGGCGAAATTGTGCCGATATTCACAGTTACTGCGCCCACAATTTTTGCAAAATCTGCTGTTTCTTCAGGTGTATGTATCATTGCAGGTGATGCACCTGCCGCCAATACAACATTGGCAGAAATATTCATCGCAACATAATTTGTAATACAATGCACAAGGGGATTTTTAGCTCTTAAATCTGCTAGAATCTGGCTCACAATCATACGCTCCTTCACTGGCAAGGAGAGGAAATCTTATGATGGCCGTTTTCTGATGCGCCTATATTGGGCTTACGGTATCGACTTCCTACGCCAGCATTATCTGGGTCAGGTTATAAGGGTCTGTCTCAGCCTTGATGTTCGGCACCCCTGTCATAGCGCTAGTTAAACGATAAACCCCCTGTTTTGTCAAGCCAGTCATTGCGCTATCTTCAATTGGAATGCCCCAGTTTATGCAGGGCATCACCCTAGCTTGTCTTGGATTGAAGCTGTATCTTCTTCATCTGCAACGATAGGTGTTTAGCCAGCCTTCAGACTATCGGATATACGGTTAATCTTATTGAGCGCATCTAATATGATGTAGTATGATGAC
>CBFHYU010000032.1:0-24311 GCA_965660165.1 Puniceispirillaceae bacterium (SeqCode)
ATATATAAATTTATCGAAGCAAAGATTTGAGGATGCAATAGAAACACGAGATGCAAGACTGATTTAGCTTCCCTGTGAAATCAAAAAATATAATTTCATCGCCAAGATCCTTAATGACTTACAACGTTAAAACCACTGAGTGGGAATGACGGTGCATAAAATCGTTAACGGCCTTATTCTATTACGCATCATCTTTCAGTATGTTGGAAATGCGTGTGTTCAATGTATATCTCGTCTTATGCTTTAGGCGTAACAGAGTGCAAAATCCTCAGTATCATTGATCAGTTCTCGCTAGCCTAGCATTGCGTGAAGGTGAGTGTGGTTGAACGTTCAATTGATAGAATTGGGGAAGACTAATGGGTATCGTTTATGTGCTCAGCAATCCAGCGTTTGATAGCTATGTGAAAGTAGGGCGGACTGTTGATTTAGAACAACGAGTGCGTGACTTAGACAATACAAGTGTGCCGTTGCCTTTTCGATGGTGAATTTCGTTGGGGTTTTTGAATGAGGCCGTGTGGGGCGGCAATCGAAATAATAAACATGCAGAACTGATTTGTTCTCAGGTCATAGCTAGTTGGCGGCATATTGGAGAGCAGATCATTCATGTCCGCCACAGCTCAACACATCCACATTCAGCCCTTCATCATAACTCAGATGGATTTCAATTTAATCCATTATGCGCGCCGCTAGATGATGAAATTGTTATAACGAAATCGGTAAATAGCTGTTTTATTGGTACTCATCTGAAAGCATTATTAGATGAGAAACAGGCTGAAACGCTTGTAATTATTGATCTTACGACTGATCATTATATCTCAACAACCACCAGAATGGCTAGCAATTACGGCTATAATAGCTTTGTGATCTCTGATGCAAACGCTACCTTTGACAGGATTGGGGTAAATGGCGAGCATTTTGATTCTGAGCTGATACATCGCTCGGCACTGGCAAGCCTGAGGGGCGAATTTGCCACCATCCTCTCTGCTGTCGAACTAGTAAAACAATTATCTTAACAGGGCGTTAGAGGATAATATACGCAAGTGCTATGCTCGCATCGCTGTTCTGAGTGTTTGTAAGTTATCTCACGCCTTACAATCTGCACATAACACGCTAAATAATAAGTGGGTTCACTGAAAATTATTTAGATTATAATGACATTTTATCTGAGCGTTGAGAGGAAATGATAGGGCGAGGCTGGCAATTGACAGCCAATATCGTGCCCTAGCTGGGATATCAGTGTCTGGCTGGATAACGCGGTTTCATCAGAGGTTAGCAAAGATGCTATTTTACGTGACTAAATTGATAATAACAGCATCGCTGATTGTGCTTGTTACTGAGGTTGCAAAGCGAAGTGACAAAGTTGGCGGGTTGATTGCCGCCTTGCCTGTCACCACGTTATTGATCATTTTATGGATGCATTTTGAAGGTCAGTCAGACCAGAAAATATCTAATCACATGAGCTATAATCTGTTTTTTGTGATCCCCACCTTGCCGATGTTTTTCTTATTTCCGTTTGTGATCTCACGGTTTGGATTTTGGGGGGCATTTATAGTGAGTGTGATAATTACTAGCCTGTGCGTATATTTATTTAATCTGATATCACAGCATTATGGTTATCGCATCTTATGATTTCCAATCACATAGTGCAGTGCCTTAGATGGTATGAGACACTATGACACCTTATCTAGCTTCTCAGTAAATAGAGATATGGTGCGTTCAATATTTGCTAGCTTATCTAGCCCGAAAAGCCCAATTCTAAAGGTTTTGAATTGGTCAGATTCCCCACATTCAAGCGGCACGCCTGCGGCTATCTGAACCCCTTGCGCTGCAAAGGCGGCGCCTGATTTTATGTCATCTCTGTCTGTGTGCGATACGATTACAGTAGGCGATTTGAACCCATCTGCTGTTAGGCTTCTAAAGCCTCTCTGTTCCATGATGCTACGCAATTTTGTACCTAATTCAATCTGCGCCGCTTTTGCCGCATCAAAGCCAAATGCTTTCATTTCAAGCACAGCCTGATAAAATTGATTTATGCCATCAGTTGGCATTGTGGCATGATAAGCATGACCACCATTCAGATAGGCGCCCATTATTTGGTGCCATTTTTTCAAATTCAGGGCAAAGCTATCAGATTCAGTTTCCTGCATCCGCTCAATCGCGCTGTCAGACAGCATCACAACCCCTGCGCATGGGGTAGATGTCCAGCCTTTCTGCGGTGCTGTGATCAGCACATCAACACCAAGTGCGCCCATATCAACCCACAGCGCGCCAGAGGCTACGCAATCAAGAATAAACAGCGCGCCAACATCATGCGCTGTTTGTGCAAGGCGTGCGATAAATTCATCTGGAAGCAATAAGCCAGCTGAGGTTTCCACATGAGGGGCAACCACAACTCTTGGATTATGTTCAATGATTGCAGCGCAAATCTCATCTATTGGGGCAGGGCTAAATTGTTGGTCAGCCTGTTCAGTATCAGGACGGGCATAGACAATTTCTGCATGGGCAGGGCGGACACCCTGATCAAAAATCTGTGTCCAGCGATAGCTAAACCAGCCATTGCGGACAACCAAAACCTGCTCATCTCTGGCAAATTGACGCGCAACCGATTCCATTGCATAGCTTCCGCCCCCTGGCACAAGCACACATGCAGATGCATTATACACAGAAGTAAGCTCTTCATGCAGTCCGCGCATCACAGACTGGAATTGCTGTGACATCGAATTTATCGACCTGTCAGTGAATACAACAGAATATTCAAGCAATCCATCTGGATCGATATTTGGACATATTGTTGACATAATGCGCTCCCATACAGTTGCTAATTTGCTGAAATATTCTATTAAACAAACATTTTATTATAGATTATATTACGAATTGAAGATTATAAACAATTATTAAATAGGTTTTTTTCACTGCTTCGTATTTTAAGGGGCAGATACTAGCGTGATATTGCTATCGCCAGCATGTGTAGGTAAGATTTGACGTGGTAAGATTGTCCAGCTTATTACTTAGAGCCTAATCATTTTGTAAGGCCAAAACATTAAGTAAAGATAGGGCGAATTTTGCGAATTGAAAGGCGTGGCGCCATGAAAATAATCGGCCTGATTGGCGGAATGAGCTGGGAAAGCACAAAGTTATATTATGAATTGATCAATCAGGCGGTTCGCGATCAGCTTGGGGGTCTACACTCGGCCAGAATTATCATGGTTTCGGTGAATTTTGAACCAATTGAAGCCTTGCTGAAGCAACGGGATTGGGACGGGATTGCACCCCATTTGGTTGAGGCAGCACAACAGCTTGAGGCGGCAGGCGCAGAGGCAGTTATCTTATGCACCAACACCATGCATAAACTTGCCCCACAGATAAGTTCAGCTATATCAATTCCTTTTTTCCATATAATTGATGTGCTTGGCATGGCGCTGAAAGCAGACAACCGAAAACAGGTTGGGCTTTTTGGCACATTAGCAACCATGCAAAATGATGATTTGCGGGATATGCTGGCACGTAACTATGGGGTGAATATTATCGTGCCAGATGAAGATGATATGCATATCATCAATCAGATTATTTTTGATGAATTATGCGTGGGACAGGTGCATGATGCATCACGTAATGCCTATCTTAAGATACTTAAAACATTGAGGGCAAAGGGCGCAGAGGCGGTAATTCTGGGTTGTACCGAAATTGCCATGCTGTTATCAGATAAAGATACAGATATGCCGCTATATGATACCACAGCGCTTCATGCAGATTATGCGGTGCGCTGGTCATTATCTGAATAACAGCCAGAATCAATGGATATAAAATTATGATCAGAAATATAGAATTTGACAGAAAAACACTGCTTGAATGGTTTGGTGTGCTCACCGCAATTTTATATTCAATGCTTGTTGCATCTAATGTTGGTGCTGAATTTATTGGTTTTTTGCTATTGCTTATCTCAGCAATTTCTATTGGCCTATGGGCATATTTATGCCATCATAAAGGCATTTTATTTTTGCAGTTTTTTTATGCCAGTGCAGGCGTCATAGGGATGTTGCGCTGGTTCTAATATGGTTCTCTGATTTGTTGTTATCTGTGCTGCAAAACTCACTGATACTGCAAAAAGGAAGCGCATAATGAGCTATATTGAGACCATGCTGGCTGCTGTGCCTGCTGAACATAAAGATGCCTATTACCGTTCTGCTGAAAAAATGGCAGCGCTATTTTGCAACTTTGGGGCAATCCGTGTTGTTGAAAGCTGGGGCAATACTGTGCCAGATGGCCAGTTAACCTCAATGCCAAAGGCAGTAGATAAGCAAGAAGGTGAGGTCGTGATTTCCTCTATCATCTTCTGGCCATCTAAGGATATTAGAGACCAAGCCTTTGAAAAAATGATGAATGACCCTGATGTGAAAGCGGCGATGCCAATGGGGTTGTTTGATAGCAAAAGAATGATTTTTGGTGGGTTTGACGTAATGGTTGATGTTGGAGAACGTTAAGCAGGTAATTTTTTTGCCTATATCTGTTTGTTTGGGGTCATTTTGGCGCCTCTAAATAGGGCGTCACCAGCGCTAACATCAGCGCTATTTCCCCTTCCAAACAGGGTCTCGTTTTTCGGCAAAGGCACGTGCGCCTTCTAGCTGATCCTCACTGCTATATAGTTTATCAATCGTGCTTAGTTGGCGTTTGGTGATACGGTTCAGCAAATCCTGAAATTTGCTATCTTCTGCTTCTCTTACCACCTCTTTAATGGCCGCAAATACTAATGGCGGGCCAGAGGCAAGATGACGAGCAAGCGCCCATGCGGTATCATGCAATTTATCTTGTGGCACGATTTGTGTTACCAACCCCCAGCGAAGCGCCTCTTCAGCATCAAACCAGCGCCCTGTTAGCAATAAATCCATCGCGACATGATAGGGGATGCGTTTGGGTAATTTTATTGAGGCTGCATCTGCGATTGTGCCTGATCTGATTTCTGGCAAGGCGAAGCTAGCTGTTTGACTTGCCAATATTAAATCGCATGCAAGCGCCATTTCCAGCCCGCCGCCACAGCAGATACCATTAACCGCACAGATAACAGGCTTGTTCATCTGCCCTAATTCCTGAAGCCCGCCAAATCCGCCTATGCCATAATCACCATCAACCTCTTCGCCAGACGCGGCCGCCTTTAGATCCCAGCCTGCTGAGAAAAATTTATCGCCTTTGGCTGTCAGAATGGCTATGCGCAATTCTTCGCTATCTCGAAAGGCCGTAAAGATCTCGCCTAGCCTCTGGCTGGTAGCACGGTCAATGGCATTTGCTTTCGGGCGATTTAGCGATATTTCAATGATCCCATGTTTGTGGGTAAGCAGAATATCATCACTAGATAGGTCGTTCAGATTGAGGCTCATAAGCTATCTCCGTTAGTAAGGCGCATTAACCCGTCTGCGGCAACACAGCCATCCGACTGGACAATTAAGGGGTTTATTTCAAGCTCTATCAGCCTGTCCTGATAATGTTTTGCCAGCTCGCATATTTTTGTAACAGTATCAATAATAGCCTGAATATCTGCGCCAGACTTCCCCCTATATCCAGCTAGTAGCGGCCATATTCTAAGTTGTTTGAGACATGATAATATCTCATCTTGATGAGCTGGTAGCATAAGATGGCTAGCATCTTGTGCCAATTCTGTCAAAATGCCGCCCTGACCAAGCGTAAGCAGAAAGCCATGTGCAGGGTCATGGGTTATGCCTATCAGCAATTCAGCAATGCCTGCGGGCACCATCTCTTCAACCATAACCCCATGCTGATGAGGCATCGCAAGGAAAGCGCGTTCAACCTCTGTTTGGCTCGCAAGATGCAATGCAACACCGCCTGCTTCTGTTTTATGGGCAAGTTTCAACGATTTCAGCACAACAGGATATCCGATTTTCTCTGCCGCCTGAAGGGCTGTGTTCATATCCTTTGCCTGCATACGTAAAGGACAATAAATGCCGAATCCCTCTAATAATATTTTTGTGTCAGCATCATCAAGCACGCTATCACTAGTGAGGTCACGGCTATCGTGGCGCGGCGTCATAAGCGGGATATCTAAATTAAATGCCTGCCAGCGACGTGAGATATCTGCCATCATGCTAATCGCTTTCATTGCCTCAACAAAGCCGCATAACACAGTGATGCCAGCATCCAGAAATGGTTTTGCCTGAGCTTCATCTATCAATTCTGGCAGGCTTGAGATAACACATGCTTTTCTGCCTGTTCTATCCTTTGCCGCAATAAAGGCCTGTTCGGCGATTTGCCATGATGTAGCATCACATCTGTCTGCACGCGGAAAATCGATTATCAGACAGCCAAGCGCTTGTGTGCCTGAAAGGCTGGCGGCAAATACATCTGTCATCTTATCGCTTTGCCCCCAGATATAGGTCTGGTAATCAAGTGGGTTGGATATATGAACCAGCGCGCCCAACGAGTCTCGTAAACTCACTGTTTGGCTGTGTGTTAATTCAGGAAAGGATACGCCATATTGTTGTGCAATATCTGCGATAAGTGAGGCTTCCCCGCCAGAACATGACAGGCTGGCGATAGTAGGAGCATCAATTACACCAGTAAAATGGGCAAGCTTTAGGGCTTCGATAAAGCTTGATAAATCATCTGCCATCGCCATAGATAAGCGCGCCACAAGCGCTGTTGCCCCTGCCATAGAGCCACAAAGAGAGGCGGTGTGAGACAGGCTTGCGTGCCTAGCTTCATCAGATTTACCTATCTTCAGAATGATGACAGGCTTTTTTAGCTGATAAGAGAGCCTTGAGAGCTCGCGCCAACTATCAACATCTGTAAACCCCTCAACATGCAGCCCAAGCGCAGTAATACGGCTATCTTTGATAAGATGGATTGCCATTGAGGCTTGCGAGATAGAACGCTGATTGCCAGCCGTACCAATAAAGCCAATTGGCAAAGAACGCCGTTGCATAGACAGGTTAATTGCCATGTTTGAGCTTTGCGTTATGATCCCAACGCCGCTCTCAACCACGATGCCGCCATGCTGATCTGGCCATAGCGCTGCCTTGTCCAAATAATTCACAAAGCCATAGCAATTAGGACCGATAAATGGCATGCCATTGGCTGCGTCAATCAGCCTATCTTCAAAGCTAGCGGCACATGCGTCCTCGCGCGATGCCTCAGAAAAGCCAGAGGCAAAACAAATGGCGCCCCCTGCGCCAATGTTACTTAGTTGGGCTAATATATCTGCGGTTGCATCTCTATTGACACCAATAAAGGCAAGGTCAGGTGCGACTGGCAAATCTGCTATCTGTTTATGCGTAGCGATGCCGCCGAGCTTCTGTTTATAGGGGTGAATGGCAAAAATATCGCCTTCAAATCCAATTGCTATCAGCTGATCAATTACATTTATTGCCCACTGGCCGCCTATCACAGCAATGGATTGTGGTGAGAATAGACGGGATAAATCAGCCACAGCCTATCATCCATCTATGGCGCGTAATAAATCGCGCGAAATAATATGGCGCTGAATTTCAGACGTGCCATCCCAGATTCGTTCAACACGGGCATCACGCCAGAACCGCTCAAACGGCAAGTCTGACATTAACCCCATACCGCCATGAAGTTGCAAACAGCTATCAGTCACTCTGCCAAGCATTTCGGTTGCATACAGCTTGGCACTGGCAATCTCTCTGTTACATTCTTGCTTTTGGCTTAATTTCCATGCCGCTGACAGGGTAAGCCAGTCTGCAGCGTCAATTTCGGTAATCATATCTGCTAGCTGGAAGCTAACGCCTTGAAATTTGCTGATTTGCTGTCCAAATTGTTTGCGTTGTGCGGTAAATGGCAGCGTAAGCTCAAAGGCTCTTCTAGCTCTGCCAACAGCACTTGCGGCAACAGATAGGCGGGTGCCAGACAGCCAGTCATTAGCAACCTCAAAGCCATTATGAAGTGCGCCCAAAATCTGTGTTTTTGGCAGGCGGCATTCATCAAATCGTAAAATACAATTTTGATATCCGCGATGCGAGACAGAGTCATATCCAGGTAAAATGTCAAAGCCTTTTGTGCCTTTATCTACCAGAAAACAGGTAATTTTCTTCTTCATTCCTCTGGCTGTTTCTTCTTCGCCTGTGGCCACAAATACAATCACAAAATCAGCAATATTGGCATGGCTGATAAAATGTTTTGTGCCATTTATAATCCAGTCATCACCATCAGGGCGGGCATGGCACTTCATCCCTCTCAAGTCTGAACCCGCATCAGGTTCGGTCAGCGCCAGCGCATCAAATTTCTCACCAGCTACGGCTGGCAGAAGATATTTCTCGCGTTGTTCTGGATTACACGCCATCAAAATGCCAGATGGGCGGCCAAAAAAGACAGTAAGCGCATAGGCGCCACGCCCTAATTCACGTTCTACCAGAGTAACATCAAATTCATTTAGGCCAGCCCCGCCAACTTCTTGGGGAAAATTACATCCAAAGAAGCCAAGCTCGCGGCATTTCGTGGCAATCTCTTTGCCTATCTCGTCAGGCACATATCCAAGCTTGTCAATTTGGGCTTCATGCGGATAGATTTCCTGTTCGACAAAGTGGCGCACAGTCCCAACTATCAATTCTTGTTCTTCAGATAAGGCAAAGTGCATTACGGGCTTCCTTTATCCAACATGGCGGCCAACATAATCAGCTGTTGGTATAGTATCATGTGCTGTTTGTATCAGTGCGATAGTATCCAGCACTTCTTGTGATGCTGGACAGGCTTTATTTTCTGCTCTGTTGACATGAATTAGCATATGCTCTGCTGTTGAGATAAGGTCATTGGCTGCATTATACATCTCATGCACAAGATGAAGTTTTTTCGGACTATGAGACTGGATAAGGGTTTTGACCTCGATCATCTCATTCAGCTTTGCTTCTGCCAGATGGCGAATATGTGTCTCAACGGTATAATAGCTCGTGCCTTTTGCGATATAGCTATCATCTACCCCGACCATCGCCAGAAATGTATCTGTGGCCTCAGAAAATATCTGCAAATAGCGAAATTCTGTCATATGCCCGTTATAATCCAGCCATGAAGCCAGCACGCTAGCATGATGGGTTGATAGAGGCTCTGATGATATGTGCGGCGGCATTTTGGGTGCAGTAAGGCTGGCATTTGGGGCAAAATGTGCTTCACATTCAGCCAGAAATGCCCCTGCGCCCCACCCATGTGATTTTAGCGTCTTCAGAAAGCCTATCAGATTTTTATCTCTGATACGCTCAAGCTGGCGAATGGAAAATGCGCCAGATTGCGCATCTGACTGAGCGGCAATGGTATCGATAAGCTGGTCATCTAATTCTGGTACATCCATCAATTTTGTCCATGGCCATTTCAGGGCAGGGCCGAATTGTTCCAAGAAATGACGCATGCCAGCCTCACCGCCAGCAATGCGGTAGGTTTCAAACAGCCCCATCTGAGCCCATCTCAGCCCAAAGCTATGGGTGATAATATCATCTATTGTTTGTGTGGTTGCGATATTATCTTTGACCAGCCACAAGGCTTCGCGCCAAACCGCCTCTAGCAAGCGGTCGCCTACATGTGCATCAATTTCGCCTTCAATATGTACGGCTTTCATACCAATATTGGCCAGAATATCTTTGGCCGTGCTGATAATGGCATTGTCAGACGCATCAGAAGCTACCAGCTCGACAAGTGGCAACAGATACACAGGATTATAGGGGTGCGTGACAATAATCTGGGCTGGCCGAATTGCGCCGATTTGCAGGTCAGTTGGGGTAAAGCCAGAGGTAGATGAGCCGATAATCGCATCCACATCACAAAGAGGCTGAATCTCAGCATATATATTGTGTTTTATGTCAAGCCGTTCTGGCACTGATTCTTGTATCCAGCTTGCACCCGCTAGCGCATCTGCCAGATTATCACAAAACCGTATCTGTCCTTCTTCTGGCAGGGCAGTATCAAATAGTTGGGGATAGGCAAGGCGCGCATTCTCTAGCACATCAGTTAATTTGCGTTCAGCATCAGCATCAGGGTCAAAGATATTTACATCCCATCCGCTTAGGCAGAACCGTGCCGCCCATCCGCCGCCTATAACGCCGCCACCAATAATGCAAGCCTGCTGTCTCATAGAAAATGTCCTAATGTTTGGGTGCGCGTTTGCTAAGGCCAAGCTTGTCACGGACTTGTTGAGGGCCAATAATCTGTGCGCCCATAGCCTCAATAATGATTTTTGCGCGTGCTACCAATGTGTCATTTGTGGCAAGCACGCCTTTATCCAAATATAAATTATCTTCTAAGCCAACGCGGACATTGCCCCCTGCCAGTACAGAGGCGGCTACATAAGCCATTTGGTTGCGCCCTAGCGAAAAAGCTGAAAACACCCAATTATCAGGCACATTATTTACCATTGCCATAAAGGTGTTGAGGTCATCAGGTGCGCCCCATGGCACGCCCATACATAGCTGGACAAGAGCATCTTCTGCCAGATACCCCTCTTTTATGAGCTGTTTTGCGTACCATAAATGGCCAGTATCAAAGGCCTCAATCTCTGCCTTTACGCCCAATTCTGTCATCATGCCAGCCATAGCTCTCAGCATGCCAGGCGTATTTGTCATCACATAATCTGCTTCAGCAAAATTCATAGTGCCACAATCAAGCGTGCAAATCTCAGGCAGACATTCAGCAATATGGGCGACACGCTCGCTTGCGCTGGCCATATCGGTGGCAGCTGTTAATGGTAGCGGCGCATCTGGCCCGCCAAAGATCATATCCCCGCCCATACCAGCTGTTAAATTCAGCACAACATCAATTTCAGCGTCTCTAATCCTGTCAGTAACCTCACGATAATAGTGTAGCTCGCGACTTGGCGCCCCTGTTTCGGGGTCTCGGACATGACAATGTACAATCGCAGCGCCTGCTTTTGCGGCGGCGATCGCGCTATCAGCTATCTGTTTTGGACTTCTTGGCACATGCGGGCTTCTATCTTGAGTGGCGCCTGAGCCTGTCACAGCGCAGGTGATAAACACCTCTTTATTCATAGCAAGTGGCATAATTTATCTCCTGATAGCTGAATTATATGTCTTTGCAGATAAGGTCGGGTTAATAGATGGTATTGTGCTAGTATGGCATAGGATTTTGCCGTATAAGACACTAATGATACAAAAACGGTCAAAATAACAGCTAGTTTTTCTTCCAATGCTTCGAGAAACGCCTCATATCGCCCAGCATTTTGTTAGCGATAGGGTAAGACGAGAAGATGTTTAGCACAGCGATGATATGGTGATATATGGCAGATAAAGATAGTCAGATACCTGCTTTGGGCGGCGTGCGTGCGTGGTGCATGTGGCTAATTGCTGGGTTAAGCTTTGGATATGCCTTTTTCCATCGAGTGACTCCCTCTGTCATGGTATCTGAATTGATGACAGATTTTGCTATTGGCGGTGCAATGCTTGGCGCTTTGTCAGCGCTTTATTTTTATCCTTATGTGGTGTTGCAGATTCCGCTAGGGGCGTTGCTTCAGATGTTTGGTACACGGATGCTACTAGGTCTGGCGCTTTTGCTTGCGGCTCTTGGCTCATTGATTTTTGGGCTGTCAGAGACGATATTGCCAGCCTATTTCGGACGTATTTTAATTGGTGTTGGCTGTTCAGTCGGATTTTTGGGCTCGCTAGCTTTGGCATCAAAATGGTTCAAGCCAGAGCAATATGCCTTTCTGGCAGGGCTTGCGATGTTTATGGGCATGTCAAGCGGGATGCTGGCGCAAAAACCCCTAGCATTTGTGATTGAAGCATCAGGCTGGCGTGAGGCTATGTATATGCTTGCTATTTGCGGCGCTATCTTGGCTTTGGCAGCCTTTATCTTTATTCGCAATAGCCCTCAGCACATGCCAGCCGCTAGCACGCCCAAGATGAGCTGGCATGATTTAGGGCGGGATTTGCGGGATGCGCTATCCAGCGCAGATGTCTGGAAGATAGCGTTTGTGGCGGCTGCTATGTCAGGGCCTATGCTGGCACTTGGTGCGCTTTGGGGCACGCCTTATGTGGTTCAGGCTTATGGTCTATCGCGTCCAGATGCTGCCTTTCAAATGTCATATCTGTTGATGGGCTGGGCCATAGGCGCGCCGTTTTGGGGCTGGGTATCTGCTAGAACTGGCAAGCTAAAGCTGATTTTGGTGGTGAATGCCACGATATTATCTGGGCTGGTTGCCATAATCATTGCTGTGCCGGCATTGCCTCTGGTTTGGTTTAGCGTTATCGTATGGTTGATGGGTATTACAGGCGGCGGTATGAGCGCCTGTTTTGGGCTGGTAAGACAGGTTGTAACAGATAAGCTGGCAGGCGCGGCTACGGGGGTTGTGAACTCGCTAACCGTTGCGTCAGGCGCTGTGTTGCAGCCTCTTGTCGGGTTGGGGCTGGATTTGCTATGGTCTGGCCAGCTAGTAAATGGAGCTAGGCTGTATCAGGCCAGTGAATACCGGATATCATTTATCATTATTCTGGTATCTTGCGGTCTTGGTGTCATTACAGCTCTGACGTTAAAAGAATAATCTTAGAACGCCTGATAATATTGAGGCTGTTCAAGAGGGGGAGGGCAGCATTATGCGCGCTACGAAAATTGTTGCCACGTTGGGGCCTTCATCCTCAGATGAAGCTCAGATACTACGGCTTGCCTCTGCTGGCGCAAATGTTTTCAGATTAAATTTCTCGCATGGCACACATGATGAGCATAAATCCCGAATTACCGCCATTCGGGCGGTTGAAGGTCAGATTGGCCAGCCTTTGGGCATTATTGCTGATCTGCAAGGGCCAAAATATAGAATTGGCGATGTTGACAGTGTTGTTGAATGCGAGCAAGGCGCAGAAATATGTTTTGCGCTTCCTGAAAAAACCGCTCTAGCAGAAGCAGAATTTGCAGGCGTTCAGGCAATAGTGCCCCTGCCGCATGAAGATATTTTTGCCGCAATAATGCCAAAAGCACGCCTGCTGATGGATGATGGAAAGCTTGAGCTTACGGTATTATCTGTAAAAGACGGTATGTTCTCAGCAAAGACACAGAATAAAGGCAAAATTTCAAGCAAGAAGGGCGTGAATTTACCAGATACAGCGCTTGATATTACGCCATTAACACAAAAAGACAGAGATGATCTGGCGTTTGCCTTGCAAGCGGGGGTTGATTTTGTTGCGCTTTCATTTGTGCAACGGGCAAAAGATGTAATTGAGGCGCGTACTCTTATTGGCAAAAAAGCGCAGATAATCGCCAAAATTGAAAAGCCATTGGCGCTAAATGACATTGACGATATTATAGCTGCAACAGATGCGGTGATGGTTGCACGTGGTGATTTAGGGGTTGAATTACCCGCCCCGCTGGTGCCGTCAATTCAGAAAAATCTGGTCGCAAAATGCAGACGTGTTGGCAAGCCTGTGATCGTAGCAACGCAAATGCTTGAAAGCATGATTATATCGCCCACCCCAACCCGTGCTGAAGCCTCAGATGTTGCAGGGGCGGTGTTTGATGGCGCAGATGCGGTGATGCTGTCTGCTGAGACAGCGGCAGGGCAATATCCTGTTGAATCAGTGTCCATGATGGCTTCTATTGCACAGGCGGCAGAAGATCATATCGCACTATATCCGCATGATGGCCCTGCACGGATGGATGTTGAGAATTCTATTTATCATGCAGTGGCTGAAGCAGCGGTGCGGCTTGCTGAGGCGATCGAGGCAAGTGCAATTATCGCCTTTACAGCCTCAGGCAATACGGCTGTCAGATTGGCACGGGAACGCCCAAAGCGGCCTATCTTAGTGTTGTCTCCGTCTATTGAAGTTGAACGCCAGCTCTCAGTATTATGGGGTACACAAAGCTGTCATCAGGCAGAATCAAGTTATGAAGATGCGGTAGAAGAAGCTGTCCGACAAGTCTATGAGCGCAAGCTTGGCGCGGCTGGCCAGTCAGTTGTTCTAGTGTCTGGCATGCCGTTTGGGCTGGCTGGCACAACCAATGCCTTGCGTGTTGTCAATTTGTGATAGCTAGGGGGACGCTATGGGTCAGCCAAATCAGGATGAAATATTGCTGGAAGCACGCAAAGTCAGCAAATATTTTGGTGATTTTGTTGCGAATGACAGCATTGATTTTTCTATCAGACCTGGCGAGATATTGGCGCTTTTGGGTGAAAATGGGGCTGGTAAATCAACCTTTGTAAAGTTGATTTATGGCCTGCTGGCACCAGATGAAGGTGCATTTTACTGGCAATCAAAACCGTTAAATTTGACTAGCCCCCAACAGGCACGTGAAATTGGTATTGGGATGGTATTTCAGCATTTCTCACTTTTTGAGATGCTTAGCGTTGCTGAAAATATAGAACTTGCACTTCCAGGCGTGCATGACAGGGATAAGCTAGCCAATTTGATTGCCGAGAAATCTGCTGCCTATGGTATTCCGCTAAATCCAGATAGTCTGACAGCAGACCTATCTGTGAGCCAGCGTCAGAGGGTAGAAATTTTAAGGTGCCTGCTTCAGGATCCAAAATTGCTGATTATGGATGAGCCAACATCAGTGCTAACCCCGCAAGAGGCAAACCAGCTATTTGAGGTGATTGAACAGCTTGCTGATTCTGGCTGTGCTGTGCTGTTTATATCGCACAAGCTAGATGAGGTAAAACGCCTGACAAAGCGGGCGGTGATTTTGCGTGCTGGCCAGAAAGTCGCTGATGTAGATAGCAAACAAAAAAGCGCTGGCGAACTTGCTGCGCTGATGGTTGGTGATGAAGTTGCCCATATCAAACGTCAGTCTGCACCAAAGCAAAGCCTGCCTAGATGTTCGATATCTGGGTTAAGCCGCCCTGCTGAAGGCCCGTTTAATGTGGCGCTAAGGCAGATTGAACTTACTGTTAATCAGGGCGAAATTCTTGGTATTGCGGGTATTGCGGGGAATGGGCAAACAGAATTGATGGATGCGCTAACAGGTGAATGGACAGATAACACAGGCGCCGTGTCTATTGTGCTTCATAGCGACAATCACACTGATATTGAGCTTGGCAGAAAAGGGCCTGCTGAACGCCGCAAGGCGGGGGTTGGTTTTGTGCCAGAAGAACGAAATGGGCATGCCGCTATTGCTAGCTTTAGCCTGTCTGAAAACGCCCTGCTCACAAGCCATCATATTGAACAGGCTAGCCGATATGATCTGATAAATGATAGCTATTGCCGCCAGTTTTCAGAGCAAGTTACACAGGATTTTGATGTGCGCTTGCCCTCTAAAAACCCACAAGCAAGCCAGCTTTCAGGTGGCAATCTTCAAAAATTTGTAGTGGGTAGGGAAATTTTGAAATCACCTGCCTTGCTAGTGGTGTCACAGCCAACTTGGGGGGTTGATATCGGGGCTGCTATTTTCATCAGAAAGGCAATGTTAAGACTGGCTGAACAAGGTGGCGCTGTTGTGATGATATCTCAGGATCTAGAAGAGATTTTCAGCATTTCTCACCGAATTGCGGTGATCAATAATGGCCAACTTTCAGACATTTATGATGCGTCTTCTGTAACCGCGCAGAAGGTAGGGTTGCTGATGGGAGGTGCGGCATGATTACGCTTACGCCCCGAGCCCATGTGCCATGGCACTTAACTATATTGATCCCAATAATTGCTGTACTAGTCACTATTTTGGCGGGCGGTGTTATTTTTGCTATTTTGGGGTATGCGCCGCTTGAAACATTGTTTGAGTTTTTTATCACGCCGCTTTCTCAGCCATATCAATTCGGTAATCTGTTGGTAAAGGCATGCCCGCTGATCATTATTGGTACTGGTCTGGTGTTTTGCTATCGTGCCAATATCTGGAATATTGGTGCTGAAGGACAGCTTATTTTTGGTGCGCTTGGCGCTGGCCTGCTTGCCCTGTCTTTCCCCGAAGTAACAAGCAAGTGGTTTTTATTGCCTATGGCGCTTGCGGCGATGCTGGCAGGTGGATTATGGGCATTCGTGCCGGCTATTCTAAAAGTCAGATTTAATACGAATGAGATTCTGGTCTCGTTGATGCTTACCTATGTGGCTGGATTTTTTCTGGATTGGCTTGTCAGAGGCCCTTGGCGTGATCCGATGTCATTTGGCTTTCCGCTTACGCCAAATTATGGCGATGGTGCGCTAATATCTGGTCTTATTCTGCCAGGCATAGGCAGGCTAGGACAGCTTCACTGGGCAGTGCCGCTTAGCTTTGTGGTTGCCTTTATTGGCTGGTTTGTGATGCGTCATACCCTTACTGGCTTTCAGGTCAGGGTAATTGGCAATGCACCTCAGGCAGGTAAATTTGCAGGGTTCAAACCTGAACGTGTGACCTATGGTGTGCTGATAGCCTCTGGCGCACTTGCAGGGCTGGCAGGGATGATCGAAGTGTCGGCAAATATTGGCCAGCTTCAGCCGAACGTGTCCTTTGGCTATGGCTTTACCGCAATTATTGTGGTGTTTCTAGCGCGGCTTAATCCAGTGGCTGTAATTGTGGCTGGTCTAGTTGTGGCGCTGGCTGAATTGGGCGGTGATGCGGCGCAAATTTCACTGGGTGTGCCAAAAGTTGTTACAGGTGTATTCAAAGGCATTTTATTATTTATGCTACTATCTGGTGAGACCTTAACCCATTATCACATTAAATTTGGGGGTATCAAATCTGGCAAGAGCCGCAGTGCGCGCGTCCAGTCTGGCAGAACAGAGTCTGGCAGAACAGATAATGAGGGCAAGCTATGATAGACGAATTGCTTATCACAATCCTTCTTACCTCTGTGCCGCTTATATTTGCGGCAACAGGCGAGCTTGTTGTCGAAAAGTCAGGGGTACTTAATCTTGGTGTGGAAGGCATGATGCTGATGGGCGCAGTAGCGGCATTTGGCATGACTGCACAATTTGATAATCCTTATTTTGGCATTGTTGCTGGCGGCATAGCTGGTGGTTTTACAGCGATGATATTTGCCTTTTTCGTGCTTGGGCTTGCCACAAATCAGGTGGCAACAGGGCTTGCCCTTACCATTTTTGGTACAGGTCTATCTGGCTTGCTAGGCGCGCCTCTTGTGGGGCAGGCGATTGAAGGTTTGCCAGAATTATCACTTCCGCTATTATCAGAGTTACCAGTAGCAGGGGTGTTATTCTCACTTGATGTTATGGCATATCTATCTGTGTTCGTCGTAATTCTGGTAAGCTGGTTTTTGAACCAAACCAAATCAGGGCTAGTGCTAAAATCTGTCGGCATCAATCATGATAGTGCGCATGCGCTTGGCTATGAAGTGCTGAAAGTACGGTTTTATGCGGTGGTGTTTGGCGGGGTGATGGCTGGGCTAGGGGGGGCATATTTGCCGCTTGTGCTCACACCTCATTGGGCAGAAGGTATGACCGCAGGCAGAGGCTGGATAGCCCTTGCGCTTGTGGTATTTGCTGCATGGCGACCCTATCGGGTGATTGTTGGCGCAATATTATTTGGGGCTGTGACAATATTCCAGCTTCTTGGTCAGGCAAAAGGATGGGCAATCCCAATTCAATTTATGTCAATGATGCCATATTTGGTAACAATTTTTGTGCTTGTGATCATGTCTGGTTCTAGCAGAATTGCGATTGGTGCGCCAAAAGAGCTTGGCCGTACATTTACGTCAGGCAGGTAGCGGTGAGCCTTAACAGATCAGCCTATCTAGCAGTCATTTTAAGGAGGCTAGATTGATAGCCGCATTTGGTACTGGATTTGCCATCAGCTTTGGCTTGATATTGGCGATAGGCGCGCAAAATGCGTTTGTGTTGCGTCAGGGGCTATCTCGTCAATATGTCACAATGGTTGTGCTATTTTGTGCGCTGTCTGATGCTGTGCTTATTTGTGCAGGGGTGTTTGGGCTTGGCAGTTTATTTGCCCCTATTATGCATGAATTTCAGGATATTATCTTTGCAGGTGCGGCGCTCTGGCTTGGCTGGTATGGCGCAATGCGGCTCTATAGTGCATATAAGCATAACCAGACAATGCTAGATGCATCGGCGATGGCGGGCGCGTCTCGTTGGAGCGTGCTGATGGCAGTCGCGTTGATGACATGGCTTAATCCGCATGTCTATCTAGATACGTTGTTATTGATAGCGACTCTCTCACTTGGTCTTGAAATGTCAGACAAGATTGCCTTTGCTGTCGGTGCATGTCTTGCTAGCCTGATATTTTTCTCTGCACTTGGCTTTGGGGCAACACAGCTTAGCCCGCTTATGAAAACTGCGCGCTCTTGGCAGATAGCCGATATCATCATCGCTGTGATTATGTTTGTGCTGGCAATGAGTATGCTATTCCAGACACGCTGGCTATAGCACCATAACAGCTAAGCCAAATCTTCAGACAGTACAGTCATCTGGATATGATAGCAGAGATCGCCTTCATCATCATCACGATATACCGCACCAAAGGTTTCATCATCTATCAGCAATTCGACTGAATCAGGCGCTTCTGGTCTGTGTTTCAGGCTGATATTTTTGTTGCCTAGACGCTGGTGAAGAAATCTCTCCAGCTTTTCAACTTCAGTAGGTGTCATCTTATGCTATTTCGTCTGTTTATATAATGATGCTGGCATGATGACGAAATTCAACGGGTTTGTCCATTTAAGATTTAGCCTGTTACGGTTTAAGGGGCTTTAGCCATGCCGTGCAATCTGCCCTCCAAATTTAGGCCATGACGGGCGAGTCGAGATATTTTTTGACTGGCAATGGCTACATCTAAGATAGATGCCTAATTCTGGCACTGGATATGTTTTGCCAAATCGTTCAATAAAGTGTTCAGCAGGAATTTCGGCATTATGCCCACAGCCATTACACCAGCAAAATACCGCCATATTCTGAGATGATAGCCAGTCAAGCGTTACAGGCGGTAATGCTGTGTCTGTCTCAATCGCTTTTTGCTTAATCCGTCCCACTAGGTTTCTTTCTGCTCATTTGTTCTTGTTTTGTTCTAATTTAGAAAAAACTTAAATAATAAACAAGCTTAAAGCGGCTGGCGGGTGGATTTTTTTGCCAATGCTGATTTTGTGAGGGGAAGCAGGCTGTTTCTATCGAAAAAGCGTTGTATCAGCCTAGTGGATAAGGCGGGGTAGCCTGTCAAGATAGCTGATAAGATCAGCAAATCGGGTTGTTTTCAATAATGGTTTCTTGCGGTCATATAATATAAATTGAGGCTCGCTATTGGTTTTTAGCAGATGCTTTTCAATGCTGAATAGGGGGTGTTCATGGGCATGTTTGAAAATTGAAAACACAGCTTTATTCGGCAGATGGTCAAGGGCATAATCACGCCAGTCACCATTTGCGACACGAAATGAATAGGCAGAAAGTAGGGCGTTCAATTCAGATTTTGAAAAATATACCGTTTTGTGTTTCTTGCGACCAAGAGGATAGATGTGCATTTCAGCCTGACTGATTGAATAAAAACAAATAGTGCCTCGAAACAGATTTTCAGCACCCTTAATTGATAATTTATGTTGATATGATGAAATCTGATGGTCAAGAAAAATGTCAATTTCGTATATATCGTAATGAAAAGGCTGGAAAAGCCATGCATGATGACGGTATAAGGTGAAGGCGCTGTTATGGCGTTGCTGTAAATCCATAGATGATAATATAGGGAACTAGGCCTGATGGCTGATATTTTTGACGAAATTGAAGAAGAATTGAAGCAGGATAGGCTCAATAGCCTATGGACAAAATATGGCAGTTATCTGATTGGGTTTGCAGTTGCAATAGTCGCAGTTGTGGCAGGGTATCAAGCATATAGTAGCTGGCAGAAAAATACCATTGAAGCAGCAGCAGATAGCTATCATCAGGCATTACAATCAGATGAAGTAGCTGTTGCGCTTGGTGATATCAGAGCTGATTTGAGCGCAGGCTATCACATGCTGGCAGGATTTCGGCAGGCAGAAATGCTAGCCAAAGATGGCAAGATAGCCGATGCAGAACAGGCATATCTGGCTCTATCAACAGATAGCACCATTGACAGCCTATATCAGGATATTGCCTTATTGCTATCTGTGATGACGGTGGCGCAAACAGCAGATACAGATGTGCTTAGACAGCGCCTTGACCCGATAATGGCATCAGCAAATGTGCTTCAGGGGCTGGCACTTGAACTTGCCGCCTCGCTGGATATCAGAGATAATGATATAGCATCTGCCCGTGCCAAGCTTGAGCAGATTGGCCAGCTAACAGATATTTCAGGCAATCTGAGAATGCGCGCTGAACAGCTTTTGGATATGTTAGGAAATTAGGCTGAGACGTTCAGTGCCCGAAAATAAAAAGGGAAGATGCAATGACGCTAGCCTTAGCGCAGTTTAACCAAAAACAAGCTTATGCTAAACTTGGCCTGATACCATTGGCACTGTGTATTATTGCAGGGCTGGTGCTGGGTGGATGTGCCAATCGTGAAGTGATCTTGAAAGGTGAGCGAGAATCTATCCTTGTCTTACGCCAAGAATTAGTGGCAGAAACTGACGCACAATCAGAGGGCGCAGGTCTGAGCCAAATGATACGGAATATCAATGCAGGTCATCCTGGCCTTAATTCAGGTCATGCTGGCGGTCACATTGAGGCAGAACTACCTTTTTCAAAGCAATGGTCAGCATCTGTTAACGGGTCTGATGAAGATATTGTCAGCCTGCCGCAACCTGTATTTGGCAATGGCACCTTGTATGTGTTGACAGGGGATGCGGTTGTGGTTGCGCTGAAGGGGGATACGGGTGATACACTATGGTCACTACCAGTTGATAATGGCAAGCGCGGAGTGTATCCAGGCAGAGCAGGCGGGCTAGCGCTGGTTGAAGATATGCTGGCGGTGCATGGCGCACGTAAAGAATTATCTATGCTGGATGCGCTATCAGGCGAGCTTAGATGGTCAGTAACACATGATGCGCCATTGCAGGCAGGGCCTACCTTTATTGGCAATGACGCTGTGATTGTCTCTGATATTGAAGGCCAGCTTTATGCCTATGTAACACAAACAGGCGAATTATTATGGGAAAATGCTGGCCTGCCAGTAAGCACGGTAATTTTTGGCGCTGCCTTTCCTGCGGTGCATGATGATATGGTTGTTATCGCTGGCTCTGGCGGCGAAATGTCCGTGCATCAGGCATCAGATGCCACTCTTTTGTGGGCTGAAACGCTGGCTAGCCTGTCACCAACAACTCCGCTTGAAGGATTGTCAGATATTTTGGCGCATCCAGTGCATGATGGTCAGAATATCATTGTTGCATCACAGTCAGGGCGCATTGCCTCATTTCAGGCAGATACAGGTTTGCTAAACTGGGAACAGCCTATCTCTATTGCAGTGATGCCGTGGGTTGCAGGTCAGACAGTTTTTGTTGTCAGCATTACTGGTGAGCTGTTTGCATTACGTGCCTCAGATGGCGCGGTGCGCTGGAAAACCCCATTGCCAGATGCTGCAGATAGCTCGCTGAAGGCAGGTGATGAATTGCCAAATTATCTAGCGCCTTTCGTAGCCGCAGGTCAGGTGCATATCGTCTCTCAAAATGGGGTGCTTTACAGCTTTGATGCAGATACAGGTACTTTGCAATCATCAGTCTCTTTTGGCGGCGATATCAGAACACAGCCGCAAATTGCAGATGGCGCAGTATTTGTGCTGTCTCAATCTGGCAAAGTAACAATGTTGCGGTAATATGACCATCTCAATCGCCATTGTAGGGCGCCCGAATGTAGGAAAATCTACATTATATAACAGGCTTACTGGTACACGCCATGCTATCGTTGATGATCAGCCAGGGGTTACCCGTGATCGCCGTGAAGGGGATGCCCAGCTTGCGGCAATGCGCTTTCGGCTGATAGATACAGCAGGGCTTGAAAATGCCCAGCAAGGCAGTCTTGAAGACAGGATGCGTAAACAGACAGAACTGGCAGTGTCTGAGGCGGATTTAACCATGCTGGTGGTTGATGGTCGGTCTGGTTTGTTGCCTGATGATCTGTTTTTTGCCCGTCAAATACGTAAAACAGGCGCTCAGGTGGTTGTGCTTGTCAATAAATGTGAAGGACAAGCTGGCCAGTCCGTGCTTGCCGAAGCATGGCAATTAGGGCTTGGTGAGCCTGTGCCTATTTCTGCTGCGCATGGCGATGGGCTGTCCAGCCTTTATGATACCATCCTTGATGCTGTTACCGCATTAGGCCGCGAAGCTGAATTATTTGACGATGAAAAGGATGAGCTGCTGTCAGATGATGCAGAGATAGCAGATGAAGCAGAGCCTGAAGAAGAGGTGTGGTTTGACAAGGAAAAAGACTTACCTATTCGGGTGGCTGTTGTTGGGCGTCCAAATATGGGAAAATCTACCCTTGTGAATAGCCTGATTGGTGAAGACAGATTGCTAACCGGCCCTGAAGCAGGGATTACGCGGGATTCTATCACCTTGCCATTCACCCATAATGGCCGTGAATATCGGCTGGTTGATACCGCTGGCATACGCCGTCAGGCGCGGGTTACAGATAAGGTCGAGCGGTTGATGGTAACAGATGCTGCTAGATCTATTCAATTTGCCCGTGTGTGTATTTTGATGCTAGATGCGCGCCAGCCGCCCCATAAGCAGGATATGGTTATCGCCCGCCAAATTACAGATGAAGGACGGGCATTGGTGATTGCCGCTAATATGTGGGATGATGTGGCAGATAAGCAGGGCGCCCTCAATCAGATTTATGACCGTCTTGAAACCTCGCTTGCACAAGTTAGAGGCGTGCCTGTTATTCCAATTTCAGGGATGTATGGGCGCGGCTTTGACAAGCTGTTAAAGGCTGTTGAAGATATGCATGCTATTTGGAATATGAGAATTTCAACAGGGCGGCTGAATAGATGGCTTGAACCTATGCTAGAAGCGCACCCGCCGCCATTATCACAAGGCCGACGATTGCGGATACGCTATATGACACAGGTCAAAACACGCCCGCCTACATTTGCGCTATTTGCAAGCAAGCCTGTTGATTTACCAGAATCCTATCTACGCTATCTGATTGGTGGTCTAAGACAGGATTTTGGGCTTGAGGGGATTCCTATCAGGATGATTTTGCGCAAAGGTAAAAACCCCTACGCCAAAGGCTAATCTGCAACTCCGTCTGAGATGATTGCTGCTAGGGACGATAACATCTTGGTAATGCGGCTCAGCTGAGCATAATGTATCTGTCGTTGAGGTGTCTCAAAGATTGCTCTGTTGATCTCAATTTGAAGCGTCTGGTGCTGTGTATTCAGCCCGTAATGGCGGGTAATATAGCCCCCTGCATAGGGGCTGTTCCAGCTCCAGCTAAATCCAGCTATACTCATAAACTGGTCAATCTTGCGAGACAGGGTTTGCGTGCAGGTCGCGCCATGCAGATTGCCAAAAATAATATCGGCTAGCCGTCTGTTGGTATGGTCATCTGGCATTGAATGAATGTCACATAGCAATGCCTGCCCATTATGCCGAGACGCATCTGCAAGCATCTGTTCAATCCTGTTATGATAGGGGAGATGATGCAGTGTCAAAATCTGTTTTACCAAACAACTATCAAGCATGGCATCATGCAGGGGCTGGCGCGTTGCATCCAATCTTGGGATAACGCCATAGCCAGCGCTGATATAAGGCTGATATGCCGTATTTTTAATATATGTGCCTAGTTCTGTGGCTGTGTGAAGCTTGCTATCTTGTGCTGATATAGGTCTGTTTACATCCACCACAGCGCGCGAGGCTGAGGCAATCAGCCCTGCATAGCCTTCTGAGGCAAGGGCGCTTACAATGTTATTAGTGCCCTGTTCTTCAAGAGTTCTAGCACGTTCTAGCTGGTTTTCGCAAAACATCTCAGTCGCATAATATCTACCTGCATGAGGTGCTGAGAATATCACGCTTGAGGCTAATGCAGGTTCTATATAGTGTGCAGGCGGAATATCACACAAACCAACATGGTGTGCAGATGCTGACACTAATTCATCTCTCACTGATCTCATGACACCCATCATGGCGAAAGAGTGTCTGAACTGTCAATTAAATCACCTATTGTAAAATTGAGCTGGCAAACCAGCTTGACTTAAGCCATGAAGTTGCTTATTCACCCTGAGACTGATAGAATTTTATGATAGAAAGATTTAGTCAGTTTGTTTGAAATGACGGAGCGTTAGCTCAGCGGGAGAGCACCACGTTGACATCGTGGGGGTCACAAGTTCAATCCTTGTACGCTCCACCATTTCAATTCTACAAAATCAGCGCCTTTATGGCGCTGTTTTGCTTTCTTTCTTGTATAAAAGAATTTCCTCAAATATCATCTTAATATCAGTTTAGTTTAGACATAGTGTAGACATGAGATGCCCCTCCCAAGAAAATTTAACGGGGTGCAGATGAGAAAAAATCTAACCGCTAG
>CBFHYU010000033.1:0-23771 GCA_965660165.1 Puniceispirillaceae bacterium (SeqCode)
GGCTATGAGCAGGCTCAGCAAATTATGCACACCCATCAGCAACAGCTGATCTCAGGCCATGTGGGCGAGCAGATTATGTTGCTGTCTCATCCGCCGCTTTATACGGCTGGCACCTCTGCCAAGCCTGAAGATTTGCTAGCCTCTAAGATGGCTGAATTATCGCATATTGAGGTATTTCCGCGCACAGGCAGAGGCGGCCAATGGACTTATCATGGGCCAGGCCAGCGCATCATCTGGCCGATACTTGACCTAAACCGCCGCACGCAAGATATCAGGCTGTATGTGCATCATCTGGAAGGCTGGATTATGGATACACTTGCCAGCTTTGGCATTAACACTGAGCGGCGCGAGGGGCTGCCCGGAATATGGGTAAGGCGGCATGATATCAGACAGCCAGACCAGCTAGATAAAATTGCCGCTATTGGCGTGCGAGTGTCTAAATGGGTGACGATGCATGGGGTAGCGGTCAATCTTGACCCTGAGCTTGCGCATTATAAGGGGATTATCGCCTGCGGTGTCACAGATGGCGGCATCACCAGCGCCGCCCAGCTTGGTCATCTGATCCCACAGGCCGAATTTGATATGGCTCTAAAAACCTGTTTCGAGTCCCATTTTGGCACAGGCGCAAAGATGGGCATCACGGGCTAGCGGATGATTTCGCGCTCTTCTAGAAGTGGCAGAAGCGCAGATAGCGCGGCATCAGCATCTAGTGCCAATGCGCCTAAATCTGTTATTGCATGGCTTCTGCCCTGATAATGCACTAGCTGGTTTCGGCGCTCTCTTAGCCATAACAGCGCCTCTATTTCCTGCCTGCTTAGCC
Source organism: Puniceispirillaceae bacterium (SeqCode) (assembly GCA_965660165.1). Classification (GTDB taxonomy): domain Bacteria; phylum Pseudomonadota; class Alphaproteobacteria; order Puniceispirillales; family Puniceispirillaceae; genus WTJO01. The sequence continues at coordinate 821 of CBFHYU010000033.1, forward strand.
ATGACCAGCCATCTGGTGCGCCGCCTTCATCACTATCACTATGTTCATGGGCAAGGCTGTCAGCGATAGTGGCAGCAAGAATAATCTGGCTTATGGGTGTATCTGTACCTACTAGCCTTGCCAGTTCAGCCACCAGACTTGCGCTATGCGGGCCGATATCCAATGTGCTTGCTGGCCCTGCTAGCGCCAGAAATTGCTTTTCGGCAGGGGTTGCTGTGTGGCTAGGCTTCATCCTCAACAGCCTCAAGCTCGATAATCACATCATCTACATTCAGGCTATCACCGACCTTGGGCGCTATCTGTGTTACTCGCCCGCGCATCCCTGCGGTTAGGGTGTTTTCCATCTTCATCGCTTCGATGATGGCGACATTCTGGCCTGCTTGCACAACATCACCCACTGCCACCATAATATTGGTTAGCAAGCCTGGCATAGGGGCAGTCACAAGCGTGTCTGACAAGCCTGTATCTTCTGGCGGCATAAATGCCAGCATAGGCGCAAATTTCGCTGGATATAGCCGCAATGCCAGCTCAGTTTCTCGCAAGCTCACAACGATATGATTATCATTTGCAATAATCTGCATGGCTACAGGCATATCATTCACCGCCCCGTCATAGATAAAACCATGCTTTGACTGAGGCTGATCACAATCGCCTGTAATTCTGAAGTGCGTGTCCTCTATGATAACGAGATCGCCAGCGTCATCGCCTGCCCATGACACTGCATAATCCATAGGCTGTTCCTGCATTATCTGGGCCACCAGCTTTGCAGGCGCAACTTCCATATCATTCATCCGCGCTTGGGCTCTGATATAATGGCTTGTGGCGACTGCTATCATCTGGAATATATCTGCCGTATCTGTGGGCATTGACGGGGCAAAGGCATCACCAAATTTATTGGCAATAAAGCCTGTATCCATATTGCCCGCTCTGAAATCAGCATCATTAAGAATAGCCGCCAGAAATTGACGGTTTGTTGATACACCTGAAATTTGGTAATGCGACAGCGCCAAAATCAGCTTATCAATCGCCGCCTGTCTGGTAGGGGCAGTGGCAATCAGCTTGGCTATCATCGGGTCATAATAGATAGATATTTTGCTACCTTCTTCAACACCAGTATCACAGCGTACCCCATCGCCAACAGGCTGACGATAACGCATAAGCTGGCCAATAGATGGCAAAAATCCACGTTCTGAATCTTCTGCATATAGCCGTGCTTCAATAGACCAGCCTTGCGGCTTTACGTCTGCTTGCGTGATATCAAGCACCTCGCCTGCAGCAATCCTGATCATCCATTCGACCAAATCAAGCCCATATACCTGTTCTGTTACGGGATGCTCTACCTGCAAGCGGGTATTCATTTCCAGAAAATAGAAATCCTGATCAGCCCCCACAATAAATTCCACTGTGCCTGCCGATAGATAATCAACCGCACGTGCCAGCTGAACTGCCTGCTCACCCATCTTTTTACGTGTTTCATCTGTAATAAAGGCAGATGGAGCTTCTTCTACGACCTTTTGATGACGTCGTTGCACTGAACATTCACGCTCGCCAAGATAGATAACATTGCCATGACTATCTGCCAGCACTTGAATTTCGATGTGTCTAGGTGAGGTTACAAATTTTTCGATAAACACCCTGTCATCGCCAAACGCGTTTCGTGCCTCTGTCATGGCGGCACGCATCCCCTGTTCCATCTGGGCATCTTCTTCAATAATACGCATGCCTTTGCCACCACCGCCAGCAGATGCTTTTACCATCACAGGATAGCCAATTTGCGAGGCGGCCGCCTTTGCCTCATCAATCGTGCTGACGGCACCATCGGTTCCAGGCACACACGATACGCCTGCGGATAATGCAAGCGCTTTTGATTCTATTTTATCGCCCATAATTTTAATGGCATGAATATCAGGCCCGATAAACACCAACCCTGCTGCCTTAACCGCTTCGACAAAACCAGCATTCTCTGACAGAAATCCATAGCCAGGATGGATTGCTTCTGCCCCTGTTGCAAGTGCTGCCTCAATCACCTTATCTGCTTTCAAATAGCTTTCAGACGAGGCCGCCGCGCCAAGCAACACAGCTTCATCAGCTAGCTTCACATGCGGCGCATTCGCATCTGCTTCAGAATAAACAGCTACCACCGCAATACCCATATTTTGGGCTGAACGCATAATGCGGCAGGCTATTTCACCACGATTGGCAACCAATATTTTTGAAAATAATGTCATGTTCATCTCTATTATGGCGCCACAAGTTATAAGGGCAAATTATCATGCTTGCGAGGTGGATTTAACAGCTCTTTATCTTTGAGCATCTCTAATGCCCGTGCAATCCGTCTGCGGCTATTTCTAGGCATGATAATATCATCCAGATAGCCTCTGCTAGCGGCTACAAACGGATTAGCAAATTTTTCTCTGTAATCTTCGGTGGCGGCTGCCAGCTTTTCAGGGTCAGAGGCAGATTCTCGGAAAATAATTCGTGCCGCCCCATCAGGCCCCATCACTGCAATTTCAGCAGATGGCCACGCATAATTCACATCTCCGCGCAAATGTTTTGACGCCATCACATCATACGCGCCGCCATAGGCTTTGCGGGTGATTAAGGTAATTTTCGGCACAGTGGCTTCTGCATAAGCAAACAGCAATTTAGCGCCATGATTGATAATACCGCCCGCTTCTTGTGTCATGCCAGGCATAAATCCGGGCACATCAACCAGCGTGATAATCGGAATATTAAACGCATCACAAAATCTAACAAACCGCGCGGCTTTGCGAGAGGCATTGATATCAAGACAGCCTGCCAACACCAAAGGCTGGTTTGCCACAATCCCCACAGTGCGGCCATCAATGCGCGCCATACAGCAAATAATATTAGCCGCAAACTGGCTATGGATTTCAAAATAATCCTGTTCATCCACAATTTCAGCAATCACCAATTTCATATCATATGGCATGTTTGGATTATCAGGGATAATTTGGTCAAGCGCAGGCGATGGCGTGTCTGCTGGCTCAGCACATCCGATTACAGGCGGCATATCACGATTAGATAGCGGCAGATAGCTCATCAATTTTCGGGTCTGCATCAGCATTTCAACATCATTTCTGAACGAACCATGCGCTACGCCAGAGGTTTTTGTATGCTGAGAGGCGCCCCCAAGCTCTTCTGCTGTCAGATCCTCATGTGTCACTGTTTTCACAACATCAGGGCCTGTGACAAACATATAGGACGAGCCTTCAACCATGAAGATGAAATCGGTAATCGCAGGTGAATATACCGCACCGCCTGCGCATGGCCCCATTACCAGCGATATTTGCGGCACCACCCCAGAGGCAAGCACATTGCGCTGAAATACTTCTGCATAACCGCCAAGCGAGGCAACCCCCTCTTGAATACGCGCTCCACCTGAATCATTCAGCCCGATCACAGGCACGCCAATTTTCATCGCCTGATCCATTATTTTGCAGATTTTGGCGGCATGCGTTTCAGATAGCGAGCCGCCAAGCACCGTAAAATCCTGAGAATAGACAAAAACAGGCCGTCCAGCAATTTTACCAAAGCCTGTGATAACCCCGTCACCTGGCACTTTGCTGTTTTCAATACCAAAATCATGGCATCTATGTTCAACAAACATGTCCCATTCTTCGAATGACCCATCATCTAGCAATAATTCCAGCCGCTCGCGCGCGGTAAGCTTATGCTTGTCATGCTGGCGTGCAATCCGCTCATCACCGCCACCTTTACGGGCTCTGGCACGCCGATGTTCTAGCTCATCAAGAATGGTCTGCATTACTGTCTCCGTCTTTTGCTTCTAAATTTAGCTTACGGCAGGTTGCTATGCGGTTCAATTACCTGTTTTCAGCCATAAGCAATTTTAGAAACGCCTCAATTTCGGTTAATTCCGCTTTAATATTGTGTTGCCGCGTTTCTGCCTCAGAATCGAGCCCCCATTTACGGTTCTGGAACAACTCTTCAAGACAGCCTGCTTCAAATAGCCCCTCTGCATCAAGCTGGTTCTGTAAAAACCCATAAGACAGCACAAAAGAACTGCTTAATTGTGTAGCGCGATATAGACAGGATAGATGCCAGCCATCAAACTGGTCTATCAATGCCCTACATTTCTGAACTGTGTCACGTGATTGAGATATCGGCATGATACCATCAGTGCATTGAAATACTATATTATGGTGTTGCTGCATCCAATCTAGCCATTTATCCCAATGCTGACACTGAAAGGCGGTCAATTCTGTATCATCTTTGGGGGCACGGTAACAAATCAGCTCTGCCTGCGCATAGTCCACCAACTCGGCCTGTAAGGCAGGCATCTGGCTAAACACTCTATCTATCACCGTAGCGCTAGCTGAAAAATACGGCATCTGGCTTGGCTCAACTTGCTCGTCCACCCGTTCCCATTCGCCAAGAATTTCCAGCGCCAGCGCCTTTGTTGGCACAGATAATTCTACCCCTGCTGGCGTTTTCAAGCGTCTGCCATCAAGGGCAATGCCAAAACCTGTCTTATCTTCAACCAGCCCAACATCTGTATAAAAGCGTTTTATCTGCTGTTTAATCATGCCAGCGCCTGTGTAATAAGTTCAGGAAGCCTGTCAAATGAGCCTGCAATATCAATAGCGCCCATTTCAACCAGCGTTTCATCTGGATGATAGCCCCACGTAACGCCCACAAAGCCAATACCAGCATCTTTGGCACAACCGCCATCAATAATGGTATCGCCTACCAATAACGCATTATGCCTATCAACCCCTAAACGAGATAAGGCTTGTCTAGCCATCTCGCCTGACGGCTTTGCGGGCACATCATCTACTGTCATAATCACATCAAACAGGGCTGTAATATTATGGCGGTCAAGCAAGCTTATAAGTGGCGCACGCGATTTATTTGTTGCCACCCCTAGCAAATAGCCTGCATCAGCAAGCTGATTAAGACAGCTTACCGCCCCATCAAATAGAGGGTCTAGTGGCGGGTTTGGCTGGTGATATGTTTCACGAGATAGCTGGCGATATTTTTGTGCCATAGCAACAGCCAGATCAGCATCCCCTTTGGCATATTCAAGCGCAACATGATCAACGCCAAAGCCAATATTACCTCTGATAACAGCCTCAGCAGGCATTTCGATAGACAGCTCGGATGCAGCCTTTTGCATCAGGCGAACAATCGTTGATGCACTATCGCATAAGGTACCATCAAAATCGAACAGGACTAGCTTTAGCGCTGTATTACCATTCATCTTCATCCCTACCTTATGCTATCTGTGAAATCAGGCATCCTTTTTGGAATAGCCGCCAAAAGCCCCAATTTGTCAATGCTGTCATTGATATGATCTGGCACTGGAGCCGTCAATATCTGCCCATCTTCAAAGCGGATAAAGTGGGCGTGCAGATGCAACTGTTTTGCAAAGCCTGAGTGATGTGCCTGTCTGCCGCCATATTTCCCATCACCAAGAATGGGGGCATCTATATAAGCCAAATGAGCGCGCAACTGATGGGTTCTGCCTGTCACGGGTTGCAATGCCACAAGGCTTATTTTATCAGCATAGGCGAGCCGCTTAAAATGGGTGACACTTGGCAGACCATCCTTATCAACAACCATTTTCTGTTTATCCTGAATGCCCTGTTTTAATAACGGCGCAGAGATAGTGCCAAACCGCTCTACAACACCAGATACTAGCGCAAGATAAGATTTCGTTATTGCATGATCTTTGAATGCTGAGGTTAAGTTGCGGGCGGCTGTGTCATGTCGGGCAACAATTATCAGCCCCGATGTATCTTTATCAATCCTATGCACCAGCTTGGCTCTATCGCCAGACAGTGCCTGAAGATAGCCATCAAGGTGAATATGCGTCTTGCTACCCCCCTGCACCGCAAGTCCAGCAGGTTTATTATAGGCAATCCAGTCATCACTTCGTGTAAGTTCCATTTTGGCAAGCATTTTAGATGCCATATCTGGCGTGATGGGGGAATGTGCATCAGCGGTATTTGTTTCAGCCTGAAATTGTGATTGCACTGTCTCAGCAATCGATAGCATATCACCTGCAGCCAGCCGATAGTTAGATTTCTGTTTTTCCCCGTTTATTCTGATCAGCCCAGAGCGCAAGGCTTTTTCAAGCTGGCTTTGCGAAATTCTACCAAATTTACGACGTAAGAATCTATCTAGCCTACTTTGTTTATCTTCATCGCCAACAAGCATTATTGTGCCCCACTGCTACGAAACAACCATAAACCTGCAAAAAATAGCATTAAGGACAGGCCAACAGAGGCAAATATATATCCAAACCCAGCCATCATCCCATGCTTGTTTGATAGCAGATGAACATCAAGGGCAAAGCTGGAAAAAGTTGTCAGCGCACCAAGAAATCCAACCATGATAAAGCCCCTTAATGCAGGCGATAATACTGGCATCTCAGCGATAATTGCGGCGATTGCTCCCATGATAAAACAGCCAGTAACATTGACAGACACGGTAGCTAGCCAGCCATGTTGCGGGATATATTGGCTTATCAACACGCCAACAAGATAGCGGGCAATTGCGCCTAATGCGCCCCCTGCGCCAACAGATATAATCATCAATACCATAAGCCTATCACTACCTTATTTGACCCCGAATATCCAGCCTTCTGTTATCGCAGCATCAGGTAGCTTGCCTATGGCTAGCTGGCTGGCACCTGCCCGCAAAACAGCGGCAGATATCAGCGCGTCAGCATCGTCATTATCAGGGCCATCAGCGATAAAATCTTCGGCGACCCCTGCTGAATTGAAATAGGCTAGTGCGCGGGTCAATGGCGCATATTTTGCCTGCTCACCTTTGATAGGATTGATGCCTGCTTGCGCAAAATAATAGCTTGGGAAAATTTCAACTAGCGTTAGCGCTGCATCTGATCTAGCTGGCATAAAAGGCCAGATATGAGCGCCGTTCTTAGCGAAGTAATGTAGCATGCGCATGCCAGCCAAAGAGCCAGTACCAACCCCAGCTGGCCCCACACAGTTAAAGGTAGGGCTAGGTGAGCGGATAGTTTGTGCAGCACGCTCAGTTAGCCGCCTGCGTGACGAAAAATAAATGCCTTTCCTGCCTGACGGGGCATTATAATACCCCCCATACTCTGGATCATCCCATATGCCGCCCCCATAAAAATCATCATACCCATGATTTATCCTGTCGATGTGCGCCCATAGATCAAGCGCTGTTTTTGGCGCTAGTGCATGATGCGGGAAATAGGCCTGACAATCTTCAAACGGATGGGCAAAGGCGAAATCTATCCCAGCCAGCACACGGCCTTGCCTAGATAATGCATCCAGATAATCACACACACCCTGCCGAGACCAATATTTGCCAGATAGGGGCAATATCTTAACGGGAAGTTGCTGGCCTTGTTCTGCCAGAAATACAGCAATGCCTTTATGTGCGTTGCCTTTTGCCCCTGACCAATCAATACCTACAAAAAACTCAAACCTATGATTAAGCGGCATATGGTCTAATCCGATGTATCTTGCCTAAGCCTGTTCCAATAGGCTACACGCTTTGCCACATCACGCTCAAAGCCAATTTCTTTTGGCTTATAAAGCTGGGGTCTGCCAACAGAGGCAGGAAAGCAATTCATCGCAGAAAAGCCATTTGGCTCATCATGGTCATAGCGATATCCCTTGCCATATCCAAGCCCTTTCATCAATGCAGTAGGCGCATTTAAGATATGTTTTGGCGGTGCAACTGCACCTGTCTGGGATGCTAGACGGCTAGCCGCCTTCCATGCCATATAAGCCGAATTTGACTTTGGTGCTGTTGCTAAAAAAATCACCAGCTCGGCAATAGCCAAATCACCTTCTGGTGATCCAAGCCGCTCATAAGACTGCCATGCCGAAATCGCCTTACCTACAGCCTCTGGTGCAGCAAGCCCGACATCTTCAGATGCAAAGCGTGTAAGTCGCCTTAAGATATAATGGGCATCCTCTCCACCTTGAAGCATACGGGCAAGCCAATATAGCGCAGCATCACAATCAGACGCCCTCAATGATTTATGCAAAGCAGAAATAAGGTTATAATGCTCATCACCTGTTTTGTCATAATTCAGCATTCGGTTTGACATAAGGTTTAACAGCTCAGGCGCCTCAATCACTGTGTCAGTGCCATGCGTTTCTGTTTCGACAATTTCTGCCATATTCAGCAAATATCGCCCATCCCCATCAGCCATATTGAGCATGCTAGCGCGTGCCTCGTCACTTACGCCAAGCCGATGGCCATAATGCGCCTCTGCTCTTTTGAGAATATCCTCAAGCTCTGATAGGCTAAGCGGCGTCAACACAAGTACCTGTGTTCTGGATAATAATGCATTATTAAGCGAGAAAGAGGGGTTTTCAGTGGTTGCCCCAACCAGCCTGATCATGCCTGATTCAACGGCAGGCAATAATGCATCTTGCTGAGCCTTATTAAAGCGGTGAATTTCATCTACAAATAGCAAGGTCTGTTGATTCTGCTCATAGCGTGTCTTTGCATCAGCAAAAATCCGCCTTAATTCAGCCACACCGTCAAACACAGCAGAGATAGCCACAAAAAACTGGCCAGATTCAATGCCAATAATTCTGGCAAGGGTGGTCTTGCCAGTTCCTGGTGGCCCCCATAAAATCACAGATGAGCTAGCAAGGCTTGCCAACCTATCTTTGATCTGAACCTGCCCCACAAACCCATCTAATGTCTGCGGCCTAAGTAAATCTGCAAGTGGTCTTGGCATATCATCATTCATCATAGCGAAATTATGGCGGAAAAATACCGAAGACGCAAAACACAAAAGCCGGACACAAGGGCCCGGCTTTGAGAATAGGTTGATATAGCTGAACCTTAGCCAGCAGCAACCATCTGCTGTTCTTCTGTCATATCTTCACGGATTTGAACTGGCCCTGAATCCTGACCGCGCGCATCTTCATCACGATCAACAAGCTCAATCACAGCCATTGGCGCGGCATCACCATAGCGAAACCCTGCCTTCAGCACACGAGTATATCCGCCTCTGCGCTCCTGATATCTTGCGCCAAGAACATCAAATAATTTAGCTGTCATAGCTTCATCACGCAGACGTGCATATGCAAGGCGCCGTGCATGAAGATCACCACGCTTAGCCAATGTAATCAGCTTATCTACCACACTTCTAAGCTCTTTTGCTTTTGGTAGTGTTGTTACAATTTGCTCATGCTTGATTAACGCCTGAGCCATATTTCTGAAAAGCATCTGCCTGTGCTGAGATGTCCTGTTCAGCTTTCTTCCTGACGTACGATGACGCATTTCGTTCTCCTTTAGCCTGCAAGCATAGCGTTCTATGCCACAAATCTATCTAGTTGCCTTTAGAAAGGTTCATCCAGACGTTTCACCAATTCTTCAATATTCTCAGGTGGCCATGTTTCAATATCCATGCCCAGCTCAAGGTTCATCACCTTTAGCACTTCTTTGATTTCGTTCAATGATTTACGACCGAAATTTGGTGTCCGAAGCATTTCTGATTCAGTTTTCAGCACCAGATCACCAATATACACAATATTATCATTCTTCAGACAGTTTGCTGAACGAACAGATAATTCAAGCTCGTCAACCTTGCGAAGCAGGTTACGATTAAACGGAAACGGATCGACCTTTTCAGCGTCTGCTTCTGTTTGCGGATCTTCAAAATTGATAAAGGGCGTTAGCTGATCTTGCAAGATACGTGCGGCAAACGCCACCGCATCTTCAGGCTTAATTGCACCATTTGTCTCGATAGTAAGCAATAGGCGGTCATAATCTGTCTGCTGGCCAACACGGGCATTTTCAACAGTATAGGCAACCTGCCTGATAGGGCTAAAAATCGAATCTACTGGCACCAAACCAATCGGATCATCTTCTGACCTGTTCTGAGCCGCTGTTACATAGCCTTTACCTGTATCAACGGTAAGTTCCATATTCAGCGAACCCCCCTTATCCACATGACAAATCACATGGTCAGGATTCATAATTTCAACACCAGCTGTCTCTGAAATCATACCAGCCGTTACCACACAAGGGCCTTCAGCGGCTAGACGAAGACGCTTTTTGCCTTCGGCATCCATAGATACAGAAATGCCCTTAATGTTTAGAACTAGATCAGTAACATCTTCACGCACGCCTGGAATTGACGAAAATTCATGGACAACACCCTGAATTTGGATCGCTGTAACAGCAGCGCCCTGCAAAGATGACAGCAGAATCCGACGCAAAGAATTACCAAGCGTAATACCAAACCCACGCTCAAGAGGGCCTACTGATACCACAGCCTGACGCTGATTATATTCAGATGGCTTAATCTCAACATTCTCAGGCTTCTGAAGTTCCTGCCAATTTTTTTCAATCATGTGCCGTTTTCCTCAACTTCTGCGGGGGAGGTCTGACAGGCATTCTTCTGCCTGTATCTTCCAGCCCAAAGCTTCGTTATATGTACCAGCCAACTTGCTGGCGAAAGCCTGAATATCTCAGCGCTTATGAAAGATGCCTGCTTCTAAAGGCGCCTAGCCGATGGTTATACGCGGCGGCGCTTGCGTGGGCGGCATCCATTATGTGGAATAGGTGTCACATCCCTGATAGATGTCACGGTAAAGCCAACTGACTGCAATGCACGCAGCGCAGATTCGCGGCCAGAACCTGGACCTCTAACTTCAACATCAATATTTTTGACACCATGTTCTGCTGCTTTTTTGCCAGCATCCTCTGCTGCCATCTGTGCCGCAAATGGTGTAGATTTGCGAGAGCCTTTGAACCCCAGCGTACCAGCAGACGACCATGAAATCGTATTGCCCTGCACATCTGAGATAGTGATCATGGTATTGTTAAATGTCGAATTTACGTGGGCAATACCATTTGTGATATTTTTGCGCTCACGGCGACGGACACGTGATTGAGAAGGTTGCTTTGCCATATCTACCTCTGAGACTATAAGCCGTGATTATTTTTTCTTGCCAGCAATGGCCTTTGCAGGGCCTTTGCGTGTACGGGCATTTGTATGTGTACGCTGACCTCTTACAGGCAGATTACGGCGATGACGAAGACCGCGCAAACAGCCAAGATCAAGATACCGCTTAATATCCATAGAGGTTTTACGGCGTAAATCCCCCTCAACTAGGAAATCAGCATCAATGATATTGCGCACAACATCTAGCTCATCCTCTGTCAGGTCATTCACACGACGTTCATCTGCGATATTCGCTTTTGAACAGATTTCCTGCGCACTTGTATTACCAATCCCATGAATATAGGTAAGAGCGATTTTCACCCTCTTCTTCGTAGGAATATTTACACCAGCTATACGTGCCACTGGGCTCTCCTTTTCCTGTCTAGCGACAAATTCTTGCCTTTATTATCGTCTTTTTTCTCAATTTAAGGCGCCCCGTCTTCTCGTTACCGATTATCTCGCTAGCGAATGCAGAACAAAGGTGCCGCATTATAAACTTTTCCATCATAAGGTCAAGTGTGACCGTATCTCATCGCTTACCTGTTCGATTGACTGCATCCCGTCAATCTTAACAAGTTTGTTCTGTTTCTGATAATAGGGCAGAACTGGCGCTGTATTTGCGTGATATACCTTAAGCCGTTCTGCTAGCACATCCGCATTATCGTCACTTCTAGACCCGCCTGTCTCAGCTGCTCTATTTTCAATCCGTGCCAGCAAGGCATCATCATCAACCGCAATTTCAATCACAGCATCTAATGTGATCTGTTTGTTGGCAAACATCTCATCTAGCGCTTCTGCCTGTTTCAACGTGCGCGGAAAACCGTCCAGAATCACGCCATTTTGGCAATCTGGCGCTTCCATACGCTCTGAAATCATGCCGATCATAATATCATCAGATACTAGCTGGCCTGCATCCATAATGGATTTAGCTTTTAGGCCAAGTTCTGTTTGTTCTGCAATAGCCGCACGCAACATATCACCTGTTGATAGCTGAACCATACCAAACTCGCTTACCAGCATCTGGGCTTGCGTACCTTTACCCGCGCCCGGAGGGCCAAACAGAATTATATTCATCCGCGCCTTCCCTTCAGACGTGATTTCTTGATCAACCCTTCATATTGATGCGCCATCAAATGAGATTGAATCTGGCTAACAGTATCAAGCGTCACAGTCACAACAATCAGCAATGACGTACCGCCAAAATAAAATGGCAAGGAATATTGGCTAATCAGAATCTCTGGCAGAATACACACAGCAGACAGATACGCAGCACCAAGCACTGTAAGACGTGTCAAGACATAATCAAGATAAGCGGCTGTTGCCTGACCAGGTCTGATACCTGGCACATAGCCGCCATTGCGGCGCAGATTTTCAGCCGTATCATTCGGATTGAACACAATCGCAGTATAGAAAAAGGCAAAGAACACAATCAGGCTGATATAGATAGCCAAATATAATGGCTGACCCCGACCAAGCATTGCATTCAAGGTAACGAGCCAGTCTGCACCCCCAGATTGAGAGCCAGTCAAATTGATAATAGAGACAGGCATCAGCAATAATGAAGACGCAAAGATAGGCGGAATAACACCAGGCACGTTAATTTTAAGCGGAAGATGTTGGGCTTCGCCACCAAATACCTTGTTGCCATGCTGGCGTTTTGGATATTGGATAAGCACTTTACGCAATGACCGCTCAATAAATACAATAAAGGCAATTACAGCAACTGCCATCACAAAGACGCCTACGATAAGCAAGGCTGACAATGCGCCAGTGCGGCCTAATTCAAGCGTACCAACAAGAGCGCTTGGGACTTCGGCTATAATGCCACTGAAAATGATAAGCGAAATACCATTACCAACGCCTCTGGCCGTGATTTGTTCGCCAAGCCACATCAAGAAAAGCGTGCCGCCAACCAAAGTAATCACAGTAGTAAGACGGAAGAACATACCAGGGTCTGTTACCACACCGCCAGCCGTTTCAAGCGCTACGGAAATACCATATCCCTGAACAGTTGCCAGCAACACAGTCAGATAGCGTGTATATTGGTTAATCTGTTTTCTGCCTGCCTCACCATCTTTTTTCATTGCTTCTAAAGATGGTACAATCGCTGTCATCAGCTGCATGATAATTGAGGCAGTAATATACGGCATGATATTTAAGGCGAAAATGGTCATACGGCCAAGTGCGCCACCTGAGAACATATCAAACATGCCCAAAATGCCAGTAGATTGCTGGCTAAATACATCCGCAAGTGCAATAGGGTCAATGCCTGGAATTGGAATAAATGTACCCAGACGATAAATAATCAGCGCGCCTACTGTAAACAGTAGACGCTTTTTTAGGTCATCTGCCTTGGCAAATGCGCCAAGCCCAAATCCCGGTTGTACTGATGTCGCCTGAGCCATAGAAGCTTAACCCTATTCGCTAGCACTAGCCGTCTGGCTAATCACAATGCTACCACCAGAAGCAGCTACCGCCTCTTGTGCTGCTTTTGATGCGCCTGATGCATGAATTTCAACTTTATCCTTTAATACGCCTTTGGCCAGAATGCGCACACCATCACGCTCGCGTCTGATAACGCCTGCGGCTACCAGTGCCTCGCCATTGATCACAGCTTTTTTATCAAGCTTGCCATCATCAAGTGCGGTCTGGATACGACCCAAATTCACCTCGACATATTTCTTGCGGAAAATATTATTAAATCCGCGCTTAGGCAGACGCCGATTAATAGGCATCTGGCCGCCTTCAAATCCGTTGATAGAAACACCTGAACGTGCTTTCTGGCCTTTATGGCCTGCGCCGGAAGTTTTGCCACGGCCTGAACCAATACCTCTGCCGACACGCTTTGAATTGCGTGTTGCGCCATCATTTTCTTTAATCTGGTTAAGCTTCATAACTCGTTACTCCTACTCGCCTAACTGCGAGTTGATAATCACCATGCTGCGCTAAGATGCGTTTTCAACACGAACAAGATGTTTGACCTTATTGATCATGCCGCGAACAGCAGGGGTATCCTCTAATTCGCGCGCACGGCCGATTTTATTCAGGCCAAGACCAATCAATGTCTTGCGCTGTGAGCCTTCACGACCAATAGCACTTTTCGTCTGAACTACTGTAAGTGTGCTTTTTGCCATTTCACCTGTTCCTTATGCTTATCTGTTGGTATGTATTTAGGCTGTTGCGTCAGCAGATTTGCCAAATACATCAGCAACCTTAAGACCACGCTTTGATGCGACTGATCTAGGCGCTTGAATACGCCCCATTGCCGAGAAAGTTGCCTTAATCATATTATGCGGATTTGAGGTGCCAATAGATTTAGCCACCACATCCTGAACGCCAAGCGCTTCAAATACAGCACGCATTGGACCGCCAGCAATAATACCTGTACCAGATGGGGCTGCACGTAACTGAACGCGGCCTGCGCCATAGCGCCCTGTAATATCATGGTGCAAGGTACGCCCTTCACGAAGTGGCACGCGAACCATTGAACGCTTTGCATCTTCTGTCGCTTTGCGGATAGCTTCAGGCACTTCTTTTGCTTTACCTGTTCCAAAGCCTACACGGCCTTTACCATCACCAACCACAACCAATGCTGCAAAGCCGAAACGGCGTCCACCCTTCACAACCTTAGCTACGCGGTTAATCCCTACTAGCTTTTCAATCAGTTCAGGCTCTTCGCGCTGAAAATTCTGATCTGCTTTATCGTTATTCCGTGCCATTTAAGATGCTCCTTCTTAAAATTCGAGGCCGGCTTCTCTTGCAGCTTCTGCAAGCGCCTTAACCCGGCCGTGGAACAAAAATCCACCACGGTCAAAAACTACTGTTTTAACGCCAGCTTTTACAGCACGCTCAGCAACCAGTTTACCGATTACAGACGCAGCAGCCATATCAGCCCCTGTTTTTCCAGCTTTCTTAAAATCACCTTCCAGACTTGATGCTGCTGCCAATGTAATACCAGCATTATCATCAATGATCTGGGCATAAATATGTTTAGAACTGCGGTGAATGGACAGACGAGGCTTACCGTTAGCCACCTTGCGAAGGCTGGTACGATTGCGTGCTCTACGTCTTTCAAAGATTTTTTGTGCGCTTAGCATCGTGCTATCCCTTACTTCTTCTTACCTTCTTTACGTACGATATACTCATTGGCATATTTCACACCCTTGCCCTTAAATGGCTCAGGGGGACGTTTCGCACGCACCTCAGCGGCAAACTGGCCAAGCAATTGCTTGTCTGCACCGCTGATATCAATTTTTGTATTATTATCAACACTTACTGTAAGGCCAGCTGGTACATCCATTGTCACAGGATGGCTATAGCCAAGATTCAGCGACAGCTTATTGCCCTGCATTGCTGCTCTATACCCCACGCCGTTAATCTCAAGCTGGCGAGTAAAGCCAGTTGAAACACCAATAACAGCATTATTGATATTTGATCTCACCGTACCCCAGATAGCACGTGACTGTTTGTCCTTACCTTTAGGGGTAATGGTCACAATATTATCAGCAACAGCAACATCAACATCTTTTGACAGCTCAACAACAAGCTCGCCTTTGCTACCTTTTGCTGTAAATTGCGCGTTTTCTATCGCAACAGAAACACCATCTGGAACAGTAATAGGGGATCCACCTACACGAGACATAACCGAACCTCCCCTTAGAATACTTCACAAAGCACTTCGCCGCCAACATTGGCAACACGTGCTTCATTATCTGACAGGACACCACGCGGCGTAGATAAAATTGCAATACCTAGCCCGTTATATATCTTTGCCATATCTTTAATACCGCTATAGACACGGCGACCAGGTGTTGACACCCGCTTAATCTCAGAGATAACTGGATCACCTTCGTGATATTTCAGTTCAATCTTAAGCTCAGCGATACCATCACGTACCTGAACAGATGAATAGTCGCGAATATAGCCTTCACGCTTTAATACTTCTAGCACATTCATGCGCAGACGAGACGCAGGGCTTGACACAACAGCTTTACGCGCTGTCTGGCCGTTGCGAATACGTGTAATCATATCTCCAAGAGGATCACTCATAGACATTGTAATCGCTCCTTTTCTACCAGCTTGACTTGACTACGCCAGGCACCTGACCAAACGAGGCCAGATCACGTAGCGCAATACGAGACATTTTAAGATGACGATAATAGCCGCGTGGACGACCGGTGACGCCGCATCTATTGCGAATACGGCTACGTGACGTATCACGAGGCTCATTGGCTAGCTTCACACTAGCAGCAAACCTCTCTTCAAGGCTTAATGACTTGTCACGAGCCATATCACGAAGTCTGGCGCGGCGCACAGCACCCTGAGCCACTTTGCGGATACGGCGGTTATTTTTTTCTACAGCACTTTTCTTTGCCATGATTTAGCTACCCTTTTCGGTTATCGCTGACCGCAGTTATGCATTAACAAACGGGAATTGAAAGCCGCGCAACAATTCGCGAGCTTCATCATCCGTCTTTGCTGATGTCACAACAATGATGTCCATTCCACGCACTTCATCAACTTTGTCATAGTCGATTTCTGGGAATACGATTTGTTCTTTGATACCCATGGCGTAATTGCCGCCACCATCAAAACTTTTTCCATTCAGGCCACGGAAATCCCGTACACGTGGCAATGCCACTGTGACCAGCCTGTCCAGAAATTCATACATCCGATCAGAACGCAATGTTACTTTGCATCCGATTGCCATGTTTTCACGCAATTTGAACGCTGCATTCGCTTTCTTAGCGCGAGTTACAACAGGCTTCTGTCCAGAAATGGCTGTCATATCGCTTACAGCATGTTCGATCTTCTTTGAATCACGAACGGCACTGCCAACACCCATATTGATAACCACTTTTTGAACACGAGGCACTTCATGCGTATTTTTATAACCGAATTTTTCGACAAGTGCTGGGCGAACAGCCGTCAGATAATGTTCCTCAAGACGCGTCTTCATCTCAGCTTCCTCTTATTATATGGCTTTGCCTGAGCGACGGGAAATACGCTGTTTTTTCCCTTCCTCAACCAAATAGCCGGCACGAGTTGGCTTGTTTGACTCAGGGTCAATCAATGCCACATTCGAAATATGGATGGAGGCTTCCATCCGCTCAATCCCACCTGGGTTTGTCTGTGTAGCCCTGCGGTGGCGGGTAACCATGTTGATACCTTGAACAGTCACACGTGATTGTGAAGGTTGCACACTCAGCACCTGACCTGTTTGGCCTTTATCACGACCTGTGATGACAACAACCTGGTCGCCTTTTTTAATCTTGCTTTTCATTTTACAACACCTCTGGCGCCAAAGAGACGATCTTCATGAAGTTACGTGAACGCAATTCGCGGGTCACAGGGCCAAAAATACGTGTGCCAATAGGCTCATTCTGCTTGTTCAGCAACACAGCTGCATTCTTATCAAAGCGAATGGCTGTGCCATCTGCACGCCGAATTTCTTTGGCAGTACGCACGATAACAGCACGATATACATCGCCCTTCTTTACCTTGCCGCGTGGAATAGCCTCTTTTACAGATACAACGATAATATCGCCAACACCTGCAATTTTACGGCCTGTTCCACCAAGCACCTTGATACACTGAACCCGGCGCGCACCAGAGTTATCAGCGACCTCCAAGTTTGTTTGCATCTGGATCATCAGACTGACTCCCTATCTACTTGCCAGCATCGTCATAAATGACTTCAAAGCTTTTTGACTTTGACATAGGTACACATTCGCGAATATTTACCACATCACCTGTCTTGGCTTTGTTTTCTGCATCATGAGCGGCGTATTTTTTGCTCTTGGTAATAAATTTCTTATAGACAGGGTGCATGATACGGCGCTCGACGCTGACAATAACTGTCTTGTCTTGCTTATCGCTTACCACTGTTCCTTGCAATGTGCGCTTCGGCATATTCTTACCTCTTATCCTGTAACCGCTTCGGCCGCTTTTTGACCTAGCACTGTTTTAATGCGGGCAATTTCGCGGCGAACTGTTCGCATGCGAGCGGGGTTTTCCATTTCACCAGACGCCACTTTAAAACGCAGATTTAACTGCTCTTTTTTAAGCTCAAGCAAATGTGCCTTAAGCTCATCTGCTGTCTGTGAGCGGAATGTTTCTGCTTTAACAATAGCCATGTCTCAACACTCCTCTTACTAGTCTGTATCGCCAAGACGGCGCACGATACGAGTATCAATTGGCAACTTAGCAGCAGCAAGCTTAAAGGCTTGTTGTGCCATTTCCCATGATACGCCATCCAACTCAAACATAATCCGACCAGGGGCAACACGTGCTACCCAAAATTCTGGTGAACCCTTACCCTTACCCATACGCACCTCAGCAGGCTTTGATGATACAGGCACATCAGGGAACACCCTGATCCAGAGCCGTCCAGTACGCCGCAGGTGACGTGTAATAGCACGACGTGCAGCTTCGATTTGACGAGCTGTAATACGCTCAGGCGATACTGCCTTAAGGCCATAAGAGCCAAAATTCAGCTGTGTTCCACCCTTGGCGTTGCCATGGATGCGGCCTTTATGCGCTTTACGAAATTTGGTACGCTTCGGCGAAAGCATTGGTTGTCTCCCTTAAAACCTTAGGCGTTGCCACGCATTTGTGACGGGCCAGACTGTTGTTCGGCCAGACGCTTATCCTGAGCCATCGGGTCATGCCCAATGACTTCACCTTTGAAAATCCAGACTTTGATACCGATCGCACCATATGTGGTATGCGCAGTTGCTTCGGCATAATCAACCTCAGCACGCAGGGTATGTAGTGGCACGCGCCCCTCACGATACCATTCAGTTCTCGCAATCTCTGCACCACCAAGACGGCCAGCACAGTTAATCCGAACGCCTTGCGCGCCAAGACGCATTGCAGACTGAACAGCACGCTTCATCGCACGGCGAAATCCAACACGGCGCTCAAGCTGTTGTGCGATATTCTCACCAACTAGCTTGGCATCAATCTCAGGCTTACGCACTTCAACGATATTTAGGCTGACATCTGTGCCAACGCGCTTTGATAAATCAAGGCGCAGCTTTTCGATATCCTGACCACGCTTACCGATAATCAGACCTGGACGACCAGCATAAATCGTAATGCGGGCTCTACCTGCAGGGCGTTCAATCACAATTCGGCTAATGCCAGCTTGCTTAAGCCTGTCCATCAAATATGCGCGAAGCTCAATATCTTTATGCAGCAAATCACCATAATTGCGATCGGCATACCAACGGGAATCCCATGTGCGGTTAATACCTACACGCAGACCGATTGGTTTTACTTTCTGACCCATTATGCCTGCTCCTCTTTCTCGCTGACGATAATTGTCAGATGTGAAAATGGCTTCAAAATTCTAGCGCCGCGTCCGCGTGCCCTTGCCTTAAAACGTTTCATAACCAAGCCTTTGCCGACATGTGCTTCTTTTACAAAAAGACGGTCAACATCAAGAGAATGGTTGTTTTCTGCGTTTGCAATTGCTGATTGAAGCACTTTTTTCACATCATTCGCGATGCGGCGGCGTGAAAATGACAAGGTTGCAATCGCTTTATTTGCATCCATGCCTCTTATCATCGCTGCCACAAGATTAAGCTTTTGTGGGCTAATGCGAAGATTACGAAGTACCGCTTGTGCTTCATTATCTGCTCTAACGCGTGGAGATGACTGTTTACCCATAATCTTTCACCTAACGCTTTGATTTCTTGTCAGCAGCGTGACCATAATAGGTGCGGGTTGGCGCAAATTCGCCAAATTTATGTCCCACCATATCCTCTGACACCATCACAGGGATATGCTTTCTGCCATTATAAACACCGAAGGTCAGCCCCACAAATTGTGGAAGAATGGTTGACCTACGAGACCAAATCTTAATCACATCATTGCGTCCAGATGCGGCTGCTTTTTCTGCTTTATTCAGCAGATAGCCATCAACAAAGGGACCTTTCCAAACAGAACGTGCCATCTTACACTATCTCCCTTAAGGCTTGCGACGACGCACAATCATGCGATCAGTCTTCTTATTGTTACGAGTACGCTTGCCTTTGGTTGGCTTACCCCACGGCGTCACTGGATGACGACCACCTGAGGTACGACCCTCACCACCACCATGTGGGTGATCAATCGGGTTCATAACAACGCCTCTTACATGAGGACGCTTGCCAAGCCAGCGATTACGTCCTGCTTTACCAATTTTAATATTTTGCTGATCCTGATTTGAAACCGCACCGATAGAGGCCATGCATTCAGAGCGCACCAAACGAACTTCGCCAGATGCCAGACGCAAAATAGCATGACCACGGTCACGACCAACAAGCTGAACATATGTGCCAGCAGAACGCGCTAGCTGTGCGCCTTTGCCTGGCTTTAGCTCAACATTATGAACCAATGTACCAACAGGGATATTTGATAGCGGCAGAGCATTGCCAGGCTTAATATCAGCCTGAGGGCCAGCTTCAACCTTATCACCAACAGCCAGTCTTTGCGGCGCAATGATATAGCTTTGCTCACCATCTTCATAGGTGATTAGCGCAATAAACGCTGTACGGTTTGGATCATATTCCAGACGCTCAACACTTGCAATACCTGCCTTTGTGCGTTTGAAGTCAATCTGGCGATATTTACGCTTATGTCCGCCGCCACGCTGCCATGCTGTTACATGGCCAGAATTGTTGCGGCCACCTGATTTAGACAGACCCTCTGTAAGCTTCTTAACAGGCTTGCCCTTATACAGAGCTGACTTGTCAACAAGAACCAGATTACGCTGGCTGGGTGTTGTTGGATTGAAATGCTTAAGTGCCATGTCCTTACACTCCCATCAGGTCAATGGCCTGACCGTCAGCAAGTGTGACGATTGCCTTTTTTGCGTCAGAACGGCGGCCAGGACGACCTCTGAACATCTTCTTTTTGCCCTTTTGGATGATAGTATTCACTGCCATCACCTTGACATTGAACAACATTTCAACAGCCGCCTTGATCTCAGGCTTAGTCGCATCCATAGATACGAAGAATGACACCTGACCATGCTCATTACCCATTGTCGCTTTTTCAGTGACAACTGGGCGCAGGATAGTCTCATAGGCTTTCGCCTGACTGATTGTTGTCTCTACACGCTTGCGGGGACGAATACTCATTTTAGACGCTCCTCAAGATAGCTAGCCGCATCACGTGACAGCACAAGCACATCACGACGCAACATATCATACACATTTGCACCTTGCTGAGGCAGCACATCAACAAATGGCAGGTTAGAGGCTGCTTTGCCAAACCCATCATCAATAGAATCGCCAGCAACAACCAGCGCATTCATAGCACCCAGCTTTTCTAGCTTGCCTTTAAGCTCAGCCGTTTTGCCATTAGCCTTCACATCATCAAGCACAATCAAATTGCCAGCAGCAAGTTTTGCTGAAAGCACTGACTTCATACCCAGATTTCTGACTTTCTTTGGCAATTTATGCTCATAGCCGCGCAATACAGGACCATGAACAACACCGCCGCCACGAAACTGTGATACTGAACCGTTACCAGCACGGGCACGGCCTGTGCCTTTCTGACGGAACATCTTCTTGCCAGTACGAGCTACATCAGACCGACCTTTTACAAGGTGGTTGCCTGAACGACGCTTTGCCAGTTGCCATTTTACAACACGCGCAACAATATCTTCACGCGGGTCAATAGCAAACACAGCATCAGCCAGTTCAATATCGCCCTTCTTTTTATTATCTAATGTTTTGACATCAATTTTCATCAGATGCCCCTTTATCTGTATCAGTTGCAGAAGATGCTTCTACTTGATTGTCTTCAGGCTGATTATCTTCGATAGATTCAGCGGCCTCAGCCTCAGCTGCTTGTGCAGGTGCGCTACTAACTAGGCCAGCAGGGAATGGTACGCCCTCAGGTGCAGCTTTTTTCAGCGCATCAGATACCAGAACCCAGCCATTCTTTGATCCAGGAATTGCGCCCTTGATCAGAATCAGGCTATCGTCATCATCTACATTTACCACCATCAAATTCTGTGTGGTAACGCGGGTAGCGCCCATATGGCCAGCCATCTTCTTACCCTTGAATACTTTACCAGGGTCTTGGCACTGACCAGTAGAACCGTGTGAGCGGTGAGAAATTGATACACCGTGCGATGCGCGCAATCCGCCAAAATTATGGCGCTTCATCGCACCAGCAAAGCCTTTACCTTGTGTGATGCCAACAACGTCAACCATCTGCCCTGCCACAAAATGAGAGGCAGCAAAGGTTGAGCCAACATCAACCATCGCATCATCACTGACGCGAAACTCGGCTAGCTTGCGCTTAGGCAATACAGATGCCTTAGCGAAATGCCCACGCAATGCTTTTGAAACATTCTTCACTTTGGCCTGACCTGCCCCAAGCTGTAGCGCTACATAGCCATCTGTATCAACAGTCTTTTGCGAGACTACCTGAACATTATCAAGGCTAAGCACTGTCACTGGAACATGATTACCAGTCTCATCAAAGACCCGTGTCATGCCGACTTTTCTTGCAATTACACCACTACGCATAACGAAACCCTCTATCTGCGCACGCTCAGAGTTTAATTTCGACATCAACACCAGCAGCAAGATCAAGCTTCATCAGCGCGTCTACTGTCTGAGGTGTTGGGTCAATAATGTCCAAAAGACGCTTATGAGTGCGCATTTCAAACTGTTCACGGCTTTTCTTGTCAATGTGCGGAGACCGCAACACTGTGAAACGCCGCATATTTGTAGGCAATGGAATAGGGCCACGCACATGCGCACCTGTCCGCTTTGCGGTATTCACAATCTCATTGGTAGACTGATCAAGTATACGGTGATCAAATGCCTTTAACCGAATACGAATATTCTGGTTTTCCATAGCTCTATTCCCTTTTCAATCAACGAAAAGAGGCCAGATTGGCCTCTTTTATAAAAATTCTTTACTCAACGATAGAAGCGACGACGCCGGCGCCCACAGTGCGGCCACCTTCACGGATAGCAAAGCGCAGGCCTTCAT
>CBFHYU010000034.1:0-23431 GCA_965660165.1 Puniceispirillaceae bacterium (SeqCode)
CGCAATTGATGGGGATGGCTCAGGAGAGGTTGACGAAGGTGGTGACATACTTTTTGCCGTGGAGGATGGCATCACGAGTGTTAATTTTAATAATGCTACAGAACAATTCACCTTTGCGTAACTATTTGGAGCGTGTTTATCAGGTTGGCTAATATATTGTGTTAACACGGTTTTTGCAAAAGGTTGATCTTTGGGTCATCTCATTTGCGGCCAACCTTTTGTCGCTTGCGCTACCAATATATGTTATTCAATCACTGTCTCGATATCTTGCCTCAGGCATTGATGCAACCTTATATGCGCTTACGGCCGGCGTGCTTGTCAGCATTGTTGCTGAGTTCTTGCTAAGGCAATATCGCAGACAAGCCGTGTTAATAATGTTGAGGCAGGATAATGCAAGCCAGTCTTTTTTTGACTCGCTACGCCAAATAAATTTAGGGCATCCTGCATTACAGGCATTTTCTAATCTGCCATCACGGTTACAACGGATACGCAAAAACAGAACACATCAAAATATAGATTCTGTGCTAGCGCTATATGACATTCCATTTGCCATATTGTTTATTGTGGTTATTTATCTTATATCGCCAATTGCCTTTGTAATTTTTGTAATTTTTGGCCTGATTGCCGCAAGCCTGAGTCTAATATTTTTGGCTTCAGAGCATAGAATTCGGTCAAAAATTCTTCCAAAACAATATCTCGTAGATTATGCAGAGACCGAGCTGTTATCGCCTGCCTATTCTCAGGCGTCATTACCACTACAGCAGAGTTGGCTAGCACGACTTCAGCAAAATGATATTGAGCTGAATGAAGAACGGTTGCGGCTAGCGAGTAACCAGCATAACCAAAGGCTGGTCAACATGATCCTCTCTAATATGCTGATTGTCTTTACGATTTTTTCTTCAGTGATCCTCGTTTTTAAGGGTGAGCTTGAGATAGGCGCATTGATTGCATTGAATATTTTGATTGCTAAAAGCTTTATGCAATTGATGCAGTTTCCTGCTGTCATAAAAATGTTCCGCTCTGCAAGAAATAGCCGAGAATTAGGTGTGCTGACAAAACTTGCTGGACGGACATCTGGCAAAAGTTCGATAAAGGAGTTTGTAGGCAATATAGAACTTAAAAATGTAGCTTTTCAGCATCCTGCCATGCCTGCGGATATAACAGCTAATACCATATCTCATTTGTTTCAAGCAGGCACAACAACTGTAATCACAGGGGCAAATGGCGTTGGAAAATCATCACTATTTCATGTGATATGCGGCACATATCCGCCCCAGAGGGGTGCTGTGTTGATTGATGGTGTGGATAGCCAGCAGCTTTCATCTGAATGGTGGGCTTCACAAATTGGCTATCTGCCGCAAGACCCTCAATTTCTTGATGAGACGCTATATAATTTATTTCAGGCTAGGGGCGCAAATGATGACGAGATATCAAATGCGATCTTCCATTCAGGGCTAAAACCACTCATTGATAATTTGCCAACTGGCATACATACATCTGTTGCGGATAAAAGACTGTCTAGCTTGAAAATCCGAAAGCAGATAGCGCTTGCACATTTATTATGCAAGCCTAGCCAGCTAGTGATGATGGACGAGCCAACCATTGGGCTAGATACCCAAACAGCAATGATTTTTTATAATCAGATGAACCAGATGATTGCTCAGAAACGCACCTTAATTATCATAAGCACTGACCCTGTTGTGATAAAGGGTGCTGACACAGTTATTACGATTGGCACTGAGCATGAACCAAAAGTGATGAAAAAACAGCCTCAATCAACACAAAAGCCATCTCAATCTGATACTCCGCCTGCAAAGAAAACCAAGAAGGGTAAACAGTAATATGCTTCTTCTTCGAATCTGCGCATATATGCTGTTATTGCTAGTGATAGGGGGCATTTGGGCATCTTATTTCGGCAAGATTGATATTGTAACCCATGCCTCAGGTAAAGTAGTGCCATTCGGCAAAACCAGAACTATTCAAAATCTTGAAGGCGGCATCGTAAAAGAAATTAAGGTGTTGCAAGGGGATAAGGTAAGCGCAGGGGATGTTGTTGTCGAGTTAGAAGAACTTGCCTCAAAATCAGAAGTTGAAGAGCTTGAAACAAGAATAGTATTCTTAAATACCGAGATCATCACCTTGAATGGCTTAATAAGCGGACAGAAGGCTCGCTATCCAGACGCATATCAACGTGCCTATGCTAATATTGTATCAGCCAGCATAGAAAATGCGCAATCACAGGTAAAGCTATTGCAATCTGAGATATTACTTCAACAGCGCATGATCGAGAATTTGACAGAATCAATTACCATCATTTCAGAAAAAATCGCAGAAAAAACAGAAATGGCAGATCTTCTGGACAAACAAATTCAAATTAGTACTGAATTGCTCTCAGAACAGCTCACAAGTGAGTTAGAACATTTGGATTTGTTACGCTCTCGTCAGGGGATTAAAGCTGAATTGACCGAATCCCGACAGAAAATCCAGTCAATAGAAGCAGAGATGCAGGATGCAGAATTGCAAATCTCTGTGCTTAAAAATGAATTTGAAAGCAAAATTAGCAGCCAAATACAGAAATATACTGAAGAAGAGCAAAAATATGCAAGTCGGCTGCAAAGGTTTGAAGATCAGCTTGGCAGGCGCTTAGTCAAATCTCCTGTAGACGGTATTATTAAACAATTATTTGTATCTACTATTGGCGGTGTCGTAGGACCAGGTATGGATATTGCCGAAATTGTTCCTTCTGAAGAATCCCTTGTGATTGAAGCAGAATTACCGGTAAGTGATATCGGGTTTGTATCTGTGGGGCAGGAAGCGTTGGTGAGGCTGGCAGGCACCCATAGCAGGTATTTTCAGCCCATGCCGGCTAAAGTTGCTGTAATCAGCCCTGATACAGTAAAGACAGAGGATGGCGGAACTGCATATATGGTTCGGCTGGTAACTGACGAGGTGCAGTTTTCTTCAGGCGAAACCAAATTCAATCTTTATCCAGGCTTGATGCTTGATTGTTCAATCGTGATTGGAGAGCGTAGTATTCTTCTGAACATTATTGCGCCTTTTATTGATATGCAAAATGCAGCCTTGCAAGAAAATGTATGGTCAGGCGCTAAGATGGATGGCTGGAAATCACATTTTGCTAATATTTTTATGCCGTCAGAATGGCATGTTCAAAGATAGGCGCTGACCAGCATATCTGATAGGCGGACTATTCTGTTTTATAGAACAGCAAAATCTGTTCACATACGCCTAGTCATATGGTTAAGTGAGAGATAAGCCTGTCTGAAAAACGGAAACGATCTATTATGCGAACCCAAATTGTGATAATCGGGGCAGGGCCAGCTGGTCTGTTGCTTGGCTGTCTTCTTGATAAGCACGGTATTGACAATATAATTCTAGAACGTCAATCAGCAGATTATGTATTGGCACGTATCCGTGCAGGTATTCTTGAGCAAACTACAGTTGACCTAATGGATAGGCTAGGCGCTGGCAAACGGCTTAGCGCTGAGGGTATTATTCATCATGCGGTCAATATTGCATTTGATAAACAGATGGAATCGATACCGCTTGGCGCATCTACGGGCGGCAAGGTGGTAACAGCCTATGGTCAGACTGAGGTGACAAAGGATTTATATGATTTGCGCCTGTCTGGTGATAGCCAGAATTTTTATCATGCAGAAGATGTCTTGCCGTCCGATTTTGATACAGATAGCCCGTCAGTTAGCTTTCGCCATAACGGCAAAAGCTATCAGATACGGTGCGATATTATTGTTGGATGTGATGGCTATCATGGGGTAAGTCGTGCGTGTGTACCTGATGCGGCTATCACGCTTTATGAAAAACTCTATCCGTTTGGCTGGCTTGGGCTACTAGCAGATACACCGCCCGTTGCGCATGAAGTTGTTTATGCTAATGATAGTCGCGGCTTTGCCTTATGTTCAATGCGCTCAATGACCAGATCTCGGTATTATATTCAATGTGATACGAATGATAGGGTCGAAAATTGGTCAGATGATGCCTTTTGGGATGAATTGCGCCGCCGACTGCCTGCTGAGCTGGCAGAGGCTATGGTAACAGGCCCGTCTATTGAAAAATCTATTGCCCCGCTCAGATCATTTGTGGCTGAACCTATGCGGTTTGGACGGTTGCTGCTAGCTGGTGATGCTGCCCATGTAGTGCCACCTACAGGCGCAAAAGGGCTTAATCTTGCCTTTTCTGATATCCATTACCTGATTGAAGCGCTTAGACGCTTTGTTGCAGATAAGGATGAGGCCGCGCTGTCGGAATATTCAGCAAAGGCGCTTGCCCGTGTCTGGAAAACAGAACGCTTTAGCTGGTATCTAACCAACCTTACGCATCGGTTTAATGATGATCTGTTTGAACAGAAGATGAAAGAAGCCGAGCTTGCCTATATTACCTCATCAGAGGCAGGGCGCATATCTTTGGCCGAAAATTATGTCGGACTTCCACTATAGGCAGTTATGCACGCTCAAGCCCTTGCTTAACCGCGCCAATCTGCAGGGTCTCTTTGATATCACGGCGGATGCCAATCCAGCGTAAATGCAGGGAATTTCGCATAATCTCGCCATCATCGCGCTTAAATTCATCTGTCACGGGCGCCCAGCGCATAAACGCATCCTCACTTGAGCTAAAAGCAAGCGCAGAGGTGGCAGCCTCCTGCCAGTCTATTACTGAGGCACGCTGTGCTGTAGTGCTGATCATAGCAAGCGCATCTGGCTCAGAGACATCAAGCTCTTCTAATTGGGTGCTTGTAAGCACTTTTTCGGTAATATACACTGCCAGATTTTCTGCCTGATTGGCTGATATGCCGCCATCAAGAACCATGCGAGCAGCAAAAAATAGAGATAAATCAGAAACGCAAGCAGCAAAAAAATGTGACCTAGCAGTACGCAAAGAGATTACATAAGTATCATCTTCAAATAATTTCGGCCAGCTTGTGCCAGCACGCGTTTTGATATAGCCAAACAGTGTAACTTGCGATACATAGGCGGATTGTCTCTTGGTAAATTCAACCAATGATGGTATAGAATCTAGAACAGCACGCGGTGCTAGACCTAGCTTGTTTCTTAGAGTTTTTAGCATTTCTATGATCAAAATCAGTGCCTAAATTGAGAATGCTGTATGTGTTTTTTTGACATTATGTCATTTTCGTAATATTTTAACCTAACGTCTTTAAGGGGGGAAGCATTAAAGACACTATGGATGAATTATTGCCGTTGGCATAAATGCGCGAGCGCGTAGGCTGGCTGGCAGACTTCCGTTGCATCTATGACTCCCTCTTTTTAGATAGGCATGAAACGTTTTTGAGGGGGGAATTATGTCTTCAAAACAAGAAGCGCACTGGGCGAAAACAAAATCGCTCACCTTCACCACACTTGGTGTTTGGGCGGTGCTATCATTTGTCATTCATTGGTTCGGCGAAGGGCTTAATAGCAGTGCCTTTCCAGGTGCCTATTTTATGGCAGGTATGGGCTCGCAAGTATCATTTGCGATCTTAGTATTTTGGTTTGCCAGTCGTCAAAACCAAATTGATGAAGAATTTGGCTTTGGTGAAGACTAGGAGGCATTTATGTTAAAATTAGATGGTGGATTTATCCAAAACCTAGGTCGGGTATATGGACTATACACCCTAGGATTTCTAGCCTTTGTCATTTTGATGGCATTTTTAGAAGCAGCAGGGGTATCAAACACGATTATTGGTTGGCTGTTTGTGGCATTTACGGTGGCGATTTATGCGCTGATCGGAATTTTGTCACGGACAATGGAATCTAGCCAATATTATGTTGCCGGACGAGAAGTGCCAGCAGTGTATAATGGTATGGCTACGGCCGCTGACTGGATGTCTGGCGCGTCATTTATTGCGATGGCTGGGGGCATTTACCTCAAAGGCTATCCCTATATGGCGTTCTTGGTAGGCTGGACAGGCGGTTATGTGCTTGTGGCATCGCTGATTGCGCCCTATTTGCGTAAATTTGGCTGTTATACCGTGCCTGATTTTATCGGTACACGTTATGGCGGTAATCTAGCGCGTTTTTGTGCTGTGGTCATTCTTGTTGTAGCGTCATTTACCTATGTGACAGCCCAGATTAACGGAACTGGAACAGTGGCTGCGCGTGCGCTTCAGATTCCATTTGAACTGGGCGTGTGGATTGGTCTTGCGGGCATTTTATTCTGTTCAATGCTTGGCGGTATGCGTGCTGTGACATGGACGCAAGTAGCGCAATATATTGTGCTTATTATTGCCTATCTGATACCAGTATTCTGGATGTCAAATACGCTAGGCTATGGCCTTATCCCACATTTTGCACAGTTCGGCGCTGTTGAGCGTGTTCAAGAATTAGAGGCATTGTTGGGTGTAGGCACGATGATGCCAACCGCTGAAGCTCAGGCTGAAGCAGGCAAGCTTGCCGCATTAACAGTAGGCATCAATGATGCCAGCGATACATTGATGGCAAAGTGGAAATTCTTTACACTTGTGTTATGTATGATGGCTGGTACAGCGTCATTGCCTCACGTGTTAATGCGTTATTTCACAACATCTTCAGTAAAGGCAGCGCGCCAGTCTGTTGGATATTCATTGCTGTTTATCTGTCTGTTATATCTGACAGCACCAGCATTGGCTACATTCACCAAACTGTCACTGCTTGACCCGAATGTTGCTACCTCAATTATTGGTAAATCTATTGCGGATGTATCTAATCTTGAATGGATACAGCAATGGAGCAATGTTGGCTTCTTAAAAGTTGTTGACGGCAATGGCGATGGTATCTTGCAGATAAATGAATTTTTCATGCGCGGTGATATTGTTGTGCTGGCAACTCCTGAAATGGCTGGATTGCCATATGTGATTTCTGGTCTTGTGGCCGCAGGTGGTCTGGCAGCGGCTATGTCAACTGCTGATGGTCTGTTGCTGGCGATTGCGAATGCCTTGTCACATGATCTGTATTACAAGATTATCGATCCAAAAGCTGACACTAAGACACGTCTGATTGTAGCGCGTATATTATTGTTGGTAATTGGTGCGGCAGGTGCGTTTGTGGCCTCGATGAAGCTAACAGGCATTCTGGGCGCAGTTGCTTGGGCGTTCTGTTTTGCCAATTCAGGTCTGTTCTTCCCGCTTGTGCTTGGCGTATGGTGGAAGCGTGCAAACCGTGCTGGCGCTGTTGCAGGTATGATTGGCGGCTTTGGTGCTGGCGCATGGTATCTGTATATGGTTCAGTTTGCTGGTATGGCACCATGGATTGGTATCGATGGCTTGCGCTTTGGTATGATCGGCATGCCTGTCAGCCTGATTTTGATGGTTGTGGTTAGTCTGATGACTGAAGAGCCTGATGCAGAGACACAGAAAATGGTTGAAGAAATCCGTGTTCCAAGCGGAAAGACCGTTGTGTCCTAAGCTTTAGCAGGACTATCACCATATAAAGTGAAGCGGAGCATCTATAATAATGCTCCGCTTTTTTTAATAAATCGCTATATTTTTAATCATGTAATGATATACATAACCAACTAGGCTAAGAGTAAGAGAATGTCATATGAGCGCAGAATTTCCATTATTTATCATCATCATAGATTATGTGCTTGGAATGATTATGTGGACGTTAATTGGCAGGTTTGGCCTGTCCATATTCATGCATGAAACCTCAGATTTTTTCTTTATGAAAGTATTTGTGAAATACACAAATCCTATTATTGCGTTGTTCAGGCCTATTACCCCTGCATTTCTGATTGATAAGTTGCATCCGCTATATGTGGCGTGGTTTTTCTATATGATACGATTTTATATCATGCCTTTATTATTGGGATATAGCGTGTTGGGCATGCTGTCATTTCCGCTTGAATCAGAAATAGCAACTGCGATTTACGATATTGGTAATCTATTGCTAACCAAAAGCGAATAAGTGTGAGAGAGTTAGATGAAAATAATAAAAATAGCGTCCATTGCTGCAGATGGTATTGGGCCTGAAGTTATTTCTGCAGGGATTGAGGTTGTAAATGCGGCGATGACGCGTATTTCAGATGCGCAGATTGAATTTACCCATTTTGACTGGGGTTCAGACTATTACAAACAAACTGGCAAGATGATGCCAGATGACGGGCTGGCACAATTACAACCCTTTGATGCGATATTTTTTGGGGCTGTAGGCGCGCCAGATGTGCCAGACCATATCACCTTGTGGGGATTGCGCCTGCCAATTTGTCAGGGCTTTGATCAATATGCCAATGTCCGCCCAACCCGAATTTTGCCAGGTATCACTGCCCCGTTGCGTGATAAAGGGCCTGGTGATCTGGATTGGGTCATTGTGCGTGAAAATTCAGAGGGCGAATATTCAGGCAATGGCGGACGTACGCATCGCGGCATGCCAGAAGAGGTCGGCACAGAGGTTGCTATTTTCACCCGCGCAGGGGTTACCCGTATCATGCGCTATGCGTTTGAGCTTGCCAGAAGCAGACCCCGAAAATTGCTTACAGTGGTTACAAAATCCAATGCACAACGGCATGGGATGGTACTATGGGACGAAATAGCCGAAGAGGTTTCAGCCGAATTTCCAGAGGTAAGTTGGGATAAAATGCTGGTAGATGCGATGACAGTGCGCATGACGCTTCAGCCTGAAACACTTGATACGATAGTTGCAACCAATCTGCATGCAGATATTCTATCTGATCTGGCAGGTGCGCTTGCAGGCAGTATTGGTGTTGCGCCAACAGCCAATATAGACCCAGAACGCCGCTTTCCGTCAATGTTTGAGCCTATTCACGGCTCTGCATTTGATATTACGGGCAAGGGCATTGCTAATCCTGTTGCGACCTTCTGGACAGCGTGCCAGATGCTTGAACATGTTGGCCAGCCAGAGGCGGCAGGACGGATTATGCGGGCGGTTGAGGCGGTATGCGCTGAAGGCATTATGACACCTGATATTGGCGGCAACGCAAACACAAAACAGGTTACAGAGGCTGTAATAGACCATATTCTAACTTCAAACCATTAAATTACAGATGGCCATAATAGGGACAGGCAAACGATAGATGGGCTCAGATAAGATAAGATTAGGCGTTGATATTGGCGGCACCTTTACTGATGTGGTGATGGAGGCTGGTGATAAGCGATATTCGGTGAAAGTGCTGACCACCTATGCCGCCCCAGAAGATGCGATTATTGACGGGTTGCATCAGCTATGTGCCAAAGCCGCAATTGCGCCAGAGAATATAGAACAGATTATTCACGGCACCACCCTTGCAACCAATGCGCTGATTGAACGGCGAGGGGCAAAGACAGCGCTAATAACAACCAAAGGCTTTCGTGATGTTATTGAAATGCGCACTGAAAGCAGGTTTGAGCAATATGATCTGAATCTAAAACTGCCAGAACCCTTATTGCCACGTAACAGGCGATATGTGCTTGATGAGCGGATGGATGCCTCTGGCAATCCGCTGATCCCGCTTAACCAAGAGGATATAGAAGCGCTGGCAGATGAGCTGGCAATAGCTAACTATGAAAGCATCGCGGTAGGCTTGCTTCATGCCTATGTGAATAACAGCCACGAGAAGATGATAGCAGATGTGCTAGCCCGAAAACTGCCTGATGTGATGGTCTCGCTATCGTCTGAAGTATCACCGCAAATGCGGGAATATGAACGCTTTAACACCACCATCGCCAACGCCTATATTAAGCCATTGATGAAATCCTATCTTGGACGGCTGAAAGACAGGCTGGCGGCTGAGGGGGCTGATTGCCCTGTATTTCTGATGCATTCTGGCGGGGGGATTATGAGTCTGGAATCAGCAGCTGAGTTTCCAGTGAGGCTGGTTGAATCAGGGCCTGCTGGCGGCGCTATTTTTGCCGCAGACATAGCCGCACGTCATGGGCTGGATAAGGTGCTTAGCTTTGATATGGGCGGCACAACAGCCAAAATCTGTCTGATTAAGGATCAAACCCCTAAAACAGCGCGGGTTTTTGAAGTGGCACGCACCTACCGTTTCAAAAAAGGGTCTGGCATGCCAATTTCAATTCCAGTGATAGATATGGTGGAAATTGGCGCAGGCGGCGGCTCGCTTGCCCATGTGGA
This sequence comes from Puniceispirillaceae bacterium (SeqCode), assembly GCA_965660165.1. Taxonomy (GTDB): domain Bacteria; phylum Pseudomonadota; class Alphaproteobacteria; order Puniceispirillales; family Puniceispirillaceae; genus WTJO01. Next base: position 10,083 of record CBFHYU010000034.1, read on the forward strand.
CAGTCTACAGCAAATCAGAGTAGGGCCTGAAAGTGCTGGCTCTGAGCCAGGACCTGCCTGTTATGGAAGAGGCGGAAGCCAGCCTGCTGTCACAGATGCTGATGTTGTGCTTGGCAAGCTTGATCCAGATAATTTTGCAGGGGGGTCAATATCGCTAGATAAGGATGCCTCAGCACATGCCCTTAAAACCCATCTAGGCACACAGCTTGATATGGGCGCAATAGAAGCGGCGTGGGGGCTGGCTGAAGTTGTTGATGAAAATATGGCAAATGCAGCGCGTGTTCATGCGGTAGAAAATGGTGAGGATTTAAGCGAATATACCATGATAGCCTTTGGTGGTGCGGCGCCTTTGCATGGAGCGCGCCTATGCGAGAAGCTGGGGGTTGATAGATGCCTTATCCCGTCTGGAGCAGGTGTTGGTTCTGCGATTGGGTTTTTGCGCGCGCCCTTTAGCTTTGAGACAAACAGATCTATCTTTATGAAACTATCAGATTTTGCGGCTGATATTGTGACCAGCCTGTTTCAAGAGATGGAAGCAGAAGCAAGAGGCTTTGTGCGTTCATGTGATGCGCATGCATCCATTCGGGCAGATTATAAAGTTTATATGCGCTATTCGGGGCAAGGTTGGGAAATTCCAATATCCCTAAGTGCTGAAGATGCGATTGCGCCAAATGCAAACAGGCTAGCCAGCTTATTTGCGATAGAATATGAAAAGCTGTTTGGCCGCTCAGTTGATGGGATGGAAATTGAAGCAACTGTCTGGTCTGTGAATGCCTATACTGAGCAGGCGCAAACAGAACGGCTGGCAGAACGTGCTGGCATAAATGAGGTCACAGCAGATAGCTATCGCAGATTATTTGACCCTGCCACAGCAAAACAGCATGAGGCGGCCGTGATCTCAAGAGATAAAATGCAGGCAGGTACTACCGTGCAGGGGCCTGCTATTATTATTGAAGATGAAACAAGCATTATCGTACCAAATAGTCGCACTATCACAGCTCATGCAGATGGCACGCTGGATATGAAGGCGCACGCTTCTTCTGAATCCCCAAATACATAACAGACAGATAATCTAATGACCAAGATAAAGACAGAAACACACCCCTCAAAAGTAGCCTATCAGGTGATGTGGAACAGGCTGATTTCGGTTGTTGAAGAACAGGCGCAAGCGCTGGTGCGTACTGCTTTTTCAACCTCTGTCAGAGAAGCAGGTGATTTGTCGGCTGGCGTATATAACGAGGCTGGCGAGATGCTGGCCCAAGCGGTAACAGGCACACCTGGTCACGTAAATGCAATGGCTGATGCTGTTGGTCATTTTATCCGCCGCATTGGACGCCAGAATATGGCGGAAGGTGATATTTATATCACGAACGACCCTTGGGAAGGCACTGGCCATAAACATGATATTACGATTGTAACCCCCTCATTCAGGCAGGGCGGGCTGATAGGGTTTTTTGCCTGCACAGCGCATGTAACAGATATTGGCGGGCGCGGTTTTGGGGCTGATGCAAATGATGTTCATGAAGAAGGGCTATATATCCCTATTATGAAATTTGCCCATGCTGGCGTGGTAGATAACACCCTGCTGTCGATTATTCGCGGCAATGTGCGTGAGCCTGACCAGTTGGTAGGCGATATTTTTGCGCTGGCGACCTGTAACGAGATTGGTCATCGCCGCCTAATTGATATGATGGATGAATTTAAGCTAGCTGATCTGGCAGGTATTTCAGAGTTTATCCTAACCCATTCCCGAGAGGCAACGCTGGAGCGGATAAACGCGCTGACACCAGGCGTGGCCACTGGCCATATGCGGATAGATGGCTATTCTGCGCCGATTGATTTGCATGTAAGGCTTAGCATTGAGACAGATAGGATCGTATCTGACTGGCAGGGAACCTCTGGCTTGGATAAAAAGGGTATCAATGTGCCGCTTGTCTATACCAAAGCCTATGCCTGTTATGCGCTGAAATGCGCTATTGCGCCTGAAATTCCGAATAATGCGGCGTCACTTGCCCCGTTTGAGATTATCGCGCCTGAAAATTCGATTGTGAATGCGTTATTTCCTGCGCCAGTTGCCTTGCGTCATATTATTGGGCATATGGTGCCTGATACAGTGTATAATGCGCTGGATAAGCTATTGCCAGATATTGTGCCTGCCGAAGGGGCTGGTAGCCTGTGTAATTTTCAGGTCAGTCTGCGCCCTAGAACAGATGCGCCTGCACCCGCAGATGCCGTTCGAGCCGAAGTGCTTGCCTTTAATTCAGGTGGGTCAGGCGCGCGCCCTGCGCTTGACGGCATGAACGCAACAGCCTTTCCATCAGGGGTGATGACAATGCCAGTTGAAGCAACTGAAAATGTCGGGCCTGTGATTATCTGGCGCAAGGAATTGCGCCCTGATAGCGGAGGTGCAGGGCAATATCGTGGCGGGCTTGGCCAATTTATGGATGTGGGCGCACGCGAAGGCCATGAATGTGATATTTCAGCCATGTTTGACAGGGTAGATCATCCTGCGCTTGGGCGAAGAGGCGGCGGTGCTGGCGCACCTACTACCCTTATCCGAAGTGATGGCGCACCACTGCGCGGCAAAGGTAGGCAGTTTCTGCCACATGGCACTTATGCGGTGATGGGTTTTCCTGGCGGTGCAGGCTATGGCAAGCCAGAAGATAGAGATAAAACAGCAATCCGCCGTGACCTAGCCTTAGGCTATATTTCAGCTGAACAAGCAGCGGAATATTATGGGCTAGCACAGACAGAGATTAACGAGGGATTAGCCGCCGCTAAGGCTGGTGAGATATTCTAGGGACAAACAGGCATTAAATTTAATATAGTTCGTGCCCTGCTTGGCTTGACAATTTTGCTTTGTTGCCCATCTTAAGCTCAGGCAAGTAAAGACAGGTTTCAGAACATCAGGAGAGTGCGCCTATGTCAATCAGACCCATTAAAACAAGCAGTCAGGCTCGGCCAACGATGGAAGGGGCAGGGGTACATCTGCATCGTGTGTTTGGCTTTGGTGATACCGATATGTTCGATCCGTTTCTGATGATGGATGATTTCAGAAATGATGATCCAGCCGCCTATCGTTCGGGCTTCCCTTGGCATCCGCATCGCGGCATTGAAACCATCACCTATGTGCTAACGGGTCAGGTTGAACATGCAGACTCACTTGGCAATCGGGGGGTGCTTTCAGATGGGGCGGTGCAATGGATGACCGCAGGCTCTGGCATCATCCATCAGGAAATGCCAAAGGGGAATAAGGCTGGCCAGATGCATGGCTTCCAGCTATGGGCGAATTTACCAAAAGCTCAGAAAATGTGCAGGCCGCGCTATCAAGATATTGCAGGCGCAGATATTACCAGCCTGACAGATGATGATGGCACCCATATTCGGGTAATTGCGGGCAATTATCGCGGCTATAAAGGGCCTGTTGATGGGATTGATACAAACCCCTCATATCTAGATATCACGCTTCCTCCGAATGTGAAAAAGCGCTTTCCCTTTGATACACGCCGTCAAGGCTTTGCCTATATTTTTGAAGGTTTTGGGACATTCGGAAATGCCTCTGCGCCGTTTGGGGTAAATGTAGAAAAAGAATTTGCAGGCGAAGAGCTGAAAATACGAGACCAGTCTGGCAACCGAACCCTTGTTGTATTTGGCGAGGGAGATGAGGTTGAGGTGAGCGCTGGTGAGCGCGGGGTGCGCTTTTTGCTGATTTCAGGTGCGCCATTGCGTGAGCCTGTCGCATGGCATGGCCCAATTGTGATGAATACCCGAGAAGAATTGCATAAAGCCTTTGCTGAGCTGAATAGTGGCAAGTTTGTGAAAACAGGCGCTAAAGAATTTATCAATTCACGCGGTAGATAATCTGCACGCCAGCCCCATTGATTTATTTTCCTGCCTATGGTGTAGTTTCGCAAAATGTCTATTTTGGACGTTAGCGGATTTTCACCAAAGGAAGATAAGATGACACTCGTGCCGATTACCAGCCCTGATCTAGAGGCTGCAGAGGTAAGTTTTTTCTCTGCGCTCTGTTCTGATGATTATCAATATCTGGGCGTGCCAGACGGAACGCTTAGGTCAAGCTGGGCGCATTGTTCTGAAATTGTCAAACGTGCCGAGCAGAACGGGTTTCGCAATATTTTATGCCCGTCTTCTTATCAGGTAGGGCAAGATACACTGTCCTTTGTAGCAGGCTGTGCGCCCCTTACCGAGAAGATCAATTTACTGGCGGCGGTGCGCTGTGGCGAGATGCAACCCATTATGTTGGCACGCACTATCGCCACACTTGATCATATGCTGAATGGCAGACTTACCATCAATATTATCAGCTCTGATTTTCCAGGTCAGAAAGAAGATAGTAGCTATCGCTATCAACGCTCAAGAGAAGTGGTAGAAATTCTAAAACAGGCTTGGACACAGGATGAGATTAGCTATGATGGCCAGATTTACCAGTTTGACAAGGTAGCGACAGACCCTGCTAAACCCTATCAGCAAAATGGGGGGCCATTATTATATTTTGGCGGCTATTCCCCTGATGCGATCGAGCTGTGCGCCCAACATTGTGATGTCTATCTGATGTGGCCTGAAACTCGTGATGACCTGGCTGCACGGATGCAGGCTGTCAATGAACGTGCCGCCCAGCATGACCGCACGCTTGATTATGGGCTTCGGGTGCATATGGTCGTGCGCGAAACTGAGGCAGAAGCCCGTGAATATGCAGAAATGCTTGTCTCAAAGCTAGATGATGAGGCTGGCAAACAGATTCGCGAACGTGCGCTTGACAGCACCTCTTTGGGGGTTGCGCGCCAAGCCAGAAACAGAGACCTTGCAGATATGGAAGGCTTTATCGAGCCGCATTTATGGACAGGGATAGGGCGCGCACGTTCTGGCTGTGGGGCGGCGTTGGTGGGGTCTGCTGACCAGATTTTAAGCGAGCTTGAAGCCTATCAAAAGATGGGGATGCGCAGTTTTATTCTGTCTGGCTATCCGCATCTTGATGAATGTGATTATATCGGCAAGCTGGTTTTGCCTCATATAAAAAGCTGTTCCTTGCCTGAGGCCTATGGCAGAGTGCCGTCATCTGCGCCAGCAACACCACTTGCAGAAGGGGTGAGGCGCTAGGCGCTTAAGCGTTTGGCCTGTTGGTCTGCAAAGGGCTGTTTTTTATGGTGCTTTCATAATCCCATGCTAATATTGGCAGGCATGCTGACAAAAAATAAGGAAAGACAGCTATTATGGCGATGAAACGAATTGCGCTTGAATTAGGGGTTGGTACCTCGTTACGCAGGCAAGATTATACAGAAGCGGCGATTAGGGCAGTAAAAGATGCGCTATGGCATAATTCTATTTCATTTGCGCAAGCTTTTGGATTTCCGCGCGAGGCGATGATACTCGATGTTGAGATTGCTAGCCAGCAACCTGAATCCATAGATATTGACGCTGTTGCCGCCATTTTCCCATATGGTCAGGTCTCTGTAACTTCATGCTTTGGTGGGTTGGATATTCCTAAGCCAGACCAAAGCGGCCATACTATTATGGTAAATGCGGCGATTATTGTGTCTTTTGATATGGAACAGACCTCCACACAAGGAGAGCGCGCATGAGCAGGCTGATTCTGGAAATGGGTATGGGCAATGATTTATATGGTCAGGACTATACCAAAGCGGCATGTCGGGCAGTACAGGATGCTATCCATCATTCCTCGCTCACGCTATTTTCAACGCTTGGGCTTGACCATGCCAAGATGCAGGTCACGGTCACAATCGGGGTGCAGATGCCTGAACGGGTCAATGCCGAAATTGTAGCCGCAGAATTGCCGCGTGGTGTGGCCACAGTGACTGTGGTGAAAGGCGGCATTGATATTCATCACCCTGAAAATGACACAATCAGCGTAGTGGCAAATGCGGCGATTGAAGCCTATTATGATATTCCGAAAGATGAATGGACATTATCTGGCTAGATTTTATCGTGGCTAGCTGGCATCCTGATGGTGAGTGAATTAGGGGGATAACAAGATGGCAAGACAGCTAGATTATGATGATTTAATTGCACATATTCCAGACCCGCCAAAGGGTATGGCAGGGCGCATAAGTGATGCAGAATGGCGGGCGCGGGTTGAGCTTGCCGCCGCCTATCGGCTCACCCATTTTTATGGCTGGACAAGTGTTGTCTATAATCACATTACCTTGCGTGTGCCTGATACAGATTATTTTTTGATAAATGCCTTTGGGTTGCGGTATGACGAAATTACCGCATCAAATCTAGTGCTGATTGATTTAGATGGCAATAAGATTGACCCTGATAATAAATGGCCAGTGAATAAGGCTGGGTATCTTATCCATTCCGCTATTCACAGAGCCCGTCCAGATGATTTGCATTGTGTGATGCATACGCATGAGCCTTACAGCCAGACCATGTCTGCGCTAAATGTGAAATCTGTGCCATTGGTGCAAGAAGCATGTCAGCTATTTGAGCGTGTGGGATATCATGATTTTGAAGGTATTGTGCTGGATGAAAGCGAGCAAGAACGGCTGGTAGCCGCAATGGGGACAACCAATCATACGCTGGTATTGAAAAATCATGGGCTATTGACCGCAGGCGCTAGTGCGGCTTGGGCATTTGTGCGTCATCAGCTATTTATCCGCAATGCTGAAATCCAGCTACGCGCGATGGCAACAGGCGCAGATATTAGCACTATCTCAGAAGAGGTAATGCGAAGCACACGCCATCAATTTGAGGGCGGAGATGCACAAGCAGGGGCGGCAGTGCGCCACCCTGAATGGCCTGCCTTTCTGCGGATGCTTGACCAGATTGACCCAAGTTGGAAAACATAAGCATCAGCAGTTAAAGCGCTTAGATATTCAGCTAGCCAGACAATGAAACTTATTGACCTTATTGGCGTTGGTATGGTTTGATTTCAGCTAGAAGGAATGTCTAGCGTCAGTATGACGTAAAAAAAAAGACTTGAATTCATGGATGAGGAGGAATTATGAAAAAATTACTAAGATTAGGTGCAATGCTTGCGCTGGCTATGTCAAGCCAGTCAGCGATTGCCGATACAAAAACAATAACCGTTGCAAGCTGGGCAGGCCCTAAGCATGTGATGAACTCAACTTTTTTCCCGTATTACAAAGAAAAGCTGGAAAGCTGTTCTGGCGGAAGCTTAAGCCTGAAGGTTGAATATGGTCTTGCGCCACCGCCAGCACTGTATGATACAGCCCGTGACGGTGTGGCAGATATGACATGGATTGTGCATGGCTATACACCTGGAAAGTTTCTAACAACTAAACTTGCAGAACTGCCAAATGTGCCTGGTAATTCGGCTCAGATTTCAAAAGCCTATCAAATGACATGGGATAAATATCTTGGCGCTGCGGGCGAGGCAAAAGGTGTAGAAACACTAGCTGTCTATGTGCATGGTCCTGGACATATTAACACCACTAAGAAAATTTCGACTTTCAAGGAACTTGAAGGCATGAAATTGCGTGTTGGCGGCGGTGTTGCTAATGATATTGGCACAGCGCTTGGCGTGGCTGGTGTGAATGTCCCTGCACCAGCTGTTTATGAAACCATCTCATCAGGTGTTGCTGAAGGCGTGTTCTTCCCAATGGAAACGATGTTTGCCTTCAAAATTGCCGAGCTGGCGAAATATACCTATGTGAATCCAGATGGCATGTACACAACCTCATTTGGTTTGATCATGAATCAAGATGCATATGACGATCTGTCTGCTGACCATCGCGCCTGTGTTGATAAGAATCGTGGTGTTGATTTGGCCGCTACTATTGGCGGTATGTGGGATGACGCTGATGATCTTGGCCTAAGAGAAGCGACTAAAATGGGGCTTCAGGTTGTTGAATGGCCTCAGGCTGAGCGTGCCTATTTCACCAAAGTCACAGCGCCCATTAAAGACAAGGTGCTAGGTGAGGTATCATCTCGTGGTGTTGATGCAAATGCTGCGCTGGATTATTTCCTCTCGCAACTTAATTAAGGGCTGAACGTTGATTGCAGTCCTATCAAAATTGGAATGGCTGGCATTACGTGCCAGCCATTTTATTGCCTTTTTATCTGCCTTGATTTTGTTATGGCTGGTTGGGCTGACATGCGTTGATGTGGTGGGGCGTTATTTTTTCAGAGCGCCAGTGACAGGCGCTGTTGAGCTGGTTCAGCTATCTATGGCAGGCATTATCTTTTTATCCCTGCCCTTAATGTTTTTGAAAAATGACCATGTGATTGTTGATTTATTCAGCTTTGGCCAGAAAGGCCGAATTGGCTGGACTATTACACTGATATTGAATCTGGTCATGGTGTTTGCCATCTTCTTGCTTGCCGATAGGGTGTGGGATTATGCTATTCGCGCTTATGAAGATGGTGATGAGACTATCTACCTGCAAATCCCGCGCTATCTTACGGTCAGTCTTGTCACTGCCTCAATTTATCTGTCTGGCTGTTTGCTCAGCTTGCGGGTTCTTCTGATGTTAAGCCATCCAGGTAAGATGCCAGAAAATGCGACTGATGACGTTGCCTAGATAGCTATGAGAATGCGGAGTCTATTGTGATTATATCCCTAATTGGTTTTGGTGCAATTTTGATATTGGCATTTATGCGTATGCCGCTTGGTTTTGCGTTGGGGCTGGTTGGGTTTATCGGATTTGCTGAGCTGTCCAGCTATCGGGCGGCTATTTCAAATGCGGCGCGGCTAGTGATTGATTCTGGACAGAATTATGGTCTGTCTGTATTGCCTATGTTTATTTTAATGGGTCTGCTGGTTGAGCGTGGCGGGATGGCTCGCGAGCTTTATCGTGCGGCCTATGTATTTTTGGGGCATAGGCGGGGCGGTCTGGCCATGTCTACGATTGTTGCATGTGGGTTATTCTCTGCTATATGTGGCTCATCACTGGCCACTGCGGCGACAATGTCAAAAGTATCTATGCCAGAAATGCGGCGCTATAAATACCATGATACGCTGGCTACAGCCTCTATTGCGGCGGGGGGTACGCTTGGGATTCTGATTCCGCCTAGCGTTATTCTGGTTATTTACGGGCTTATGACAGAAGCGTCTGTTGGCAAGCTATTTATTGCGGGGGTATTGCCTGGTTTATTGGGTGTATTGCTATATATTGCGGCGGTAATGTTTGTGGTTATTCGAAACCCTGAAGCAGGCCCTGCTGGCGAACGAACTGAGTTTATGGAACGGTTGAAGGCGCTTCGTGATGTATGGGCAACACTTGGTCTATTTATATTTGTGATAGGCGGGATTTATACCGGTCTATTCACGCCTACTGAGGCCGCAGGCACTGGCGCTGCAGGTGCGCTGGCGCTGACATGGGCGCGTGGCAATATGTCATTTCCTGTATTGTTTGATGTGTTGCGTGAGGCAGCAAGTACCACAGCTAAATTATTTATGGTGCTATTCGGTGCGTTGATCTTCTCAAATTTTGTGAATCGGGCTGGCTTGCCAGATGCACTTATCTCTATTGTGACCTCGTTTGATGTATCAGCTATTGGGGTGATATTTATTATTCTGGCAATTTATTTATTGCTAGGCTGTGTATTTGAATCCCTTTCTATGATTTTGCTAACAGTGCCTATCTTTGCGCCTCTGGTCGAAAGTCTTGGATTTGATTTAATCTGGTTTGGAATTTTGGTGGTAGTGGTGACAGAAATTAGTCTGATAACACCGCCTATCGGGCTCAATGTATTTGTGCTGAAAGGCGTGCTGAAAGACGTCTCTGTTCAGACGATTTTCAAAGGGGTGACGCCATTTTGGTGTGCTGATATTATCAGGCTGGTGATTTTAGCGCTTGTGCCATCTATTGCACTATTACTGCCATCTATGATGTAAGGCGCTTTTCTAAAGCATTTTTTTAATGGTGCTGGCAACAACTTTGCCCATTGCATTACGGGGCAGGGCATCTGTGAAAATATAGTCATGGGGCTGTTTATATCTAGCGATTTTATCTTTCAGAAATGCGCCTAGCTGGTCGCCCGAAATCTGCTCTGAAGTAGCTAGCACAGCTACAGGCACTTCACCCCATCTATCATCTGGCCTGCCAACCACAGCCACTTCAATAATCGCTGGATGGGTGCGCAATAGCCTTTCTATTTCAGCGGGATAGATATTCTCGCCGCCAGAAATAATCACATGCTTTATTCTGTCTACAAACCAAAAAAACCCATATTCATCTTCATAGGCAACATCCCCTGTATGAAACCAGCCATCTGTAATGCTTTCATCTGTGAGAGGCTGGTTCTGCCAATAGCAGTGCAGGATATTATCCCCCTTAACACAAATCTCGCCTGCCTCGCCCTGCTTGACAGGGATATTATCGGAATTTCTGAGGGAAATCTGGCATGATTTGCCCTGCCTGCCGATAGAGCCAACTGTATCAAAGGCGTCATCAATATGCTGGTAAATAGCAAATGGCGCTGTTTCGGTCGCGCCATAAATCTGGATCACAGGAATGCCCCTATCATGTACTGACTTTATCAAAGCTGTAGGCACATCGGTTGAACCGATGGAAATAGTGCGAAGCGGGCTGTTTTTGATCTGCGGCCAATCTTGGTGAGTTATGAGCTGTCCTAATATCGTTGGCACTGTGATCATCAGATGGGCGTGCTGACAATCCCGAAGACAGGCATCAAGATCGACCATTTTATGAAGTATGACAGTCGCGCCAAGTGAAAATGCAGGGGTGGGCAAAATATTCAGCCCGCCCACATGGAATAGCGGCAAGATATTCAGCACGAAATCATCCTGCTGCATCTGATGGGCATCTATGCTCATCTCGGCATTTGCGATAAGCGCCTTTTGTGTCAGAACAACCCCTTTTGGCTGTCCTGTCGAACCAGAGCTATAGACAATCAACACAGGCGCAGCTTCAGTGACTTCAGCATATATCTCGTGGTGTTGCGGCAATGTCTCGCTATCTATCTTTGACAGATGTATGGCGGGGCAGGTGGCTGTCTGTGCCAATTCTGCAAACTGGCTGTCATGGACTAACAGCTTTGGTGCACAATCTGTCAGAATATCAGCAATTTCAGCAGGGGCAAGTCGCCAGTTCACAGGGACAAGCATAGCGCCAATGCGTGCGCAAGCAAATAACAGAAAAAATACCGTTGGATGATTTAACCCCCAAAAGGCGATGCGGTCGCCAGCCTGTATTTGATGCCTTTTGAACAGATTTTCACATTTGGCAATTTCATCTGCCATCTGCGCATAGCTAATATGTTCATCTTCATATATCAGCGCTGTTTTTTCAGGGGTGTGGCTGGCATGGTAGGTAATCCAGCTATCAATCGTCATCTGTCTCACCTGGCTGATACAGGGCGGCCTTTCCCAGCATGTCCAAGCATAGCTCGGCTGTCCATGGCAACATTAACGAGCCACAGCGGCTATCACGGTAATAACGCTCTAGCGGCAGGGATCGTAACATTGATTGCCCACCACATGTCCGCACGGCTAGCTGAGCAAGGGCATTAGCATTTTCCATCACAGTATGCTGCGCTGCCCATGCCCGCATCAGGCTATTTTGAGAGGGGTCAGGCCGTGCTTCAGAGATAACCTGAAACCACAGAGCCTTTGTCTGTTCCAGCATCACGCGCATCTGGGCAACTGCTAGCTGTTTGGTAGGGTACATGCGCCGCTTAACAGGGGGCATGCCGTCAATCTCGCCACGCAGATAGGCAATGGTAAAATCATAACATGCTTGCGCTATCCCCATATAGCTAGGGGTAAGGGTCATAAACATATGCGGCCATCGGCTAGCCGCTTCTGGGTAAATCCCTGCTGGCATAAGCTGGGCATCAAAGGGCACGAACACATCGTCAAAAATCAAGGTGCGTGATACTGTGCCGCGCATACCCAAAGGGTCCCATTCCCCCTCAACACGAACACCCTTTGCATCTGCTGGTATTGCAATATACATGGTGTTGCGGCGGCTATGTTTTGCATCAGGGCTATCAAGGGCGGTACATAAAGCGCCATAATAATCAGCATGACCCGATAAAGAGGCAAATATCTTGCGGCCATTTATCAGCCAGCCATCTTTCTGGCGCAGGGCGGTTGTGCCAAAGGCCTTAAACCCTGCCGCCGCCGCGCTTCCTTCAGAGAAAGGCTGAGAATAAATCTTACCTTCTTTCAAGATGCGTTGATAATGAAGCGAGCGGGTTGCATGATGCTGTTCTGCCAGTTCTGGTGCAATATCTAGCTGGTCAAGCAAATCACCTGTCCAAAGGCATGATGAGACATGCATATTAAAGGTTAACGCAGTCGCTCCGCAATATCGTCCAATTTCTGCGGCTGTAAGCATGTAGGTTTTTAGATCAGCGCCGATCCCGCCTTCTGCTTCGGGGATGCAGATTCCAAGCAGACCAGAGGCGGCTAAATCTACATAATTCTCAACAGGGAATGTTGCCTCACGATCATAATGGGCTGCACGAGGCGCAAATTTTTCAGCCGCCAGCATACGCGCTTTTGTGCATAAGTCCGCCTGTTTGCGGGTAAGCCCCCATTCATCTGGATGAAAGATAGGGTCGATGTCAGCTGTCATGGTCACACTCGTTATTTCTGGCCAGATAAAAACCTATCTATAATCTGCCCGATTTTTTCAGGAGATTCGAGCGGTAAAAGATGCCCAACCCCATTTAGGCAATGATATTCTGCATCAAGGAAAGTATCTGCCATTTTCTGCAAGGTACGGGCAGGGGCGTTGGTATCTCCTGCGCCAGCAATAATACATACAGGCATATTCAGGTCGGCAATATCATCTCGTCTATTAAACTGCACAAGACAGGCCAATATATCGCGCCAGACAGGCTCTGGCACCTGTGCTAGACTTTCATACCCTGCTTTGCGCACGCTTTCATCAGCTGATTTGCCGACCAAATGGGGGATCGCATCTTCTGCCATTTTTTGCATGCTCATTCCAGCATCAAGCGGGCTAAGACGTGCCTTAAGAAAAGCTGTTTTGAAGCTATCATCTTTGCCGCCAAAGGCAGATGTTGCGCCTAGCATGGTCAAGCTAGCGAGCTGATCAGGGCGGCGGCAGGCATGTTCAAGCGCTATCATGCCGCCAATAGAATGACCCACCAGATGCACAGCGCCGATGCCAAGATCGCTAATTATCGCCCCTAGCCAATCAGACAGTTTGAGGAAATCAGATGGTCTTACAAGCGGCGCGCTATCCCCATAGCCTGGCAGATTGACAGACCAGCACGCATAGGATGAAAGCTGAGCTGTCATCTGCTCAAAATTCGAGGCGTGTCCGCCAATTCCATGCAAGCAAATAACAGGCTTTCCGTCAGGCCTGCCAGACCTGCGCATATCTGCATAGCTCATTTGCTCACAAGCT
>CBFHYU010000035.1:0-22114 GCA_965660165.1 Puniceispirillaceae bacterium (SeqCode)
GTTGTTGCTGATATAGCAGTATAATCATCACCCGCAGTTGCTGTGCCATTTGAAGTAGCATAATCAACAGTTACATCTTTCGCAGATGCAGCACTTAACAAAACTATTGCAGAGGCCGTTCCAGAATTTTCATTTTGCGATACATCTTGGATAGATAATGTTGGTGTTGGATCATCATCTAAAATAGTTATTGTAGCGGTGCTTGAAGAGATAGACGCGTTTGTTGGACCAGACAATGTAACGGTGAACGTCTCATTGTCTTCATCCAGCGTATCATTTATCAGTGGAATTGTGACCGTCTGAGCAGTCTCACCGGCATTAAAAGATACACTCGTGCTGAAAGAATTAAAGTCTGTACCAGAAGTTGCTGTGCCAGAACTTGCACTTAAACCTACAGATATATTTTTCGCCGATGCAGAACTCAATCGCACAGTGACATCAGCACTATTTTCATCGCTTGCGGTGCTGTTATCAACCGATAATGATGGTTCAGGATCATCATCGGAAATGGTTAGAACGCCAGTAGCATCGATAATGCTTGCGTTAGATGGGTTAGCCAGAGTAACGATTACTGTTTCGTCAACTTCATTTAAATTATCGGCGACAACTGAAATTGGTATTACTTTTGATATTTCACTGGGGCTGAAGGTAAGTGGTGTTGTAGATACTGCTGTATAATCATCACCTGCTGTTGCTGTGCCATCAGAAGTGGCATAATCTAGTGTGATAGTTTTGCCGGATGCTGCATCTAACGTTACGGTCAAATTCGTAATAGCAGCATTCTCGTTAGCCGTGGTATTATCTCCAATCGAAATAGCTGGTGGCAAATCATCATCAGTAATATTCAGTGCAACCTGATTTGTTACAATATTGCCAAAAGTAGTTGATGTAATATTTACAAATAATCGCTCGGTATCTTCATCGATAGAATCTTGTATTATCGGTATATTAATGCTTTTCACAGTCTCGCCTGCAGCGAAAACCAGTGTTCCAGAAGTGTTATCGGTATAATCGTCGCCTTCAATCGCCGTGTCATCTGCAATGTTATAATTCACAGTGATAGAAGAACTATGCGCAGACGACAAGAAAACTGGAATGGTTTGACTGACGGCGGACTCATCAGGAGTCGTAGCGCCAGACATATCGATGTCTATAGCCTCTGCAGGAAAAGCAATGGCTGACATATAAAAAAGTGTAATTGTTGTCAAAAAGAACGACTTTGCAAATCTATACATTTGACGCGCCTTGCTAGACCTCAAAACAGTAAGAACGTCATGAATTTGTCAACATTTACAAAAATTCTAGCTTTCTGGTTTTATTGCCGCCTGTTGCAAGGCCAGTACAATCATCGCGTTTTATCCATAATGGCGAGCCACCCTATCTGAATTTTCGCATTAGGAAAAAATAATTGATTCCAAGCACAATCCCTACGGCTAATCCAAGTTCAGTGCCATATTCGTCAATTATCCATGAAGACACCAAAAGACCCGCAACGGGAAACCCTATTGAAATCGCTATTTTCATGCTGTTCTACTTTCCACTGCTAATTTGCCCATAGCCCTCAAAAAAGCGTTATCTATGATAGTGAGCACGCGCTTGATCCCAGATATTGCATAGCCGCTGATAATTCGCTGACATCTGCGCAACCGCCTCTTCATCTGACAATGTGCCTGCCATCCAGCCTTTCGCTGCATCTGCAAAGATAGTGCGCCCCACAGCAAAGCCTTTGACAAGTTGGTAGCGCGCGGCAATCGCAAAGCTTTCAGCCAGAATGTCTTCACTCTCGCCAAGACCTAGTATCACAATCCCGCGAGTATGCGGATCATGTGCTTTGATTGCATCAATGGCATGTTGCCATCCCGCATCATTGCGCATTGGCTCAAGCTTCCACCAGTCAGGATACACATCAAGCCCATAAATACGCTCGATAATCTGTGCCGTTGTGGTGTCCGTAACAGGCGCTACTTTAGAGGGGATAATTTCGAGCAAAAATTCTAGTCTATGTCTGCGGCATGCCTCAAATAGCCGTGTTATGGTTTGTTCCTGAGCCTGCCACATCGCCTCATCATCATCTGGATGACAAAAACACAGCGCTTTGACAACCTGATCACGTGGCCATTCAGACAGACCGCCTAAATCTGCACCTAATTCAGCTTCTAATGCTAGTGGTCGTGAGGCTGGCCATTCAACAGGGCGTCCTGTCCATAATTGTGTATCCGCCGCCTTAAAAAGGGCATTCTGGCCTAGCCTGCCATCACATAAGAACCCGAATTGACGGCTATCGCCTGCAACCTGCATACAGGCGGTCAGGCACAAGGTTTTGAAATGCCCAATTTTCTGGGGTGTTGCGCCAGCCATCTCTTCAAACTGGCTTCGATGATCAAAGGCAAATATTTTTAGCTCTGGCCAGTCCAAATGTCTGTTAGTTGCCCAATGCACCTGCTCAAGCAGATGGTCATTGCGCAAATCAGGACGTGTAATCTTATAGTCGAAAAAGAATGTTAATTCTTCTAATGACGGATAGGCAGGGGTACAGCCATGACGGCTAACCGCAAAAGCACCACACGCATTGGCATATTTCAGCGCAACTGGCCATGTTTCATCATCCAGCCAGCCTTTTAGCAAGCCAGACATAAACCCATCACCTGCACCAAGCACATTAAATACCTCAATTTCAAAGCCTGTTCCGCTTTGGCCATCATCAAGGCTATCGCCGATCTCGCCCTCAAATACCACCGCACCCTGTGCGCCGCGCTTGCACACTAATATTGCATTTGAAACTGCCCTTACCCCCCTCAGGGCAGTGATGGTATCAGTAGCCCCGCCAGCAATATGAAATTCTTCTTCAGTGCCAACAATCAGATCAAACAGCCCCAGCGTTGATTGCAATTTTTGCGTTACTGCGTCAGATTCAACAAATCTGCTTTCACCATCTCCATGACCAGCCACGCCCCATAAATTAGGGCGGTAATCAATATCCAGCGCTGTTCTGATGCCTGCGTCACGGGCAATGGTAAGGGCTTTTATGCTGGCAGCCTCAACCTGCGGATGGCTAAGATGGGTGCCTGTGACAATAACAGCACGTGCTTCACGGATGAAATCTGGATCAATATCATCAACTGTAAGCCCCATATCTGCACAGTGTTCACGATAGAAAATTAACGGGAATTGAGCCTGATCTCGTATCCCAAGCAATACCAGCGCGGTAAGCCGTTCAGGGTCTGTTTTCACGCCCCTAACATCTACCCCTTCGCGGATCAACTCCTGACGGATAAAGCGTCCCATATGCTCGTCACCAACAGCGGTTATCACTGCTGATTTAAGCCCAAGCCGCGCGGTACCACAGGCAATATTGGTGGGGCTGCCGCCAATATATTTATTGAATGAGCGCATATCTTCTAGCGTGCCGCCTATTTGGGCGCCATACAGATCAACAGATGACCTGCCTATGGTGATGAGATCAAGCGGCTTAGACATCAGCAATCATAACAGGACTATTAGAATCATATGACTGTTTTGCAGCTTCAGCCAGTGTAAGCGCCAGCACCCCATCTTCAAGAGATACAGGCATCTTGCGCCCTGTCTCAAGCGCCTCGATAAAGGCGTGCCATTCTGCTGCATAGGCTGGCATATAGCGTTCCAAGAAGAAATAGGTTGGCTTGGCACTTACCACGCCATCTGCGGTAGATTTGACCACCGTGTTTTCAAGCATATTCTGCGCCTGAAGCAACCCTTTTGAGCCCAACATTTCAAGACGCTGGTCATATCCATATCCAGCACGGCGAGAATTTTTAATTACAGCCATTTGGCCATCTTGATAGCGCAAGCTCACAATTGCTGTATCTATATCACCAGCCTTGCCAATCTCAGGGTCTACCACACAAGACCCAGAGGCAAATATGGCTATGGGCGGCTCAGACATGATAAAATTCGCCATATCAAAATCATGTATCATCATATCACGGAACAGCCCACCAGAGACGTTAATATAGCTAACAGGCGGCGGCGCTGGATCAAATGAGGTAATAGATAATAGCTCTGGCGTGCCAATCTCGCCTGCCGACAGTGATGCTTTTATGGCCGCAAAATTCGGGTCAAACCGTCTATTAAATCCTATCATTACAGGCTTGCCAGTCGCGTTCGCATTCGCAAGACAAAGGCGCGCCCGCTCAAGGCTTAAATCAACTGGCTTTTCACAAAATACTGCCTTGCCTGCTGAGGTGGCCGCTTCGATGAGGTCTGAATGGGTGTCTGTTGAGCTGGCTATCAGCACCGCATCTATGGCGCTATCTGCAATCATCTGCTCTGAGCTGGTAACACTTGCGTGATATGTTGTTGCCAGCGCCTCTGCGGCAGGCTGATACATATCTGCTATCGCAACAAGCCGCGTGCCAGAATGCTGTGAGATTGTCTGTGCATGTACCTGACCAATGCGCCCCGCACCTATAAGACCAATATTCAGCATAGTTAATCCTTCTGCTTTTGCCTTAACGCCTTAGCGTAACCATGAATATATTGATAGCCAGAATATGACTAAGTTACACTATCGCAAACAATGCTCATATTGTAAAAACGTAAATATTCTGATGCTATTATGTCAGCATAATCTGAAAATTCACCTAAAAACTATCTTGCCATCTTGCGAATAGTTGTGAAACGCTATACGCTGATTCTTGCTCAAGCCATTTAGGGGGAGAGAGACAGGAACAGCAATGCTGGATCAGAAATTTTATCTGAGCGGATAATTCCTTATGAGGATAATAAATCCGTGTTTGTGATCAGCATGTGTATTTAGCTGGAGACTGTCCACCGAAGGAGCAAACGCCCTGAAAACTCTCAGGTAAACGTACTCTTGAATGTGAGCACTCTGGAAAGTGGTGAGATATCACCCACCGACGGGGAAAGGTCAGACTTTATATCATCATATATGATAGGATGATATGATCTGATTAAATCTCTCAGGTTACAGGACAGAGAGGGCATGGCCTCATCACGTGATGGGGTTGATGCGCTATGTTCTGAACTGAAGGAGGGATTTTTGACCAATCGGCAAACCCCGTTACATCAATTTCATATAGATAATCACGCTAGAATGGTGCCATTCGCAGGCTGGGATATGCCTGTGCAATATGCGCACGGCATTAAGGCAGAACATTTGGCTACCCGCGCTTCTGCTGGCCTGTTTGATGTATCACATATGGCGCAGATCAGCCTTAGCGGCACAGATGCCGAGCGGACGCTTGAGCGTATTACCCCCACAGACCTGCCTTCAGTAACAGAAGGCAGAATGCGCTATTCAGTCTTTCTGAATGAGGCTGGCGGGGTGCTAGATGACCTGATTATCTCGCGTTTGGACGGGACGTTGCGGCTTGTCGTAAATGCTGGCCGCGCCGCACATGATATTGCTTTGTTGCAA
This sequence comes from Puniceispirillaceae bacterium (SeqCode), assembly GCA_965660165.1. Taxonomy (GTDB): domain Bacteria; phylum Pseudomonadota; class Alphaproteobacteria; order Puniceispirillales; family Puniceispirillaceae; genus WTJO01. Next base: position 5,417 of record CBFHYU010000035.1, read on the forward strand.
GATAATTTGATAGGCGACACCCAAATGGTGGTCGAGGATAATCGTGCCCTGCTTGCGCTTCAAGGCCCTAACGCTGAGGCGGTATTATCTAGCTTGGGCGCTGATTTATCACAACTATATTTTATGCAGATTGCCCCGTGTCAGATTGCTGGTTTTGACTGTGTGATTATGCGCTCTGGCTATACAGGCGAAGATGGGTTTGAGATTTCGCTTGCGGCACAGGATGCGCCAAGTCTGGCAGAAACACTAAATGCAGATGATGCAGTGACGCTGGCAGGGCTTGGTGCGCGAGATACGTTGCGGATTGAAGCAGGGTTGCCGCTATGGGGGCATGAGCTAGATGACACCATCAATCCAGTTGAAGCAGGGCTGGGGTTTGCGATCTCAAAACGTCGTCGCGAAGCACAAGATTTTGCGGGTGCCGCGCCAATTATGACAGCGCTACAACATGGCACTAGCAGGTATTTGACAGGCATCTTGCCGACAGGCCAACGCCCTGTGCGAGATGGCGCAATCCTTGAATGTGATGGAGAAGTTGTTGGCCATATTAGCTCAGGCGGCTTCTCACCGTCTTTGGGCAAGCCTGCTGCACTTGGATTTGTGAAACACACCGTTAAATCAGAGGGGCAGATACTGCAAGCGGTCACGAATGGACGCAGTATCGAAGTTGTTACAGCAACCCTACCCCTAATCCCTCATCGCTATAAAAGACCACCTAGAATAGGTACATAACCAGCAAAGGAAAGACAGATGATTTACTATACAAAAGACCATGAATGGATTGAAATTGACGGCGATACAGGCACGGTAGGGATCTCGCCTCACGCGATAGAACAGCTAGGTGATATTGTCTTTATCGAACTGCCTGAAGATAACACAAATGTCTCACAAGGAGATAGCATTGCGGTATTTGAATCTGTCAAGGCGGCCTCAGATATTTACAGCCCTGTTACAGGCACAATCATTGAGGTAAACACACCGCTCGCTGATGACCTGTCTTCAATTACAGCTGACACATCGAAACAATCATGGCTATTCAAAATCAAGCTTAGTGATACAAGCGAGCTAGATAGTCTGATGGATGAAACCGCCTATAATACCCTAATTGCAGAGTAATTTCTGTCTATCTAAATTGAGGCCTAGCAGAAAAATAGAGGCCTAGCGGAATAGAGGTAAGCATGACACAGATAAATATGCCACAAACAGCCGAAGCAGTAACAGGATTTGCCAGCAGACATATCGGCATATCCACTTCTGATATGCAGCAGATGCTATCTGCATTATCGCTTGATACAATGCAGGATTTACTAGATGAGGTTATTCCTGCCTCTATCATCCGCAAATCTAAATTTGATTTGGGAGACGGGCTAAGCGAAGCTGATATGTTGGCTGAATTATCTGCACTGGCAGATCAAAATCAGATCGCTACCTCGCTGATCGGGATGGGATATTATGGCTGTCATATGCCAGCTGTTATCCAGCGCAATGTGCTTGAAAATCCAGCTTGGTACACAGCCTATACGCCCTATCAGCCAGAAATTTCGCAAGGCAGGCTAGAGGCTATTTTGAATTTTCAAACAATGGTGGCCGAACTTACAGGCATGGATATTGCCAATGGCTCATTGCTAGATGAAGCGACAGCCGCCGCAGAAGCCATGATGATGGCCTTCAGGCTTCAAAAAACCAAATGTAAGACCTTTAGGGTAGATGCTGATACCCACCCTCAGACTTTGGCTATTCTGAAAACACGCGCGCGCCCATTAGGCATCGATATCAAAATCGCCCCTGCTGATGCAGAATATGATGAAGAAATTTTTGGCGCACTTATCAGCTATCCAAGCAGTGAGGGGCAGATACGAGATTTGAGCGCTGAAATTCCAAAGATCAAACAGGCAGGTGGCATGGCAATTGTTGCAAGCGATTTGCTGGCGCTATGTAGTCTTGAAGCACCTGGCAAATTTGGTGCAGATATTGTGCTTGGCTCAGCCCAGCGATTTGGCGTGCCATTTGGGTTTGGCGGCCCTCATGCCGCCTTTTTTGCAACCTTATCTAGCTATCAGCGCGCTATTCCAGGACGCCTTGTAGGCGTAAGCAGAGACAGTGCTGGCAAGATGGCATATCGTCTGGCACTGCAAACACGTGAGCAACATATCAGGCGCGAAAAAGCAACGTCAAATATCTGTACAGCACAGGTATTGCTTGCGGTGATTGCTGGTTTTTATGCTGTCTGGCATGGACCAGAAGGGCTGAAGCAAATTGCACAGCATACCCATCGCATGGCAAGCATATTTGCATCATCAATGCGCAAGGCTGGCAGACATGTTCGACATCAGCACTTTTTTGATACAGTTGTCATTGAAGCCCCTGATGATAGCCAGAGGCTGGTTGATGCAGCATCTGCCAAACAGATCAATTTGCGTCACGTTGAAGGCGCTATTATTGCCAGCTTTGATGAAACAAGCACGCTGGAAATGGTTGAACATCTGGTGACAGCACTCGGCGGCACGCTGGCTGATGATGCTGCGCCCTGCCTGCCAGACAGCCTGTCCAGAACATCTGAATTTATGCATCAACCAGTCTTTCATAAATATCGGACAGAAACAGAGATGATGCGCTATATGCGAAGTCTAGCAGATAGAGACCTCGCCCTAGATAGATGCATGATCCCGCTTGGTTCATGTACTATGAAGCTAAATGCCGCCGCTGAGATGATCCCAATTAGCTGGCCTGGCTTTGCCCATATTCATCCCTATGCCCCACCTGCTCAGACTGCTGGTTATCACACCATGATTAACAGGCTGGAGGATTATCTGAAAGCATGCACAGGATATGCAGCGATTTCGTTCCAGCCCAATTCTGGATCACAAGGTGAATTTGCAGGATTGCTTGCGATAATGCGCTATCATGAGTCTCGAGGTGAAGGCCATAGGCGGGTATGTCTTATTCCGCAATCAGCGCATGGCACAAACCCTGCCTCTGCGGCAATGGCTGGCATGGATGTTGTTGTTGTCAAATGTGATGATAAGGGCAATGTTGATTTAGAGGATTTGAAGATAAAAATAGCCGCTAATCCAGATAATATAGCCGCTATCATGGTTACCTATCCTTCAACACATGGGGTATTTGAAGAAAATATCACAGAATTATGTACCCTTATCCATGATGCAGGCGGACAGGTCTATGTTGATGGCGCTAATCTGAATGCGCTTGTTGGGCATTGCGCCCCGCCCGAATTCGGAGCAGATGTGAGCCATCTGAATCTGCATAAGACGTTTTGTATTCCGCATGGCGGCGGCGGACCAGGCGTAGGGCCTATTGGCGTGGCAGCTCATCTTGCTCCGTTTTTGCCGCCCTCACCCCTTGAAAATGACTATGCAGTAAGTGCAGCCCCTTTTGGTTCGGCAGGCATTTTGCCAATCACCTATGGCTATATCAGAATGATGGGAAGTGACGGGCTATATAAGGCAACCGCCGCGGCAATTTTATCTGCCAACTATATTGCTACACGCCTTAACCCGCATTTTCCCGTGCTATATTCTGGCACGCATGGCAGGGTAGCCCATGAATGTATTATCGATATCAGGCCAATTACCGAAACCAGCGGTATCAGCAATGAAGATATTGCCAAACGGCTGATCGATTTTGGCTTTCACGCCCCAACCATGTCGTTTCCAGTTGCAGGCACATTGATGATTGAGCCAACAGAATCCGAATCTCTGGCAGAGATTGACAGATTTTGTGATGCTATGATCTCAATAGCAGGTGAAATCGAATCAGTTCAGAACGGGGTATGGCCAAAAGATGATAATCCGCTAGTGAATGCGCCGCATACGATGGATGAGATTATTGCCGAGACATGGCAACACCCCTATTCACGGGCGCAAGCTATCACCCCTAAGGGAATGAGCCAGCCAAACAAATATTGGCCACCAGTAAGCAGGATTGACAATGTATTTGGTGACAGGAATTTGATATGTTCCTGCCCATCCATTGATAGCTGGGATACCGCGGCTGAATAATCAAAAATATCTGTTAAGATAGCCTAGCCAGTTATCAGAACAGATTTTTGTGACAAGCGCATCATCAAATCCAGAGGCATATAATCGCTGGATAAGATGAGGCAGAGATGCACAACTAGCTAGTGCGCTAGGCAAGACTGCACCATCAAAATCTGAGCCTAGCGCAACATGATCTTCGCCTAATTTTGTGATCAGGTAATCAAGCTGTTCAACAATCAGCGAAAGGTCTGTATCTGCCTGCTTGCGCCCATCAGCGCGCAGATAGGCTGTTGCAAAACACACCCCGACAATGCCGCCCTGCTCAGCAATCGCATCAAGCTGTTTATCAGTAAGATTACGAGGCGATGGGCAAAGCGCATGGGCATTGCTATGGGTTGCCATAATCGGCTTGTCCGATAGCCGCGCAACATCCCAAAATCCAGCCTCATTCAGATGAGAGACATCAAGCAGAATAGACAGCTCATTACAGAGTGAGACAAGGGTTTTGCCAGCCTCTGTTAGCCCCGCACCGATATCAGGCGTTCCTGGAAAATCAAATGGCACACCCTCACCAAAGATGTTTTTGCGTGACCATAATGGGCCGATGGACCGTATGCCTTTTTCATAAAGCTCTGGCAAATATGCACATCCCTGCCCAAGCGCCTCTGCCCCTTCAATATGCAAAATAGCCGCAATATTATTTTCAGACATTGCAGTTGCCAGCGAGTGGCTGTCACGACAAATCGAAAAGCGTCCACTATCATGGGCATCTAGCTTATGTGCAATCGACAGCATTTCACGGCTATCAGATAGCGCCTTCTCAGCTGATGTTGGCAAGGTAGCGTCAAGCGATGAATCCGAAGGCGAGAAAATAGCAAAAAACCCGCCTGCAAAATGGCCATGCCTTGCGGTGTGCTCTGAAATAGCAAAGCTGTTTTGCGGGTCAAAAAAATATCTTGCATCAAATCTATCGCGCCGCCACAGCTGATATAGCGTATCATTATGCCCGTCAAAGACAGCGTGCGCGCTCATCTCTTACACTCGCGAAATAAATCATATAAAATAGGTGTCTGGGTTTTTGCCAGCCTGTTATCGGTCATTAGTTTGCTAGCAATCTGAAGGTCGTGTTTGATGCCAAACAAAAAGGGATACCATTCTCTTGCAAGAGGGGATTTCCAACGCCACAGCAACTCATCCACCGCATCAATCATTTCTGACGCGCTGCTGGCAAGCGCAAGCGGGGCAGGCGACGGACTATCTGAAAAAATAGGCATATTAAAACAGTCTGCAATTTTCCAGAAGCTGCTTGGCACACCTTTAGATTCAAATAACCTTGTTCTATCCTCACCGCTCATCATACTAAGATATAATATGTCTGTTTCAACCAGCCCTGTGCCATTTAGCAGTAACGGGTCTTTGGGATTTCTGCCTATAAAATCACATAAAAATAAGCGTCTTGGACAATAATCATGACAGTAAAGATTATCCCAGATTATCAGATTTTGATCAGATTGATGGCTAGTTAGATAGCTTGCTAGCATCCCTGCATCTGTTTGCAGATTAACGGTTTGCGAGACAATATGCCTGCCGCAGATAAACACCCCAACATCTGCTGATATATTATGCGCCAATCCGTGCGCATAGCTTTCAATATCACCACCAATTTCATCTGCATAAAGGCGCGGCACAAGATAGATACTGCATCCAAGATCATCTTGCAGACGGCTTACTAGCTTGCCATGCTCTGCCCCCTCATTCAGGCCAGCCTCAGCTAATGCGCTAATATCATCACTAATATCATCAAACATCAAGACCAGCCTATCAGCCCCAGCGCCTAATAGCTGAGATGCTTTTGCACGCAGATAAGCATAATCTTCCTCTGGATTTATAAAATTATAATCCAGTCCTGGGGCAATGCCTGCCAGAATGTCAATATCGCCAGCGCTAGAACAAAACTCGCCAAAGCTATCTATCCAGTGAGAATCATAAGGCTGGCGCCATACCAGCCTGTGCGATATATCTTCCTTTGGCGCATAAAAATAACTGTTACAGCCAATCTCGCGCAAATGGGCTAGCAATCTCATTCTGTCTGCAAAGCTAAGAAGCCTGCCATAATAGCCTTCAATATAGCCGCGCCTTATGAGGCGATCTGATATGTCAGTCCTGAATTTTTGTGTCATCTAACTATAGAGATAATTGCCCAAACATCATGCGTGATGCATTATAGGGCGACTAGCTGGCTAATAGCTAGCCAAAATCTGGCTTATCTGTGAGGATATCTATAGATGCGTATATTGGGAATTGGCGCTCATCCAGACGATCTGGAAATTTTTTGCTATGGACTTTTGGCCAGCCTAAAATCTGATGGCCATGAGCTAATCTTATCGGTTGCAACTGATGGTGCGGCAGGGGTCATCGCAGGCATGCAAAGCGGGTCTGCCTTAGCAGATATTCGCGCAAATGAAACAAATACAGGGCTATCAGCATTGGCTACACCTCTGCTGTTAGGTCTTTCAGATGGACAGCTTGCCACCCAACATGGCGCGGCAGAGGCAATTGACCAACTTATCAAAGAGGTACAGCCTGAGCTGGTGATCACACATGATGGCGCTGACTATCACCCTGACCATCGCGCCCTATCAAAATTTGTAACAGCATCCGCAGGGTTTGGCTGTTCTATCCTATATGCAGAACCGCTAATGGGGGTAGGGTTTTTGCCTGACTATTATGTGGATATCACACAGCATTTTGCGGCTAAGCAGACAGCTATTCTTGCCCATCATAGCCAACGCCCTGAACGGTTTGCAGAGGCTGCAAAATTGATGAACAGATATAGAGCAGCGCAATGCAATGCGCCTGATGGATGCTATGCTGAATGCTATCGCTATGAGGGCAGATTCCCCTTTGCAGATATTAGGGCAGTCTTGCCGCCGCCGCCTGTATATCGCCGCTTTTATGATACTGATTCTGACGGCTTTATCTAGGGTTTTGGCCGTTGGCTAGGATAGAGAAGCTTGCCACATATTTGCGGGCTAGCAACCCCTGTGGTTGAGGGGAAGCTTGATGGAAGGTCTGCAATATATCTGGCGGCAAGAAACCCTATCAATTCTGCTTCGACCATATCAGAGGGGGCGCCAATATGCTCTGCTGTGACAAGCCGAACCTTCTCCCCAAGCCTGTCTTTTAGATGGCCCATCATCACATCATTATAGATACCGCCGCCTGCAGCCACAATTATCTTGGGCGGTACTGGCACGCTATGTATGGCAAGCTCAATCGCATAGGCGGTGAAACAGGTTAGGCTGGCAATTTGGTCATAGACAGACAGGCTGGTAAATTCAGCGATGTTTAGCAGGCTGTCAAATTCATTCCTGTCCAAAGATCGCGGGCCAGACTGGCTGAAAAAAGGATGGCTAAGTGCTGTTTGGATAAAGGGCATGCTGGGGCGTCCCTGTGCCGCAAGCTTGCCTCTATCATCAAAGGGCAGAGCAAAATGCTGGCAGACAAAATCATCTAACAGCCCATTACCAGGCCCTATATCATAGCCTTCCACATAGCCTGATGCATCACAATAGCTAAGATTGGCAACACCGCCAATATTCAGAAACCCTGCTGGCAAATCGCACTTAGCTTGGCTCAGAAGCATCTGATGATAAATAGGGGCAAGCGGCGCACCCTGCCCGCCAGCCGCTATATCTGCTGCCCTAAAATCGTAAATTACAGGCAAGCCAGTAAGCTGGCTAAGCGTGCCAGCATCCCCAAGCTGGATAGTCTGGCGCATCTGCGGATTATGATAGAGCGTCTGGCCGTGAAAGCCGATAATATCAGGCGATATATCAGATGCCATTGCCACCAGCTTCTGCACTGCTGTTGCATGATCCTCAGCGATAGCTAATGCCAGCCAACCAGCAGATTTCTTATCAGACAAATAATCATTATATGCACGCCTAGCACGGTGTATCGCCTCTGCCACCTCATCACGATAGGGCTGATGTAGCGTATATGTTGTGCGTTCAAGATAAGTGCCATCTGTTTTCACTAGGGCAGCATCAATACCATCTGCACTTGTGCCAGACATCAATCCGATCACATATAAAGGCATTTGAAAAGGATGATTAGCAGACATGCCTAGCATATCAGCAAAAACTATCTCGCCTGTCTAGCTTGTTTGCGCTAGTCTGATGACATTATGATAAAGCTCACAACCGAAACACGCGTGCCGCCTGAACAATGGATTGACAGGCTCAGCCCCTCTGATGCGCTTGCAGTAATGCTGGATAATCAGGCAGGCGCCATTGATGCAATTCGTGCCGCCCTGCCTCAGATTGAACATGCGGTAGACGGGCTTTACCAGCGCCTAGGCCATAAGACTGGCAGATTGCTCTATTGCGGGGCTGGTACATCTGCACGTATAGCAGTTCAAGATGGCGCAGAATTATTGCCTACCTTTAACTGGCCACAATCACGGATTGGCTATCTGATTGCAGGCGGGATGGGCGCTTTGACCATGCCTGTTGAAGGCGCAGAAGATTCTGAAACAGATGCACATGCACAATGTCGTGCAATGGCCATAGACAGGGATGATTGTATTATCGGGCTAGCGGCAAGTGGTGGGACACGCTTTACCTGCTCAGTACTGGAAGCGGCAAACCAAGCAGGTGCGCTAACTATCGGCATCTCAAATAATCCAGATACAGATTTGCTAAATATCGCAGAATATCCCATTTTGCTTCACACTGGGGCAGAAGCGCTGGCAGGTTCAACCCGACTAAAGGCAGGCACTGCCCAAAAAATCTGTCTTAATCTGATCTCTACCCAGCTAATGGTCAGGCTTGGCTATGTAACAGACGGGCTGATGAGCGAAATGGTGCCAGCAAATGAAAAATTGCGCCGCCGCAAAGCAGAAATAGATGCGCTTTTGGCACCCGAAAATAGCTAGATAGTCACATAGCTATCTTTGGTAAGATAACCAAGAAGCGCTATCAACGCATCTGCTGGCAAGCCAACACATCCTTTTGTTGCAACCGTATCGTCCATAGCACAATGCAAAAATATTGCACTGCCCTTATGCGGCACAGGATCAACATCATTATAGCCAAGCGGAATTATAATATCATAAAGCCCATCATCTCGCCAAAGCCGTTCATGTCGTCCCTGATATGGCAATGTGACAGGCTGGTTATAGTGAGGATCTTCGGGGTCATCGCACCAGCCATCTGCTGTCGTAAGGGCAATAGGCGTTGATACAGAATAGCTAGATAGCCTGCTAAGTGAAATTCTGTCTGGCCTGAAATATAGCCCGCGCAATGGCCATCGCCCCATTGGTGTAGCGCTATCACCTTCGCGTTTCATCTCAGCAGAGATGCATCCTGCTGCCCCAACAACGCACTTTATGCGGTGCGAAGCACAACATAACCAATAGCTATCCTCTATCTGTTTCACACATAGCTCAGCCATAAATTATCTGCTCCTGACGCATCAAAAAGGGTGATGGGCTGACAGAATATGGCTTGCTTGCCAAACAGGTCAATATGACATTACTATTGGGACAATTTAATTCTGTTTATCTAGAATTTAACATGCGCTCAATCGGGATCGCTCAATCGGGGGAAGAGGCATAAAAATGACACAGAAACACACATTAGGATTATTTTTTGACGAGAGAATGAGACGGATTTTCCTGCTTGGAATCATCAGCGGATTTCCGTGGGTGTTGATAGGCTCTGCCCTCAGCCTTTGGCTAAAAGAAGATGGCCTATCCAGAAGCGCCGTTGGCTTTGCAGGCCTTATCTTTTTTGTCTATTCCATAAATTTTCTATGGGCACCTTTGATTGACAGGTTAAGAGTGCCTGTTCTGACGGCTAAATTCGGCCATCGAAAGGCGTGGATTTTAACCATGCAAGCGATTATTCTTTTGGGGCTGTTGGTATGGTCAACGACTGCCCCTGCAACCAATATCTTTTTGGTGATGGCAGTTGCACTTGTGATGGCAACCTGTTCTGCAACCCAAGATATTACCATTGATGCGTTGCGTATTGAACAGATCCGCAAAGAAGATAGTCGGGCTATGGCCGCAGGCGCGTCTGTTGCAGTTATCGGGTGGTGGACTGGCTTTAAGCTTGGCGGCATGATCACACTTCTGGTCGCTGACAAGTTTGAGCTGATGGGCATGGCAAATTACTGGCAGATGACCTTTTTAGTGATAGGGCTGTTGGTAATCGCAACCAATATCGGGCTAGTATTGATACCTGAAAGCGGCACTGAAGAGAGGATCAAAGCACAAGCAGCCGCTCAGGCTGAATTACGAGCCAAGCTAGGCGATGCCACTATGGTAACCCAGATTGTGAGCTTTATCGGCTCGACTGTGATCACACCGCTTCTGAGCTTTTTCCGCAATAACGGGCTGAAAATAGGCATTGGGCTATTATGCTTTATCTTCCTGTTCAAAATTGGCGAAGCCTTTATGGGCAAAATGTCGATTATCTTCTATAAAGAAGTAGGCTTTTCCAAATCAGATATTGCGATCTATTCAAAAGGGTTAGGCTGGGTCGTGACTGTCGGCTCATCATTGCTTGGCGGCTATATCGCTATTCGTTCAGGTGTGGTGAAAGCATTATTAGCGGCAGGGATTTTTATGGCCTCAACCAATATCTTGTTTTCGGTATTGGCATGGTCAGGCAAGGTAGAATGGATTTTTGCGCTTGCCGTATTGCTAGATGATCTAGCCGCCGCAATTGCGACTGTGGTGTTTGTTGCTTTTATCTCGTTACTGGTAGACAGAAATTATACCGCCACGCAATATGCGTTGCTTGCCTCTATCGGCACGCTGGGCAGAACCTTGCTTGCCTCATCTTCAGGCGCACTTGTTGATGGGCTAGGCGGTGATTGGGGTCTATTCTTCATCATCACGGCGCTTATGGTCATTCCATCATTAGCACTATTATGGGCTATGCGAGGCACATTATCAGCCCTTGATAGGGCAAAGTAACTTAGCCAGCCTATCTGCCCTTATATGGGCAATAGGTGCGCCATAGCTGGATGCTATTCTGGCTATGGCGTCTGCTACTGGTTCTAGTGCAACTGCATGATGAAAGCCATTTGCATGTAGCAGCTGGTTTTCATCAATCATCACCCCAACATGACCGTGCCAGTAAATCAAATCGCCTCTGCTATAGCTGGCAAACGCTGTTTTATCAGAACATGCCGCCGCGCTAATCATTTGATATTGAGGGGATGTATCGCGCATAAAGTCAACGCCTGATGCCTGCAATGATAATTGAATCAAGGCAGAACAATCTAGTCCATGATAGGTACGGCCTCCCCATTTATAGGGTGAGCCAATAAACTGGCAGGCAATGGCTACCCAGTCCTTAGCCTCTGGCATCTGGCTAATGGCGTTGACAGCGACAAAGCCGCGCCGATGATTGCCCGCACGCCCCCATAGTTCAATTTCGGCCATATCGCCGTGATTTTCAACCAGCTTACATCTGCTTCCCATCGGCAAGCACATCACACTAGCAGAGGTAATCCGGGCTGTCCTAGTCACTGTGGCTGATACAGATTTAATGACATAATCAGGCTGGCTGGCTGGCGCAATGCGCGCTATATCCGAAATCGCAACCCAGCCTTCATAGCCATCTATCTCAGCTCTTGCCCGCAAATAGCCATGATGGTTTTTGCCATCTAGAATTTGTACCAGTTCACCATACAGACATTCAGTATCTAGGGCTTCAGCGGGCGCATCTGGCGCATCTGGCGGGCGAGCAAATAGCCCTGTATAGGGCGCAATCACATAGGCTGACTCTGCTGTATGAACAGACTGGCTTGCCCACCATCTGCCTGCGTCAAAATTGGGACAGGTTTTTTTATGCTCTAGCTGAATATCACGATGCCCCACAATCTGCGCATCTGGATACTGTGTAGTCCAGCGATTAAGCAGGCGTTCAAGAGACGCAAACTGAGCAGAGGTAAAGTGAGTTCTGCCTATCAGACATACCCCAAGACTGTGATGATTCTGGCCTTGAACATGTGCGCCTTGCCAGAATTCTGGACGCCCAGGATGCACTGTGCCATCACGGGTAATGATGTTGTGATAGCCAACACCATCCCAGCCAAATCCGAGATGCAGCTCATGGATTTCAGCAGCGCTAATATCCGCATCATCAGGCGTGTCAGAGCAATGCACGACCAAATATGTTATCTGTGTTAACCTCATAGAGCTATCATGCCGCCTTATCGCTATCCAGTCCAAGAAAATCATTATATGATAGCGTGAGATCATATCAGAGTTAAAGGATGTATCTGCATGCTTCCAGCGGCAATTATTTGTGATATGGACGGGCTGTTGCTTGATACTGAACGGCTATCTGAGCTAAGTTTCAGACGCTGTTGCAGAGAATTTGACCTGCCCTTTTATCCGACATTATTTGCCGAATTGACAGGCCAGACCAGCGCCGCCCATCTAGATATTCTGCGCCAGCACCTAGCCGATATATCCGTGTCCTTTGACCATAGATGGAAGCAGATTTACCATGAGATGCTAGCAGACCATGTGCCGATTAAACCCCAAATCCCAGAAATGCTAGCCAGATTTAAGGACAGAAATATACAGCTTGCCGTTGCCACCTCTAGCCAGACAGATCATGCCAGAAATCACCTCAAACATGCTGGACTAATTGATTTTTTTAGCCAGATTTCTGGAAGTGACCTTGTTGATAAAGGCAAACCTGCACCAGATATTTATCTGCTGACGCTTGATAAATTACAGTTGCCTGCCAGCGCATGCATCGTGTTAGAAGATTCAAATAATGGCGTGAAAGCAGGCCTTGCAAGCGGCATGCGCACTATCCATATCCCTGATAGGCAAATCCCACTTCCAGAATTTGCCGATAATGCGTTATATGTTGTTGCAGATACACCTGCAAAAGCAGAAGCATTTATCTTATCACGCCCCAACCCCAGCCAATAGGAAACAGCCTATGTCAGCCTCAGAATTCTGGAATACACGCTATCAGACAGATGACTATATTTTCGGCACAGAGCCGAACGACTTTATCAGAGCTGTAGTGCCACAGGCACAGGCTGGCCAGACAGCTTATGCGCCCGCTGATGGTGAAGGCCGTAACGGGGTATATTTGGCCTCTATTGGCTATCAGGTGAGCTCGATAGATGTCTCTGAGCTAGCCGTAGCAAAAGCCGCCGCCCTTGCACAAAAACAGCAGGTGGCAGTCACAGCGTTGGTAGGAGATGCCCTTAATCCGCAGTTGCCAGACAACGCATTTGATTTGATTATTGTCTGTTTTATGCATTTCTTGCCAGAGGATCATGAACGCTTTATGGCAGTTAATAAACAGCTATTAAAACCTGGCGGGCTGTTTGTTATGGAGGGCTATACTATCGATCAGATTCCGCTTAGCTCTGGCGGCCCCAAAAACCCTGATATGATGATGTCAGAACAGTCATTGCGAGACACATTTTCAGAATTTGACATTACGCTGATTCAACAGACAAGACGATATCTATCAGAAGGCGCGCGCCATCAAGGTGAGGCCGCCACCATCCAAATCATTGCCCAGAAACCTGTTTGATGTCGCGTATTCGGCCTATCCAAGCATCAAAGAAACCATCTGTTGCCGACAGGCGATAATATCGTCAACATCAACCAGCTCAACATCATTCATGGTGACAATCTGATCCTTCTTTATGTCATGTTTTAGCACAACATGATGGGCAAGCCCGATTGGCAGGGCATGTATTGCATGTGACAGGCTGGCTGGAATTGCCTTTGCCCAGACACAATATCCGCCCTCACCATCTAACAGCTCTCCTGCTGTAAGATCCCGCTTGGCCGTTGCAACCGCATCTGCCTGCCAGTATCGTGACGTGCCTGTAGCCTCACCTCTCAGCACAGCCGATAAAATAGAGGTATTTGTCTCAAGCCCGATAAGATGAAAAGGTCGCCACATAGACCCATACCATCCAGACGGGTCAGTCAGCAGACCATATTGCTGGAAACAGTCGCGCGTATAGGCATTAGGCGCCTTGAAGGTAACAAACATGCCATATTGAATATTATTCAGCACCGCACGACCATCTGGCTCGCGGCTTGCCGCAATATCGACAAGCCCTGCTGTCTTTAGCCTGCCACCTGCATCTTCTGGCCTGAAAATAGTAGCAAGGTCATGCAGGCCTGCTGGATAAAATCCAAGCCCTTCTTCTGCACAGCTCAAGCCTGTGGCATTGGCAACAGCTGCCATTTCAATGGCTGCCTTTGTGCCATCTGTAAATGAATTATACATTTTGGGATTAAAATCACCTGCTGCCACTTCTTCGTCAGTCCAGCCAAAATATCCCCATACCGTATCAGGGGTGGAATAGCGATAGTGAGGTGCAAAATTCATCCCCTTGCCTGCGGATACTAGCTCAAAGCCGTTTGTACGCACCCAGTCTACCAGCTCACAAATTGCCGCAGGCTGATCGCCATAAGCCATTGTGTAAACACATCCCGCCTCAGATGCTTTTTGCGCAATATAGGCGCCGCATAGCACATCTGCTTCAACATTTACCATTACCACATGCTTTTGATGGGCAATAGCCTGAAGCGCATGCCGTACCCCTGCCAAAGGATGGCCTGTTGCTTCGATAACACAATCAATTTCATCTATCTCAAACAGGGCTGAGGCATCTTGGGTGAGCCAGCTTTTGGATTGTGACAGCGCAGACTGAATATCAGGGGCAAAACAGCTATCTATATCCCAGCCTACGCGCGCGCAAGATGCTGTGGCTTTGGCAAGATCAAGATCGGCAATGGCACTAACCTCAACACCCTCAACATGCTGCAGCTGACTTAGGATCATCGAGCCAAATTTACCAGCCCCGATAAGCCCTACCCTAACTACCTTACCGCTATTGATATGCTGATTCAGCATCATGCTAAGATTCATACCATCCCCCTTACTACCTTATCAGATATTGAGTTAGACTAAGCTAGCTGTAAACATATTTATATCGGCGAAGAGCTAGCCAGCTGCGTTCATCAGGGCTTTGGTACGCAAATGGCGATTTAGAAGCCATAGCATAATCACCAAATTAAGCCCGTTCCAGCCAATCCCGTTAATAAAAGCCATCTGGTATGAGCCTGTGAGATCATAAACCCAGCCCGACATCCAGCCGCCTAGCGCCATGCCAATAATCGTCATCATCATCACAAATCCAACGCTAGAGCCAGCCTGTTTTGGCGGCAGATATTCACGCACAATCACCGCATAGCTTGGCACAATTCCGCCTTGTGACAGGCCAAAAATAAGGCTTACCACAAAAAGCGAGCTTTGACCGTCAAACGGAATATACATCACAAGCGCAATACATTGCAGACATGCCCCAAGCAATACTGTCTGAATTCCGCCCATCCTGTCTGCGATAAAGCCAAATACAATCCGGCTAATTACCCCACCAAATAACATGATCGATAGCATCTGCACCCCAACAGCAGGCCCAAAGCCTAAACCAACGCAATAGCTAACAATATGGACTTGCGGCATCGACATCGCCACACAACAGCCAATACCTGCAATCCCCAGCAGGCCTATCAGCACGGTTGGCGATATCTTCAGAGAGCCTCGTTTTTGCTCTGCAAGCTGGCCTGCAAATTGGTGGGATTCTGCGGGCACCTCTCGTCTCAGCAGAAACGCAAGCGGAATGATTGTGATGACTGTAAGCAGGCTTAATAGCTGATACGCATCTCGCCAACCATGATCAATCAGCACATCAGAGAGAAATAATGGCCATAACGTGCCTGCTAGATAATTACCACTGGCAACCAGCGCAACCGCAATACCACGATGACGCAAAAACCAATGAGAAATATCAGAAATAAGCGGCCCAAAGCCTGCGGCTGTGCCAAACCCTAGAATAAGATGAAGACAGATCAGAAGATAAAAATTATCTGTCATGCTGGATAGCAAATAGCCCACAGCACTAAATATCGCAGCAACCGATACAGACAGGGTAACACCGAATTTATCAATCATCCTGCCTACCACCAGATTGCCAAGCGCAAACCCAAGCATATTCACCGTAAAGGGCAGGGATGTAGCAGACCGCACGGTATTAAATTCTGCTTCTAGTGAGGGCATGATGGTAATCACCGCCCACATGCCCGTATTCGCAAACACCGCAATGATTAAGGTAATAACCAGGCGAAACCAAGAATAGCGACTATCATGAATATGGACAAAGGACGAACTATACATATCTATGTATTAAGCCTAATCAGCCCCGCTGAAAAGGTTTTTTAACAGCGCTTCGGCAAAAGGACCTATGCATTCAAAATGGTAGCAATCCAAAAACATGGAGGCATATGGCAGACAATCGGAAACCGCAAAGGACAAGAGTCCACAAGCAAGTCATTGCATATAAAACGAAATGCTAAGAAATGAGCTCAGATGCATGAGCTAAAGTTCGATAATAGAACCTTTGGTAAACTTCTTCCACGTGAGGTATACTCTTATCAAAGCAGAAGTAACGAATCCCATGGCGACGTTTTTGCCGCCATGGTGGTTCTAATTTACCGACACTTCAAAAAGACCGTTAAAGACCCTTTGATGTTCTTATTCTTGTTGACGGCGAAGGTTATGGAGTGTCTCCCCATGCCAGCACCACCATACGGGTCCTGGGGTGATGCCAACCCAATCATACCCCA
>CBFHYU010000036.1:0-20328 GCA_965660165.1 Puniceispirillaceae bacterium (SeqCode)
CGGCAGACAGACATGCTTCAGCAATCCTATAATAGGTGCAATAGCACGGGTAATAATTGCGCTATTTATCTGCCTTACAATGCTGATACCAGCGCACGCAGAAAACAATTCAGCGAATCAAACGGGCATGAGCGAGTTTGCTCAGGCAGTAAAAGCCATCAAAGATAAGCAATTTCAAGAAGGGTTGATACGATTTATCAAGCTGGCAGAAGCAGGCGATCCAGAGGCACAATATAATGTGGCTGTGCTTCTTCAGTCAGGACGTGGTAGACCACAAAATTATAGTGATGCGCTGTTCTGGGCGCGGCTGTCACAGCTTGGCGCCATTGAACAGGCAGAAGAGCTGGCAGAAGAAATTCAGGACAGGATGACAGAGGCGGATATTGAGGCCGTTCTGGTGCGTGTAAAAACATGGCTGATTGACCGCGTGAATGACGGCTATCTTGAGACCATCACGCAATTAGCACGCTATCATCTGGAGCTTTTGCCTGAACAGGATTATGAGACAGCCTATATCTGGTACACACTTGCGACTGCCTTAAATATACCAGAGACCATAACGCTAAGAGATGAAGCAGAAGAAGAGCTAGCCCCCGAACAAATTAGCGAGCTTCAAGCCCAGACTAACATATTATTTGACCGTATCGTTGCCGGCGAACCAATTATGGAAAGTGAGCAGACGAATGAAAATTAAAGTGAGATGGCTAATTGATGGCGTCATGGAAGTAGACGCAACAGATGCACAGCAGGCAGAGCAACATGTATCTGAATTGCTTGGAGCGTTGGTTGACCAAGTGCCTGAGCTAAAAACCTATTTCGGGGCGCAGGCAATTCAGGGGCAGGCAATGGATGATGAAGGTGGTGAAACGCACTAGCATTTCTGCTGAATCTAGTCAGCTTGGGTTAAAATCCGTTTAATAGTTCAGATATCGTCTTTTCAAGATCATCATTATCACGTTCGATATTTGCTATTTCTTGTCGTAATTCTTCAATGCGCTGTTTTCGCTGTTCCATAACATCCTTGATTTCCTCTAGGATACCAGAAAGGCGTTCACTTAAATCAACTTCTTCTGCCATGTCACGCTCCATCGACTAACATAATAAATGGCAATGGCTGTGATGATAACAGCCATAAATCCTTTATTTGCATATGATAACATCTGCGCCACTTGTGACGTAAACACAATCACGTCATAATAATGTGCAATTTTAAGACCAGTTTTTTGATTATCAGAAATTTATTTATGATGAGACCAGTTCTGTTATCCGCTCACCGCCTATCCCATTGGCTTAGAGTGCCGCGACTATTCGCTATGGCTCTATGCTTGTGGTCAATAGCCAGCACAGCAGCAATATCACAGACTATCCCATGTCAGGTCAGGCTGGAATTTGAAACTACCAGCACAGGTCAACAGCTAGTTCATTATCGGTTATTTATGCAGATTACCAACACCAAACCACGCCCGATCACAGCTGTTTCAGTTGAATGGCTGAATGAACAGAATGAGATAATTGGCAATAGCGACGCCGATTGTAGGCTGGATGACGCGGCGCTTGGACTATCTCAGACAGGGCAATGTAGCCGCAAAGTGCAGTCCATAAATCAGCGCTGGATGGAAAAATTAGGCCAGATGATTTGGACAGAAATGGTAAATTCTGAATTATCAGCCTTCAGACGGATCAAATCTTGCAAGATACAGGGATACAGGTTTGAATAACTTCGCTAGTTATTGTTTTTATTGAATAATATTATGCGAAACCATTTTATAATGAGATAGCGTATGGATAATGATCTGATCAGACAGCAGATTGAAAGCGCAAAAAAATCATTTGTTTCAACAAAAACGAAACAAAATGAACAGCAACATGACGCGCAAATGTCGATGGCTAATGCAAAACAGTCAGGTACAGTTACCAATTTATCCAGAATTGAACAGCAAGCTCACATTATGGGGCGGCTGAAATCTTTGATGGATGAAGCCGCAACAACCCCAAGACAAGAACGCTTCAGCCATAAGCAAGAAGATGGGCGTGGGCAGCAGCGGGACTCTGCGCCATTTTGGGCTCAGAAACATAATGATATCCCCCCGTCAGAGCGTTTTGCAACCCAGCAACGCGAACAGGAGAGCAGAATGGCAGAGACACCCCCTTCAGACCCCATACAGACAGCCGCACCGTCTGATGAGCAACGCCAGATATCACAGCCTACCCCCGCTCAGACAGCTGTGGCCTCTGTCAGCCCTAAGCCAGCTGCAGCAGAGCCTGTAGCGATGCCTGTTAAAGCTCCGTCTATAGCCCCATCTGGCCAGCCTAAACCGTCACATGAAGATGCCTTATCTGCGATAAGAAGCGAGGTATTTAGCCATATGGAAAAAGCGCCTATCCCTGCGGAATTGCTTGAAAGAATTGAACAGATTGAACATCGCGCCAATCAACAACAACAAGATTTGACCGCCGTGCTAAAGTTAGTGCGCCAACTTACCGCTGCCCAAAAAGAACTTGAAGCAGGCAGACAGCAAAAACATAGCGGATTTTTGTCACGAATGCTGTTATCACTTCTGGCAATTATTGGAATTGTTTGTGTTGGTGCAGTTGGATGGCTTTATATTATGAATCCTAGCTGGATGTATTCCATTTTCACGCAAGTTATCAACACCATCTTTAGCCAGACAATCTATCTATTATCCATGATTTCTGGTCTGATTGGCCTTGAAATGTAACTGTGGCAGAAATAATGGCTGAAGCTGTAACACCCCCATCACTCATTGCAAAACTTGGCTTTGCGGCATTGCTTGGCACTGCGGTAAGTGCGGTGTTCGGCATGTTTTATGCGGGTTATGTCAATCTGGCTACGCCCGCATCACCGCAAAACCAATCCCTAGAGGATAGGCTGGCGGCAACTGGCGTACTGGCAAAAAAAGAAGAAGCCCCTGAAATTGAGCCTGTATTGTCAGAAGAAGAACAGGCATTGATGCTGTTTAATAGACCAAAACATAGCTATTATTTGTTTCCGATACCATTTATTTCAAATCTGAAAGATAGCAAAAAGCTGATTACCATCGAGCTGGCGGTTAGCATCTATGCGCCGCCCCTTTCAGGCGATAGCCTGTTAAGTGCCATGTTCCGCTTTGACCCTGCGATGCGCAATGTCATTCTTGCCCATCTGCTAACAAAACGTCCTGATGAGCTGGTTAGCCGTGAAGACAGGCAAAAGCTAGCAGAAGAATTAAAACAGAGGCTTAATGAGCTTATCTTAACAGGTCAGGAAGATGAAGATGCCGCAACAATATCAGACGTGCATATTCAAAAATTGGTCGTTGGATAAAATTAGGCTTCTTCAAAATCAATCATAATTGATTCAAACGCCTGTCTTTCTGCATCAGTAAGCGATAACGCAGGACGAACAAGCTGGGCAAAACCAGCCATCTGAGAGATGTCATGATCGCCATGCTGATGAAGCTCTGGTGCAAAAACCCATTTCATTTCAAGCCTGTTCTGACGGGTAAATCTAAACTCTATATCAATGCCAAATGGAGCAAAGGCTTGTTTAAGCTGGCGCTGAATCTGCCCAAAATGAGGCAGTGTGATATGTCTTGGAAATAACATTGTTTTGACAATAGGCTGTTCAGGCATATCCCTATCCGGCATTGCTGGCGCATCGTGCGCAAGCCCAAGATCAAGGGATAATTGGCCAGTTTTCTGGTCTGGAAGTGAGGCGGCTTGAGCCATAAGATGCCCACAATTCAGTCTGTCAAGGTTTTGACACAAGCCTATCAATATCTAGTAGCTCTGTCAATAAAATGCCCCCATATACTGTGAGCTATAGGGGGCATTTGTGGCAATCAATCAACCATATATGGCCGTGATCAGAAATTATCTTTTCTGCGCCTTATCTCAGCAAACACCTGAGCGTCAGTGGCATCTTGCAGTCCGAGATGCGCCCTTATTGCGCCATCAGATGCTCTTAGGAACGGATTGGTTGCCAGCTCTTCAGACAGGATAGAGGGTACAGTCGCCTGCCCCTCTTGCCGTTTTGATGCAATGTCGGCCGCCCTGTCTTTTAATGCCTGATTATCAGGGTCAACAGATAACGCAAATTCTGCATTAGCCAGCGTATATTCATGACTGGAATAGATGATTGTATCTGCTGGAAGCGCCATTAGTTTTGTCAGACTATGCCACATCATATCAAAATCGCCTTCAAAAACGCGGCCGCACCCGAGCGAGAATAGTGTATCCCCTGTAAAACATACCCCTTCTGAGGGAAGATAATAATTTAGCATATCCAGCGTATGACCTGGCGTATGGATAATATTGATCTGGGCGCCTGCAAATTCGATTACATCCCCGCCTGCAAGCGTTGTCATAATGGCCTCATGACCTGGATTTGTGCCATCTGGGCCATAAATATGTGCGCCTGTCTGCTCAGCAAGCGCGGTAACCCCTTCAGTATGATCGCCATGATGATGGGTAATAAAGATATGGGTCAACTGCCAGCCTTGTTCATCTAATGCTTGCTGATATTTGCCAGCATCCCCTGCATCAATCGCGGCAGTCTGATCTGTATCAGGATCGTGAATAAGTACACCGTAATTATCACTGCCATATAAGAATTGATGATAGGCGAAACGAGGCATTATAAAGCTCCTTCATAGAATTAGGTTATGGTGTTGAAAGCATATCTGGCAAACAGACAGGCTGCAAGCCTTCTGCCTCAAGCCCCTCTTTGATAAAAGTTGCAATCTCAACCGCATGTGGCCCGTCACCATGCACACAGACAGATTCTGCCTGAACCGCTAATGTTGAGCCATCAATACAGCGAATAATATGATCGCAAAATATTTCAAGACATTGCGTTAGAGACTCTGTTTTATCCTCTATCATCGCATCTGGGCGCGAGCGAGGCACAAGCTGGCCATCTGGCATATAGGCTCTATCTGCAAATACCTCACCTGCCACCGCAAGCCCTGCCGCCTCGCCTGCTTTATATAATTCACTTAACACAGGCGCGAGCAGGATGATGTTGCTATCTACTGCTTTTGTGCCTCTGACAATCGCATCTGCAAGGGCTCTATCTGCGCATGCCATATTATTGATAGCGCCATGCGGCTTAATATGCGTGACAGCTATGCCAGATAATTGGCCAACCGCAAGTGTCGCGCCAAGCTGATAGGCGATTAGCCGTTCAACCTCGCTATCGCTTAGATGGATAGGCCGCCGCCCAAACCCATGTAAATCATAAAATCCAGGATGCGCCCCAACAGATACATTATTGGCTTTGGCCTGTGTCATGACACTGCCCATAATATTATAGTCACCAGCATGAAACCCGCAGGCAATATTGGCTGTATTGACAATGCCTAGCAACCCATCATCATGTCCCATCTGCCAGTCGCCAAACCCTTCGGCCATATCAGCATTCAGATTAAATCTTGTCATTTTACCTTGTCACTAACCTGTTAAATCGCCACAGTAAGTTATGTATGATTAGCATAACCAGAACTGATATCTGAATACCAGCAATTTTGCCTGCACCACGTCTTTAACCAGCCCGATCCAAAATATTATTTATGTCCAACAAGAACTCTGACGCTGTGTCCTCTGAATTACCTACCCCTATCTGGCATCCGTGCGGCGATACAGGGCTGTTGCTTGATCTGGGCGGCTATAAGCCTGCCTATCATGATATTTTATGTGCGATTGAAGATAAATCAGTGCTGACTATCCTAGCACGCAAGCTAGCATCAGAAATAAATCACAGACGAAATGCAGGCGTGATAACAGGCATTACAGATATTGTGCCAGGACTGGCAAGCTTGCTGATACATTATGATCCGCTTACCATCACAGCAAGCCAGCTAAAATCTGTGCTATATCCATTATTGATGATGAGCGAGGCAGGCACGAGCCAGCCAACCAAATTATGGCATTTGCCCGTCTGTTATGACGCAGAATATGCCCCTGATCTGGCAGAAATTTCAGACCAGCTTTCACTAAGCCCGCAACAGATTATCGAGCTTCATCAATCTGTGATACATGAGGTGGCAATTATGGGATTTTTACCAGGTCTTGGCTATATGACAGGCCTGCCTGCACCGCTGTATCTGCCGCGCCGTTCAAACCCAAGAACAGATGTGGCGCAAGGCTCAGTCGGGATAGCGATGGATCAGACCGTGATCTATCCGCTTGATAGTCCAGGTGGCTGGAACCTGATAGGCCGCATGCCCTATATGCTATTTGATCCAGCTCAAGACCAGCCCATTTGGCTATCAGCAGGGGATAGGGTTGCATTTTCAGCGATTTCGCCAGATCAGTTTGACCAGCATTATCAGCTATCAAAATCAGGCAAACGCCCCTCTTTTGAGATCATGGAGGCAGCAGAATAATGAGCCATAATATCTCAATTATCAGTGCTGGGCCTCATAGCTCGATCCAAGATGGCGGACGTGTTGGCTATCAGGCATTTGGGGTGCCTGAGGGCGGGGCAATGGATAAAGATGCGCTGTTGGTTGGCAACATGCTAGTTGGCAATCCAGCCTCTGCGGCAGGGTTTGAGATATGTCTTGGCGGCTTTAGCTTTTCTGTATCTGATGATATCACCATTGCGTTGACAGGCACTGTAACTGACAGGCTGACCATCACACGGCCAGATGGCGAGCAAACCGAACTTGGCGCTGGCAAATCACAGCTAGTTAGAGCAGGTGATATCATTTCAACAGGGTTTTTCAGAGATACCAATTGTGCGTTTATTGCTATCGGCGGCAGATTTGATATTCCCGCCCCGTTTGGCTCGCAATCCTGTTCTGCCAATGCGCAGATGGGCGGGCTGAGGGGAGCATTGCTGTCAGATGGCGATCAGATTCCGCTTATCTTGCCAGATAATGACAGCCCCAGCCGCCAGATTGATCCGCAGATTTTTGCTCGAAAATACCAGTTTCAGATTGTGCTGGGCCCACAGCAAAGCTGGTTTACAGATGATGCTATCAAGATGTTTGTAAATAGTGAATGGCGTCTCACATCAAAAATGAGCCGAATGGGTATTCGGCTGGCAGGTCCTGTGATTGCTCACCGCCATAATGCTGATATTCTGTCAGATGGGATTGTACGTGGTGCAATCCAGATTCCAGGTGATGGCCAGCCAATTATCATGATGAATGACCACCAGACCACAGGCGGCTACACCAAAATCGCTAGCATTATCTCTGCTGATCTGCCAGCCTTTGCACGGCTATCCTCTGCTAGCAAAATCCGCTTTTTGCCTACTACCCAAGCTCAGGCTGAAGCAACGGCGCGCGCCCATCAGGCAGAAATTAAAGCTATAATTGACAAGATGGCCACACTTTAGGCTTATGATGATGAAGATAGTGGATGTAATAATACACCATTAGGATATGTGGGGGAGATAAAGATGACATTGCCAGACATAGAAGCAGATTATATTGTAGTTGGCGCAGGTTCAGCAGGCTGTACGCTAGCTGGCAGATTATCTGAAGATAGCAATATCTCTGTCATTCTGATTGAAGCTGGCAATGATGATACCAACCCGCTTATCCATATTCCGTCAGGTTATATCAAATTGATGAACAGGCCAGAATTTAACTGGATGTTCAAAAATGAAGCTGATGAAGGCATGAAATATCGCGAGATTGATATGCCTCGGGGCAAGGTGATGGGGGGATCATCATCTATTAACGCAATGCTATATATCAGAGGTCAGGCAGAAGATTATAATGGCTGGGCACAGCGGGGCAATATAGGCTGGTCTTTTGATGATGTGCTTCCCTATTTTATCAAAGCAGAACGGGCAAACCGCCTGATTGATGATAATAAGGTTGCTGAAAAAGATAGGCTTGATCCAGCGTTTCACGGCACAGATGGCCCGCTTGAAGTATCAGAAATCCAAGAACGCTATCATGCGCTAGATTTGCTTTGTGAATCTGCCCAGAATGCAGGCTATAGATATAATCCAGATTTTAATGGCGCGCATCAAGATGGCTTTGGATATTATCAGGTAACCCAAAAAAAAGGCACACGCTATTCTGCCAAACGCGCCTATATTGATCCTGCCCGTGCGCGCAAGAATCTAACCGTTCTTACCAATAGCCGCGTGACCTCAGTCGGCTTTGACAGTGATGACCTTGAAACTGAAGGGGCAAAACAGGCGCGATATGTCACCATCACACAAAACAACAGCCAACGCAGAGTGCGGGCAAGACGCGCAATTATCCTGTCTGCTGGTGCAATACAATCACCGCAATTGCTTGAATTGGCTGGCATTGGCAAGCCAGAGATTCTGTCAGCACATGGCATTGCAATCAGACACAGGCTAGACGGGGTTGGCGAGAATTTCTCAGACCATTTTATCTCACGTCTGGCATGGCGAATTGACGATCACCTATCGCTAAATCATCGTGCAAGAGGGCTGAAATTTATTGGCGAGCTGTTCAAATATGCCACAGCAAGGCGTGGTGTGCTATCCTTGCCTGCTGGCATTCTAGGGGGATTTGTTGCAAGTGATCCGGCGATGGATATTCCAGACATTCAATATCACATTGCCAATGCAAGCTTTGAAAATCCAGCACGCCGTATCTTTGATAAATTTGGCGGGATGACCATAGGACCATGCCAGCTTCGCCCCCATTCCAGAGGCTATGTGCATATCAGCTCTGCTAATATTGAGGATAACCCCGTGATAAATCCAAAATATTTGGATCAGGAAATTGACTGTCAGGTGCATCTTGCAGGGATGCGGATAGCACGCAGATTGATGTCAACCCAGCCTGTTGCCTCAATCGCAAAAGAAGAATTAAAACCAGGTGCTGATCTGGTGACAGATGATGAATTGCTTGATTATGCCCGAAGCACAGGTGTTACGCTATATCACCCTGTTTCTACCTGCCGAATGGGTCCTGAACCTCTGGCGGGCGATGTGGTAGATGACCAGTTGAATCTGTATGGCATCAGGGGGCTGAAGGTGGTGGATGCGTCTATCATGCCTGAATTAGTATCAGGAAATACCAACGCGCCTACCATTATGATTGCTGAAAAGGCTGCAGATATAATCAAAAAGGAACATTATGCATGAACAGAATTGACGGATTTACCTATCGCCACATACAGGCTAATGGAACATTGATACAATGTTGTTTTGCGGGCACAGGCCCTGCCATTTTATGCCTGCATGGCTATCCTCAGACCCATTATATGTGGCATAAGATAGCGCCTTTGCTGGCGGCTGATTTTACCGTTGTGCTAGCTGATTTGCGCGGCTATGGCGATAGTGGCAAACCTCAGACAGATGCGCATCATAGCCCCTATTCCAAGCGTGAAATGGCAGCAGATATGGCAGCAGTAATGTCAGCGCTTGGCCATCAGCATTTTGGGGTTATTGGCCATGATAGGGGCGGCCGTGTTGCCCATAGGCTAGCCAGAGATTACCGCGATAGAATATCTGCGCTGGCAGTGCTGGATATTGCCCCGACCCTTGATATGTATGAAGCCACTGATATGCAGTTTGCGATGTCCTATTATCATTGGTTTTTTCTAACGCAGCCTGCGCCATTGCCAGAACAGCTTATTGGCGCAAATGCGGCATTTTTTCTGGAAAAAAAGCTAGGGCATTGGGGCAAAACGAAAGGGGCGCATACGCCAGAGGCACTTGCAGAATATACGCGCTGTTTTTGCCAGCCAGAGACTATTCATGCAAGCTGTGAAGATTATCGTGCCGCCGCCACCATTGACCTTGCCCATGACCGAGCAGATAGAGACCAGATGCTTGATATGCCGGTGCTTGCATTATGGGGCGCACAAGGTTTTGTAGGCAAAAAATTCGATGTGCTAGAAATCTGGGGACGATATGCCCACACCGTATCAGGCCATAGTGTTTCAGGGGGTCATTTTCTGCCAGAAGAAGCGCCAGATCAAACCTATTCAGCTTTACGGGATTTTCTGGTATCAACCCCTTCTTACCCGCAATAAAAACTGCCCCTCCACACTCGCAAACTTCTAGATTGAATAATATTTTGTTAACGCTAAATTAAGCTGGCTATCTATTTGTAACACTGAAGAAAGAAATGATGATGAGAAACCTTCAACAACCAGGAAGATCTCCTGTATATGCGCCTCGCGCAATGGCAAGCACATCACATCCGCTTGCAACCTCTGCTGCGCTAGATATTTTGCGTCAGGGCGGCAATGCTGTTGATGCTGCGATTGCGGCTGTGGCGACTCATTGTGTTGTAGAACCTGCCATGACAAGTGTTGGCGGTGATTGTTTCTGTCTATATGCACCTGCACATTCTTCGACCCCGATCGCACTTAACGGGTCTGGTAGAGCGCCTTTGGGGCTATCTGATAGCTGGCTTCTGGAACATGGCATCGAGCAAATTGAACAGCAGACACCCCATTCTGTTACCGTACCAACTGCCGTTGATGCATGGCTAAGGCTTAATACCGATCATGGCAAACTGCCCATAGACAAGATTCTGGAGAACGCCATCTATTATGCTGAAACAGGCTATCCTGTGGCACAGCGTGTTGCGTTTGATTTCGCAGATATGGGCCCGCTTCTATCTGGGGATGAAGATGCGGCCAAAACATTTCTTCGGGACGGTAAACCGTTGGCGCAAGGCATGGCACATAGCCAGCCACAATTGGCACGTACCTTGCGCGAAATTGCGGCAAAGGGGCGTGATGGATTCTACAAAGGCTGGGTCGCAGATGATATTCTGGCCAAGCTGAACAGATTAGGCGGCCTGCATAGTCAGGAAGATTTTGACCGCGCAATCGCAGACTATATTGAACCTATAAAAACAGATTTCAGAGGATATGATATTTGGGAATGCCCGCCTAATGGACAGGGGGTCATTGCCCTATTGCTGATGAATATGGCGTCTCATTTTGATTGTTCAGCAGATAGCCCGATCACAGCAGAACGCCTGCATATGGAAATTGAAGCTGGCAAGCTAGCCTATCGCGATAGAGGTGCAGTGCTGGCAGACCCTAGCTTTATTGACGTACCTGTAGCGCAGATGCTGTCTAAAGAATATGCAAAGATGCTGTTTGATCAGATAGATACAGACAAAGCCAATAATCAGCTTCCGCCAAGTAGCCTGCCTGCGCATCGTCATACTGTCTATGTCAGTGTGGTTGATGAAGACAGAAATGCCTGCTCGCTTATCAACACAGTCTATAATACTTTTGGCTCTGGCATTGTTGCGCCTGAATCTGGGGTGCTATTGCAAAATCGAGGCATGGGATTTGTGGTTCAGCCTGGTCATCCAAATAGTGTTGAGCCTGGCAAGCGCCCACTGCATACCATCATTCCAGGCATTGTGAGCAAGCACGGCAAAACCGCTATGTCATTCGGGGTAATGGGTGGTGAGTATCAAGCCTTTGGCCATATGCAGTTTCTGACTGCCATGTTTGATTATGGGCTTGATATCCAGCAAGCTCAGGACAGGCCGCGTTTCTTCCCAAATCCGTTCAAAGATGAGGTTGAGCTAGAAACCACAATCCCGAACTCTATTTTTGATGCGCTGAAAGCAAAAGGGCATAATGTGGTTTACGCTAAAAAGCCGATTGGCGGGTCTCAGGCTATCTGGATTGACCCGGATACTGATATGCTGATAGGCGGCTCTGACCCACGCAAAGATGGAATGGCGGCAGGATATTAAGTGGCTTAGCTAGTTGGCATCATGCTGAAAACATGGTTTCATTACAGATATAGGATGTATTGAGTCACTCTATCTAAATGAAAGGACAAGCCAGCATGAGCGAAAACCCTGCTTATATCATTGTAGATGTAGATATTCATAATCAAGAACAATATGAAATCTATAAAGGAAAAGTCGTGCCGATTGTCGCAGCATATGGCGGTGAATATTTGGCGCGTGGCGGCGATATGGATGTTATCAATGACGGTCTATGGCGCCCTACCCGCATGGTGCTATTGAAATTCCCCTCTGTCAAAATCGCGCGTGAATTTATGGATAGTGAGGCCTATGCCCCTGTCAGAAAGATGCGTGAGGATAATTCAACTGGCACGCTGGTTATTATTGAAGGCGTTGGTTGATGGCGCTACCCCAAGCTATTACAGATCGCCTTGCTATCCCACTAATGGCAGCCCCTATGTTTCTGGCGTCAAACCCTGAGCTGGTTATTCAATCCTGTATCAATGGTGTGATTGGCAGTTTCCCTGCTAAAAACCAGCGTAGTCTTGATGGGCTAGATAGCTGGCTGGCAGAGATTAGCGCAGCGCTTGACACGCATTATCAGCAGACAGGCACGCACCCTGCGCCTTATGCTGTCAATCTGATTGTACATAAATCAAATAGCGTTATTAACGATGAGCTGGCATTGCTGAAACATTATAAGGTGCCGATTGTGGTCACTTCGCTAGGTGCGGTAAGTGATGTGGTTGACACAGTGCATGAATGGGGCGGGCTGGTTTATCATGATATTATCTCGCTTCGTCATGCCAAAAAGGCGGCAGCCGCGGGGGTTGATGGTTTGATTTGTGTGGCAGCAGGGGCTGGCGGACATACAGGCCTAGCAAGCCCATTTGGCCTTATCAATGAGGTGAAGCAGTTTTTTGATGGTACGATTTTGCTGTCAGGGTCACTTAGTACAGGCCGCGATATCGCCGCCGCCCAGATGATGGGGGCTGACCTTGCATATATGGGCACCCGCTTTATTGCCACTCAGGAATGTGCCTCACCACCAGCCTATAAACAGATGGTGCTAGACAGTGCGCTTGGCGATATTGTTACCACTGATGAGGTGACAGGGGTTACAGCATCCTTTATGTCTGGCTCGCTTGACACCTATACGCCATCAGATCATGGCACGCTTGATATCAATAAAGAGCTGGCAGATGCGCTTGATCAGCAGAATAATGAGAAAAAACCATGGCGAGATGTATGGTCAGCAGGTCACGGTGTTGGCTCAGTAGATAATTTGCCACAAACAGCTGAGCTGATTGCACAGCTTAGCTCAGATTATCACAAGGCAATTGCCGAATTTGCGCAAACGGCCACACCCTATCAGACAGGCTAGCTATTAGATGGCGGCATGGCATAGAAACATCACACCATGACAGATAGGCTGGATGCACATACTGAATTTGCACCACGCTTGGTAGGTGATGCGCCCTTTGAATGGAACATAGCCGAGCAGATAAATATTGGCTATCTTTGTTGTGGTAGATGGGCAGAGGTGCAAGCCGACCGCCTTGCGCTAATCCATATTGACGCGCAGGATACACCGCATTACTGGCGCTATGGGCAAATAGAAGATGCGGCATGTGCATTGCGTGCTGCCTTGACGCAATTTGGGCTGGCACGCCAAGACAGAATTGCGCTGATGTTACCGCAATGCCCTGAGACCATTATCAGCCATATTGCAGGCTATTATAGTGAGGCGATAATGCTTCCGCTATTCAGCCTATTTGGACATGATGCGCTTTTATATAGGTTGAATGATAGTGCCGCTAGATTTGTGATTACAGATAGCTCAGGTTATGAAAAGCTAAGCCAGATAGTTGCTGAATGTCCTGCTATTGAGCATATTTTGCTGATTGACAGCCCGCCAGCAGATATCGCCAGCTCACCGCAATGCCATAATTTCTGGCAATTGATTGATACCCAAAAGCCAGAGCGCATTCATCCACAAACGGGCAAAGATGATCCTGCGATTATGATCTATACATCTGGCACAACAGGCGCACCAAAGGGGGCATTACATGCGCATCGTTTTTTGCTCGGCCATTTGCCAAATATCGAAATAAGCCACAATCACCTACCTCAGCCAGACGATATTGCATGGACACCTGCTGACTGGGCATGGATAGGCGGCTTGATGGATTTAGCCTTGCCTGCCCTATATTATGGCGTGCCGCTTATCAGCCATCGAATGCGCAAATTTGACCCTGAAAAAGCCTTTCAGCTGATAGCAGACTACCAGATAAGAAATCTGTTTTTGCCGCCAACTGCCCTGAAGATGATGCAGGCCTATAGTGTCAATCATAGCCTGCCAGAAAATGTGAATATCAGAAGCATTGCTTCAGGCGGAGAAGCGCTACCAGATATTATCACTGAGTGGGCGCAAAGCTGTCTTGGGGTGTCGATTAACGAGATTTACGGCCAGACAGAATGTAATCTGGTGATTTGCACCAGCAGGCCTGATGTGCCTTGTCCTCAAGGCTTTATGGGACAGGCAGTGCCAGGACACAGGCTAGCGATTTTTGACAATCAGGGTAACATCCTGCCTGCAGGGGAAATTGGCCAGATAGGGATTGCTAGCCCTGACCCTGTAATGTTTATCGGCTATTGGGGACAGGCTGAAAAGACCAAAGATAAATTTCACGGAAACTGGCTGA
Organism: Puniceispirillaceae bacterium (SeqCode); assembly: GCA_965660165.1. Taxonomy (GTDB): domain Bacteria; phylum Pseudomonadota; class Alphaproteobacteria; order Puniceispirillales; family Puniceispirillaceae; genus WTJO01. The sequence continues at coordinate 14,378 of CBFHYU010000036.1, forward strand.
TGACTGGCGATCTAGCCATTCAGAATGATGCAGGCTTTTTCAGATTTGTATCACGCGATGATGATATTATCAGCTCTGCTGGATATCGGATTGGCCCCACCGAAATTGAAAATTGCCTGATAAGCCATAAAGATATTGTAAATGCAGGGGTAATTGGCCTGCCTGACCCGCTTAAAGGGGAAGCTATCACTGCTATTTTGGTGGTGTCTGATAGCATGATAGATAAAGACAGTCTGGCAGATGAGCTTAGCATGCTGGTGCGTAAAAGGCTATCTCCGCATATGTGCCCAAAACAGTATTTCTGGACAGATGCGCTACCCCTAACAACAACGGGTAAAGTAATGAGACGTGAATTACGCACAATCTATGCTAATCTTAATGCTATAAACGCTGAATAAAGGAAATGGAGCATGACAGATAAGACGTTAAATACTCAGTCAGTATTATCGATGCGAGGCGCAGGATATTACTCACAACGCACCGCAGGTGCAAAACATGCCATTGATAGCATTAAGCCTTTGATTGATAGCGCAGTTTCCCAGCTACCAGATACAGCTATAATACGCTTTGCTGATTTTGGGGCAGCAGATGGCGGCACCAGCGCCGAGATGTGGCATCATGTTATCAGTAGCTTGCGCAAAGGGGGCGATAACAGGCAAATAGAAATTATCTATACTGACCTGCCGTCAAATGATTTTTCTACCTTATTCAAAACTATGCAGGGGATGCAGGAACATACTGATTTTGCCTATCAGGATCAGTTCGAAAATGTATTTGTGCATGGCTGTGGTACAGGCTTTCACCGCCAGCTTATGGCCAATAACAGCCTATCTTTGGGCTTTTCTGCCACTGCTATGCATTATGTATCTTCCAAACCATGCGAGATAGCAGGTCATGTGCATATGGTAGGCGCTAATTCTGAAGAAAAAGCTGCTTTTGCTGAACAGGCCGCCGCAGATTGGGAACGGATTCTGCTGGCGCGCGCAGCTGAGATGTGCGTAGGCGGAAGGCTGGTTGTAATGAATTTCGGCATTGATGAGCAAGGGCGGTATCTTGGCAATACAGGTGGGCAAAATATGTTTGGCAGATTTAGCCATCATTGGCACCAGCTTCAGCAAGACGGCATTATTACTGAAGATGAATTTATCCGTGCCAGCTTTGCCCAGCATTACCGAACCATTGAAGAATTTACAGCCCCCTTTAGGGATGCAAATAGCGCTGTTAGCAAGGCTGGATTATCGTTGATATCTGCCAAAACCCAGCTTACCAAATGCCCCTATCGCACTACCTTTGAAGCCGATGATAATATGAGCGCGGCTGAATTTGCCGCTCAGCTTATCCCGACCACACGAAGCTGGTCTGAAACGGTATTTTCAACGGCGCTAGCAGGCAGGCCGCCTGCCGAAATTGAGATGATTGTCGATAAATTCTATGCTAGCTATGAGGATGAGGTAGCGGCCAATCCTGATGGTCATGCAATGGATTATATCCATATTATCATGGAGATTGAGAAGAAAGCCTGATGGATATATGCTGAAAATCATTGCGCTAACATTACTTGCAATAGCGCTTATTTTACTTGCCATGCGGCTAATGCGCCACCCTGCTATCAAGCGGGCAATCGCCAGCCTATATCACAATCCCTTGATCAGAAGTATGGTGATAGGCTGGCTGTGGCGCATTATCAGATTGCTTATTTTCAGGCGCTAAACGGGGTGGCAACAATCTGGGCCAAAATATCTGTTAATATGCGCGAATCAGAAAAGTCTGCCTGTCTATGTTCTGCACAAGCGGCGGCGAAATCATCTATCATAAGCTGGTAATGATCACACGCCTCAAACTGAATTTCGGCACCATCTGATAAAAATTCTGCCTCTATAGCAGGTGACGCAAGCCGCCCTTTGGTAAGCGGCGGCGGGTTAAACGGAACATCTAGCGCACACCAGCCACGTTCGCCAATCAGTCTGAAATGTTGAGACAGGCTAGCCCCGCTAGACACTGAGAAATGAAGCATCTGCCCATCACCAAAATCTAGCAATCCAGACGCTGATTTTTCAACGTCCAGATGAGCTTCGGCAATACGCATCGCACTTACCAGCTTTGGTGCGGCGTTAAATGCCATCATACCTGCCAGCACACAATAGCACCCAATATCCCATACAGGCCCGCCCCCCATATCGGCAAAATTCCGAATATTGCCATCTGGCTGTGGCGGATATGAGAATTGCGCTGAGGCAAGCTGACGCGCGCCAATATCAACCTGCCTTATCCAATCCCATTGCGGATGATGCCGAACCATAAAGGCTTCATAGACATATCTGTTGCTTTGCTGATGGCTAGCTTCCAGCCTATCTAGCTCATCAAGGCTTAACGCCATTGGCTTTTCGCATAATACATGCTTGCCAGCCTGCATTGCCTTTATTGTCCATGACACATGAAGATGGTTAGGCAATGGATTATAAATCGCATCTATATCATCTCGTGCCAGCATATCGTCATATGTGGCCTGTTCAACCCCCTGCCAGATAGAGTCTGATAATGGTTGTTCTGGTTCTCGGCGTCCAAGACAGACAATTTCATGCCCTGCATTTCGAATCGCAGGCACAAGCTTCTCGCGGGCAATTTTTGCATCCCCTAAAATTCCAAATCGCATAAATTTTGCCTTTTTGTTGTTAGTGCATGTTCTGGCTATAAGGCTAACAATCTTTTGCCTGAACAAGAAACAAAATTATAATTTGGCTATCTTATCAACGGTCAGTAATAGCTGTTAGCCTGCCATGATTTTTGATCTATTTTTTCAGTTATTAAGACGATGCTTATTTCCCCAAATGTCTTTTATGCCTGTATTGAGGGAGTTTTTGGATATGTTCTAGACTAATTTGCCGCGCGCACTTACCTCAAGCTCACCTGCTATCTGGCCATCTTTTACCATTATCAGCCTGTCAAACATATTCACTGAGACACATACATGGTTTGGGATAACACGCACAATTTCACCAATTTCAGGTATATCTTTGCAATTGGAAAAATCCAAAAAGCCATGTTCTTCTGATAATTTATGTATCACACTATCTGGATATTCTTCTATCAGCCCATAGCCCATTAACCCGCCTGTATCTGAGCTAAAGGTTTTTGAGCCTGCATCTAATATGCCCCGCAAAGGCGTCGCCTTGCTGACTACCGAGCTATAGATATGATAAGCGCAGTCTGCATGATCTGCTATGCCATCAGCCAGCATCATTCTGTCATTGAAAATTGAGGTGCCTGAGCGATGTTCTGTTGCGCCTTTGAGCACGCCTAGATGCCGCAAATTCGGGGTGCCGCCTGTCGATATAATTTCTGGCCGAAGCCCAGCTTCAGCTAGCCCTGCCACACCATCATCATAAAATTTCTGAGTTGCTTGCCAGCCATCAACTGGCGGATAAAATAACAGCCCTGCAAATTCAAGCCAGTCATTATGCTGTATCAGCCTTGCCAGAAACAGCATCTCTTCGACCGTTTCAACGCCCGCACGCTTTTGGCCAGTATCACATTCAATGAGCACCTGTAGCGGTCGTTCTGCCTGTTGTGCTGCGTCTGCATAGGCGGCCAGAGTTACCTGATTATCGGCGCAACATTTCACAGAAAGCTGGCGCTGTAATGCGGCAAGCCTGCCTGAGCGGCTCGCCCCTATTAAATTGGTCGCGATGAGAATATCATCAATGCCTGCATTTGCCATTATTTCAGCTTCACCAAGCTTCTGACAGGTAATGCCGCTTGCCCCTGCTGCAATTTGTTTTTGCGCAAGCATAGGTGATTTATGCGTCTTTACATGGGGTCTGTTCTGAATTCCAGCAGCATCACATCTTGCTTGCAGATTGGCAATATTCTTATCAACAATATCAAGATCAATCACCGCTACAGGGGTGCCAAATTCAGATGCTATCTGCGCTTTGAGTGTGTCATATTGGATCATAAATAGCCTTCTCCCCCTACCAATATATTGCGTTACAGACTTTACGATAGCGTCATGGTTATTGCTTTGGCAATCCATCTTGTTGATGTTGCTTGATTCTAGTGCTAATTCGCATAACACTGGTCAGGGTTTAGCCAAAGAGGATAGCGAACATGCAGCCGCGCCATTTACAACAATTTCAAAATCCTGTGCAGATAGATGTGATGCGTGGTCAGGCTGTTGAAAGCCAGCATCTGGTTGATATCGCTGTATGTGATGGGCAGGGCAGACTAATACTTAGCTATGGCAATGCTGAGGCGGTTATCTTTCCACGTTCTGCCATAAAGCCGCTTCAGGCGCTTGCCGTGATGGATGCATTATGCAAAGCAGGACAGCTTGAACGCCTATCTGATGAAGAGATAGCGGTATTATGCGCCAGCCATAATGGTGAGCAGAAGCATGTTGACCGTGTTGGTAGCCTGCTTGACAGATTTGGCATTGCTCATGAGAGGCTTGCATGCGGGGCACATTGGTCGCTTCACCAGCCAACCCTTATCAATCAGGTGCGCGAGCGCAATAGGCCTGAGAAAATCCATAATAATTGCAGTGGCAAACATGCTGGCATGCTTGTTCTGGCGCATCTGAGCGGCCATGATCTAAACCACTATAGTGACTGGCAACATCCAGTGCAGAAGCGCATGGTGCAGATTATGAACCAGCTTACAGATATCGATATTCTGTCATTCCCACATGGAATTGACGGCTGTGGCGCACCTGCCTTCAGCGCGCCTTTGCAGGCATGGGCACGTGCGTTTGCGCTATTTGCAGGGGGCGGTGAGCTAGATGACAGTTTGGCGGCCGGATGCCGCCGCCTGTCTCAGGCAATTGCCAAAGCACCTTTTATGATTGCAGGCAGCGGGAGATGCTGTTCTGCGGTTAATCAGGCATTTGCAGACGAGATTACGGTCAAGGTAGGCGCAGAAGGTGTCTATGGTTTTGCCTGTCACCATCTTGGGCTTGGCGGCATGCTGAAAGTGCGTGACGGAAATACCCGCGCCGCAGAGGTAGCTCTTGGCCATTTGCTGTCAGTTCTTGGGGTATCGTTGCCAGAAGAATTATCCACATTTTTCGCGCCTACGCTTAAAAACTGGGCAGGCACGCAAGTTGGCAGCATAGCTGTGGCTACGTCACAGACAACATGATAGCCAAAATAGAGGGAGGAGTAGATGCGTTTTCAGACGCTTAACATAAAACAAAACGGCCGTGTGCTTGTGATTACCCTGAACAGGCCAGATATGTTGAATGCTATCAATTTGGAATTGGCGCGCGAATTATGCCAGATAGCAGAGCAGACACAGCAAAATCCAGATATTGGCGCAATCATCCTGACAGGGGCAGGTGATAAGGCATTTTGTGCAGGCGGAGATTTACAGGCGTTCAACAAGTTCAGCCCTGAAATGGGTGCGCATCTGAAACAGGTAACAGATTATTTTCATAAAGCGATATGTCTATTTTCTGAAATGGCCGCACCTGTCATTGCCGCCATAAACGGTGTAGCGGCAGGGGGCGGGCTATCAATGGTTGGCTTTCCAGAACTTGCGATAGCATCAAAATCAGCAACATTTGTGTCTGCCTACACCAAAATCGGATTAACCCCTGATGGGTCATCCAGCTTTTTCATGCCACGAATCATCGGCATCAGACGTTATTATGAGCTGGTGCTGACCAACCGCACCCTATCTGCTGAACAGGCGCTTGAATGGGGGCTAGTATCTGAAATTATCGAAGATGACCAGCTTCTCACTCGTGCTATGGCACTGGCACAAATGATAGCAGATGGCCCGCAATCATCTCATCAGCGCATCAAAAAACTGGTTATGACCAGCTTTGATTCAGACCTTGCCGAACAGCTTGAGCGCGAAGCCAGATTCCTGTCTGAATGTGCTGATTCAGATAATGGCAAAGATGGCATTGCCGCCTTTCTGGCAAAACAGACGCCTCGGTTTAACATAGGCTA
>CBFHYU010000037.1:0-14589 GCA_965660165.1 Puniceispirillaceae bacterium (SeqCode)
TGATGACACCGACATTTACTCAATATAGTAACGCAGAACGCATAGAAACAGCTATTGCCACGTTCTCCTCTTTCACAGAGCCTGACCGCCCTTTTACACGATTGGTATTTAGCCCTGAATTCAGCAAGGCGCGCGAGTGGCTAAGGGCACAATTTGAAGCTGCGGGTCTTGATTGTCAAATCGATTCAGGCGGCAATCTAGTAGGTGTTCGAAAAACCACTAGGGAAAATCCAGAAGGTAAAAAGGTCATTTTAGGCTCGCATAGCGACACCGTAGCTGCAGGTGGCAGATTTGACGGCACTGCTGGTCTTATTGCAGGGTTAGAGACTATCCATTTTCTTAATGACCAGGAAATTGACCTACCATTTGATATCGAACTTGTTGATTTTCTGGGAGAAGAGTTAAATGTTTGGGGCATATCCTGTCTTGGCAGCAGACATATGGCAGGTTTACTTGATGATAATATATTAGGGCGCATAGACAGCTACGGCCGTCAGCTTAGACAAGAAATTATAAAGGCAGGTGGGGCAGGCAAAGCTTCATCTGGCGCTAGATCAGATGCCGCAACAATTTTGGCTTGTTTTGAGCTGCATATTGAACAAGCAGACCGTCTGGAAAAAGAGCAGATTGACATCGGTGTGGTCACAGATATTCCTGGTATTTACAGATATATGATTACGGTGACTGGCCAAGCTGGACACAGCGGAACCACCAGAATGTTAGGACGCAAAGACGCGCTGGTCTCAGCAAGCCAGCTTATCACAGCGGTAGAAAAATATGCCAGCCAACTTGAGAAAATTGAGAATAGGCATTTTGTTGCTACAATCGGACAAATTGATGTCAGGCCAAATGGGGCAGCAACAATTCCAGAAGAAGTAAATATGATGCTTGATATCAGGGCATCCAGCACACAGTCCAAAGACAGATTTTTGAAAAATCTGCAGTCAACTAGCGCGGCTGTCAGCACAAGTAGCTCATGTAAAATAGCAATAGAACCGATTTCATCAGCAGATACATCTGATATGGATGAGATTCTAAGGCAGAAAATAGCCCAGTCTGCCAACAGCTTGGGTCTCAGCCAAATCAGCCTGTCAAGTGGGGCTGGTCATGATATGGCACATCTCTCGCATATTGCTCCAGCCGCAATGATTTTCATACCATGTGACAGAGGCCTGAGCCACTGCCCTGAAGAATTCACCACATCTAAGGCCATTGCTAAGGGAAGTGCTGTCCTCATTCACACTATATTGAATTTGCCATCCTGAAGATGATAGGCTAACCCTGTTATATAATATACCGTCTTATCGTTAAGAAATGGCCAATGCCTGAATCGCTCTCTTATCCTATCAATGAATTTATAAACTCCAGACCACGAGAAGAGATCGTGGATTTTGCCACGCCACTCGTTCATCTGAAGTCACTATCTGCCATATTGGATATCGATTTGTGGATGAAACGGGATGATTTAGCTGGCCCAACCTTTGGCGGAAATAAGGCGCGACAACTTGAATATTATTTTGGTGAGGCGCGTGCCCAGAAGGCAGACACAATCCTTATCACAGGAGCGATTCAGTCTAATTTTGTGAGGCTGGCTGCTGCTTGTGCTGTCCGTTTTGGTATGAAACCAATTGTGCAGCTTGAACAACGTGTTCCCAAAACAGATTTAATTTATGAGCAATCAGGCAATGTGTTGCTGAATAACCTCATCGGTGCAGATATTGTTTACTTTCCTGAAGGAGAGGATGAAACTGGCGCAGATCAGGCTCTTTATGAGATGGCGGCATCTCTCCGCAAACAAGGCAAGCGACCTTATGTTATTCCATTATCTGATGATAAACCGCCTCTAGGAGCGCTTGGATATTTTCGGTGTGCGGAAGAAATAATCTCTCAACAACGGCAGAGTTTTGATTATGTAATTGTTGGTTCAGGTAGCGGAGCGACTCATCTTGGTCTGGTCGCAGGTATGAAATATTATAGTAAAGACACAAGGGTAATAGGGTCATGCGTAAGACGAGCGGCAGTCCAGCAGACGCAAAGGCTTCATAAGCTAAGCCAGCTCTTTAACAATTTCACAGGATGTTCAAATTTTCTTATGAAAGAAGATTTCTGGTTGTGGGATAAGGCGCTGGCGCCCGGATATGGGCAAATTGGGCCGCTCGGAACAGAAGCGCTTCAGATGATGGCACAACATGAAGGGTATATATTAGATCCAGTTTATACGGCAAAATCTTTTGCGGCCGTAAAAGGGCTATTGACAGAAACATCCATCAAACCAGGAAGCCATGTTCTGTTTGTTCATACTGGCGGTGCTGCAGCGTTATTCGCCTATTATGATAAAATTAGAACAGCAATATCTGTAACGGGTTAATAAGCCTCAGATATGTATCTTTTTAACAGGTAACTTCTTTTGAAAGTCGAATTTCTGTTTGATATAATGATAAAAAAAAGGATTTTGCAATGAGCCCCGCACCAAAGACAAATCATCCAGTTCCGTGCGGATTTATCAATCTGCCTGTAATAACAGACTGGCACAATCTTAACGCAGATGCAGTTATATTTGGGGTGCCACATGGCAAACCTTATCAATCAACGCAATTTCCTAATAACCAATCATCAGCGCCTGCGGCTTTGCGAGAAGCATCACCGCGCATTGTCATTGATCGGGATGTAATTGACACCGACAAAATTGGGAAAAATCGTCTTTCAGAGTTCAGATTGGTTGATGGCGGCGATATACCGTTATTAGGCGAAGATGTTGAGCAACATTATTTAGCGGCAGAACAAGCCGTTCGCCATGCGATAGCGCACGGGATAATGCCTGTCTCGATAGGAGGAGATGACGGTGTTACCAACCCTGTATTGAGAGGGTTTGATGCCTATGCCGATATTACAGTTATCCAGATTGATGCTCATTTAGATTGGCGTGATGAACGCTTTGGCGAAAAAGATGGCTATTCCAGCCCAATGCGCCGCGCATCTGAGCTTCCTTTTGTATCAGCAATCCATCAAATTGGCATTCGCTCTTTTGGAAGCGCACATCAATCAGATTTGGAAGATGCCCAAAGCTGGGGAGCCAATATACATCACGCCCGAACCATTCATGAAAAGGGCATGCAACCTGTCATAGATGCATTGCCTGCTGGTGGTAATTTTTTTGTCACTCTTGATGTTGATGGTCTGGATCCCTCCATTATGCCTGGAACGATTGCTTTATCTCCAGGTGGCCTGTCTTGGTGGGATATAGATAGGCTTTTCACGGGGCTTACAAATAAAGGCAATGTTGTGGGTCTTAATCTCGTTGAATTAGCCCCAAAAAATGATATGAACCAGATCTCTATGATAGGCGCAGGCCGCTTGATCCTGAAACTGTTAATGCTTCAATTATCTAAAGCATCAATTTGAAACTCTTGTTTTGTTTTTGAAATTACATCAGCAATCGAGATTTCAAAATCATGTGCAAATTGCTGACAAATTTGAGAAAGAGTGCGGTGTGCTGGGGTGATCAAACTGATGGTCTGATTTATTTGTGGCAAAAAGGGACGAAAAACAATCCGCTTATCGAAGCTTTTTTGTCTTAATTGCCTGTAAATCCACACACTGATCAAAGACATAAACCCCACAGCCTGTCCGCTTTCAACAATGGCATATTGTGAGGCTGCGTTTTGTAGATAAAACGGTACCTTCAGATGAGCGCCAGCATTGTCAAACCTAGCCTGAAGTTTTTTGGTGAGGTGATGATCTGGCAAGTATGTCGCAAACGGTACACCGTCTAAATCTTCTACCCTAAGCACTTTATGTCGACAAAGCGGATGATCCTCAGCCAATGCTATCACCGTCATTAACTGAAAGTCCTTAGCTGAGTAAAGTTCAGATTTTTCTGGGGCTTCTGCAAAACCAAGATCAATTTGTTGCGATGCTATACTTTCCTGAACTCGATTTGAGGGCTGTGCCCGCAAGAAAAATTCGGCCTCTGGATATGTGGCTGAAAAGCGAGCTATCTGTCTTGGCATAAAAATCTCTGATAACACTGGCATACAGGCAATGCGAATCTGAAACGAATGTTCTAAATCTCGTTTCATAAAGCGTTCAAGATTATTCATTCTCTCTAGAATATCTTCAGCCCGCTCAAGAAAGAAACGGGCTTCAGGAACGGGATGCAAACGACCGTTACTGCGCTGAAACAGCTTATAGCCAATCAGATTTTCTGCATCCGAAATAACCAAACTTAACGCAGGTTGGGATCGGTTTAGCGCAGAGGCAGCTCTGGAAATTGAGCCCGTTTTTATAACTTCTCTTATGACAGTTAGATGCCATAGCTTAAGCATATTTTCCCCTCTTATCTTAGCAGGATAAAAATTTATATCTTATTAAATTAGTTTTTCTTATAGAATAAACAGTTTTTATAATTTGAGTAAATAGACTTTCGGTTGTTTACTTTGGAGTATGCGTGATGATCGGGACACCCTTGCTCTGAATCTAATCTGGTGATGTAGACGAATGCAGAGGCAAGAGCATTTCAATCTTCATAATGTTGGCTATTAATGTAGGAGAAGAAAATGAAAAGATGGACAAAAGCCATAGCCGCCTTTGTGTTTGCAAGCTTTGCCATAGCAGGCACAGCATCAGCACAGGAAATGAAGTTCTTTAAAATCGGGACTGGCGGTACCGGGGGAACTTACTATCCAATTGGGGGATTGATTGCGAATGCAATTTCCAACCCACCTGGTTCACGGCCATGTGACAAAGGCGGGAGCTGTGGTGTTCCTGGCCTTGTTGCCATTGCGGTATCAACAACAGCATCTGTTTTCAATGCAAATGCTATTCAAGAAGGCTCTCTTGATGCTGGTCTAGCTGGGGCGCAGACCGTTGTCCAAAGCTATAATGGTGAGGGCAAGTTTGTTGGAAATAAGAAGGATAAAATTCGCGTAATTGCTAATCTTTACCCTGAAAGCATGCATTTAGTTCTAAAGAAAGGCACAAAGCTCAATAGCCTTAAAGACCTAAATGGCATGAAGGTTGGTGTTGCGGCCGCAGGTTCAGGCACGCAGGTTTCTGTTCGTATGATTCTGAAGCATTATGATATCAAGGCTAATGAATATGAGTTGAATGTTGGTCAAAGCGCTCAGCGGTTAGCTGATGGTCAAATTGACGCGTTTTTCTATGCGGCGGGAACACCTTTGTCAGCGCTTATTCAGCTTGGCTCAACAAAAGGCTTTGACCTATACAGCTTCTCAGCAGACGAGCAAAAAGCCATTAACGAGATCATTCCTTACTATGTGGAAGATGTCATCCAAAGCGGTGTCTATGAAAATATCGGATATGATGTAAATACAGTTGCTGTAAACGGGCAGCTAATTACATCCATAGACCAGCCAGAAGAGCTGATTTATGAAATCACAAAAGCATTGTGGAATGATAATACACGAAAGCTTCTGGATAAAGGTCATCCAAAAGGAAAAGCAATCCAGCCTTCGACTGCGCTTAAAGGGGTTCTTATTCCCTTACATCCAGGCGCAGAGCGTTTCTATAAAGAAGCGGGCTTGATGTAGACCAAAACTTATATTGGGGCGATACGTCACTGTATCGCCCCTTTTATTATTTTCGGGGGCCTTTTCAATGGAAAAATTCAGTCTTGAACGAGCACTTTCACTAGAGAGCAAGTTTGACGATTCTCTTAAAACTCGACCGATTAGTGTCTGGCTGTCTAAGTTTGTTGTCGGGTTTAGTGTCGTTTTTGCGCTGTATCATTATGTGACCGCTGGCATTGGTGTGCCAGTGGATTTTTGGCACATGGGCACCCACATGTCTGGTGTTCTTATTTTAATTTTTATTTCATTTCCCGCTTTCAAGAAAAAAAATAGGCATAATTTTGATCCCGAAAATGCTGGCATCTTTTCAGGGGTGCCCTTTTATGACTGGCTACTTATTATCATTGGGGTCGCATCGTCTCTTTATGTAGGTGTAACTTGGTACGGGTTAGATATAAATTTTCTAGGGTTTAGCTATTCTATACCTGAACAGGTATTAAGGATGGGAGTGCCGCTACCTATTGACGTTATTTTTGGAACAGCTTTGATTCTAGTATTGTTAGAGGCTGTCAGACGCACGATTGGCATTGTGGTTCCGATAATCATTCTCGTGTTTATTTGTTATGCTGTATTAGGACCATATATCCCCGTTCAGATTTTGAAACATCCTGGCCTTAGCTGGTCACTTTTTGTCAATAATATGTATTTCCCAGATCTTGGGATATATGGTGTGACATTGTGGATTGTTTCAACAGTCGTGTTTCATTTTGTGCTATTTGGTGTTCTTGCCCAAAGAATCGGTCTGGGGCAGTTTTTTGTTGACCTTGCAACTGTTGTGGCAGGCAGATATACGGGCGGGCTTGCCAAAGTTTCTGTTGTATCCTCTGCTCTGTTTGGCACAATTTCTGGATCATCAATAGCCAATACCGTGTCAACTGGATCACTGACAATTCCGAACATGAAAAGAAGTGGCTATCCAGGTCACTTTGCTGGCGGCGTTGAAGCAGCCGCTAGTGCCGGCGGACAAATTACGCCTCCGATTATGGGCGCAGCAGCCTTCGTGCTCGCAGAATTTCTTGAAATTCCCTATAGCACAGTGGTGATTGCCGCTGCCATTCCCGCAGCTATGCACTATATCGGCGTGATGTCGATTGTGCATTTCAAAGCAAAAAGACTTGGCTTGAAAGGTCTTTCTGCAGATCAAATCCCGTTAATTTGGGAAGTGCTGAAACGGGGATGGATGACAGCTATACCTCTGCTGGTTCTGATTTATGTACTTTTTTCTGGATATTCCCCACATATGGCTGCCTTCTGGGGTATTACAGCTGTTTTGATTGTCGGATTTATTAACCCAAATCACAGGATAGGCATTGGTGACTTAATCGCTGGGGCATCTCAGGGCGTGAAATATGCCCTTTCTGTCGGTGCAGTTTGTGCTGCGATTGGTATTGTGGTTGGCGTGGTGAATGCTACTGGTCTGGGGTTTAGGCTCGGCTTTATGGTTACAAATAGTGCGCTTGGCATGGGTGAATCATTACTGGGCGTGTTTTCTTATATTCCTTTTATTGAATTTTCGCTTGATGATCTCACGCTGTTCATATCCCTGCTTCTTATTGCCGTTACATGTATATTGATGGGAGCTGGCCTGCCCACAACAGCTCTTTATGTGATGCTGGCAACTGTAGCTCAGCCTGCGCTTGGTAATCTGGGAATCCCCCCTCTGGCCTCGCACCTGTTTGTGCTATATTACGGGGTCATTTCGGAAATCACACCGCCTGTTTGTGCATCTGCCTATGCAGCGGCTGGCATAGCTGGCTCTAATCCGTTCAAAACAGGACTATCTGCCTTTTCTCTGGGCATCGGTAAATTGCTTGTACCTATGGTGTTTGTATATTCGCCAGCGATGCTAATTGTGCTTGATGACTATTTTACGTGGCACGAATTTTTACATACCGTTATTACCTGTGGGCTGGGTGTGTTTTTACTCTCTGCTTCTGTCGCAGGGTATTTTCTTGTCGCAATGAATGGTCCAAGTCGCCTCTTATTTGGGCTGGCAGGTATTTTCCTAGTTGCGCCATCATGGACATCAACGGTTTACGCCATGTTCTTTGCTGCCCCTGTATTCGCAATGCAATTGCTTGGATATATGCGCACGAAACCTGCTCGATCTGGGATGTAAGCAATGGCAGACATTTCCTCGCGCGACCAATCCATCCCCTATGAATGGGGCTCAGGAGGCACTGGCTGGCCACTAATACAATCTGCAGCCTTTGAGGTAAAAGAAGAAGAGCTTGCTTCTGGCTGTTCTGAAACACGCCACAAGCATGATCATACATCACAAAGCTATTATATTTTATCTGGCTCAGCAGACGTTGAGATAGACGGAAAGACAATGCCTCTGCGTGAAGGAGACTGTATTTTTATTTCGGCTGGATCTATTCATAAGATTGCTAACCAAAGTTCCTTATCCCTGCGCTTTCTGGTGATTTCAGTGCCACCTGTTTCTGCAGACCGAATCGAGACAGAATAGGTTTAGAGCGACGATGGCATTATCTGGTCAAACACAAGCTGATGTGATAGTGATTGGTGCTGGTATTATTGGCGTTTGTTGTGCTTTGAAGCTTGCTGAACGTGGTCTTAATGTTGTTGTTGTTGATAGACAACCGCCTTGTGAAGGTGCAAGTTTTGGAAATGCTGGTGTCATTTCACCGTGGAGTTGTGTTCCCCAATCTGTGCCAGGGTTATGGCGTAAAATACCAAAATGGGTAATCGATCCAGAAGGGCCTATTTTCATCCGAAAACGATATATTGCCTCTTTTATGCCTTGGGCAATGCGCTTTTTGGCTGCCGGCAAAGCAGAGAAAGTTGACCAAATAGGCGACGCTATGATGTGCCTTAGCCGTCACTCTCCGTCTCATTATAGGGACATGCTTGAAGATACAGCTGCCCTCGAACTAGTCGTGGATTCGACTTATGTGTTTATCTATAAGGAGGCTGAACAAGCTAATCTTGACCATTTTGGCTGGCAAATGAGGCTGAAACGAGATGTGCCTATTAGCCTTATCGGAGCAGCAGAATTACAGCATAGAGAGCCTGATATTTCACCAGCCTTTCAGGCTGCGATCCTTATTCATGAACAGGCTCGTGCGTTAAACCCTTCCGCTATTGGAAAAGCCATCGCACAAAAAGCAACAGATTTAGGCGTGCAGTTTATTCAAACTGAAATAAAGGCCCTTCAAAAGGATGGTGATGGCTGGGAAACGCTCTGTGCAGATGGCAAAAAATACACAGCAAGAAAGGCAGTGCTTGCAGCAGGTGTTTGGTCTGCATCATTGCTGCGCCCGTTTGGATATAAGTTACCCTTGCAGGCTGAACGGGGTTATCATCTGTTATGTCGAAATCCTGGTGTGACAATCAATCATTCAATCATGGATGTTGAACATATGTGCGTTGCTAGCCAGATGGAGGCAGGTGTTCGTGTTGCAGGAACAGCAGAATTTGCAGGCATTGAACCACCTCCAGATAACCGCCGTGCATTCATATTTAAAAAAATGCTAAAAAATGTATTTCCAAACATAAACACCGAACAGGCTGAACCTTGGATGGGGCGAAGACCCACTTTTCCAGATAGCCTTCCTTGCATTGGGCCCGTAAAAGACCTGAAACATCTGTTTGTAGCCTTTGGTCATTCCCATTATGGCTTGAGTCAGGCGCCAACAACCAGTCAGATTATTGCAGATTGTGTTACAGGTCAAAAAGCTAAACTCGATATACGTCCCTATAGAATTGACAGATTCAAATGAAACAGAATTCTGACGTGATTATTGTTGGTGGAGGGTTAATTGGCCTTAGCGTTGCGTATGGTCTTGCGCGTCGTGGACATGATTGTGTTGTTCTTGACGCCTCAGATACCGATTTCAGAGCAGCTAGAGGAAATTTCGGCCTAGTCTGGGTGCAAGGCAAAGGGTCAGGGTTTTCGGCTTATGCAGATTGGACTATGCGTTCATCTGAATTATGGCCTGAATTACAAGATGAGTTGCAGGCGCACAATCCCAACCCTATTGGGCTTGAACAGGAAGGCGGTATTCATATTTGCCTAAGCCAAAAAGAATATGATGACCGTGCCGCCAAGCTTGAAGAACTGCGCGCTCACCAAAATGGCCGATTTTCATATGAAATGCTTGATAGAGCAGACCTGCTAAAGCTTCAGCCAGGTCTTGGGCCAGATGTTGTCGGCGGGTCTTGGTGTCCACATGACGGTCACGTAAACCCACTTTATCTACTGAGAAGCTTTCATAAGTCTTTATTGATGCATAATGGTCATGTTTATAGTGATGCGGAAGTATCTGATATTTTGCACCGAAATGGTATATTCACCGTGCAGAGCAAGAAAGGAAATTTCCAAGCTCCTTGCGTGATACTCGCAGCAGGTTTAGGCAATCGAACCCTTGCCCCCATGATTGGACTAGCACAGCCTGTACGACCCCAAAAAGGTCAGATATTAGTTACCCAAAAGACAGATAGACTGATCACGCTGCCTATGACGTTGTTGCGCCAAACAGCAGAAGGTAGCATCATGATAGGGGACAGCCATGAAGAAGTAGGCTTCGATACTAGCTCTACTATCGACGTTATGGCAAATATTGCCAGCCGAGCGAAACGCACACTACCTGTGCTAGAGAACCAGCAAATCATCCGAAGTTGGGCAGCCTTGAGGGTGATGTCACCAGATGGCTATCCTATGTATGACCAATCGCCCACCCATCCAGGAGGGTTTGCGATTACCTGTCATAGCGGCGTTACATTGGCTGCCGCTCACTGTTTTGATCTTGCAGCAGATATAGAAACAGGACAGCTAGGAATAGGGCTTGAGCCATTTACAGAAAGGCGTTTTGATGTTTCGCCAGCTTAAACCAAACCACACTGATATTAATATCTTCATCAATGATGAGGCTGTGCCAGCGTCGACAGGCGAGCTGGTCGCCGCTGTTTTGGCGCGTCAAGGCATCCTTGCCGTTCACACATCACCGAAAAATGAACAACGTGGGCCTTATTGTATGATGGGCGTTTGCTTTGAGTGCATGATTACATGTGAAGATGGACGCATAGAGCAAGCCTGCCAAATTTATGCTGAAGATGGTCTGAAAATCTATCTGCCAGTAACACAACAAAACAAGGCTGGAAAATGATAATAAATAATCAATATGATTTAGTCATTATCGGTTCTGGTCCGGCGGGGATGTCTGCCGCAATAGAGGCATCGAAGCAGAAAATGAATGTGCTGGTGCTAGATGACCAATTTTCAGCAGGTGGTCAGGTCTACCGCAATATTTTGCATAATCAGAAGGATAAAACTGACGTATCATTTTTGGGGAAGGATTACTGGTCTGGAGCAACATTAGCTGATGAATTTGTCGACTTAACTGTGGATATTTGGACACAAAGCCGTGTCTGGCAAGTTAGTGACGATAAAAAAGTATTCTTTAGCCGCAACGGAAAAGCCTATTGCGTGCAAGCAGATTTTGTCCTTATTGCGACTGGTGCTATGGAACGACCCATGCCTATTTCAGGCTGGACATTGCCAGGTGTAATGACTGTAGGAGCTGCTCAAACTTTACTCAAAACAAACAATAGTGGTGCAGACGGGGCTGTTTTTGCTGGCACAGGGCCGTTATTTTATCTGACCATTTGGCAATATTTAACAGCTGGATTTCAAGTAAAGGCGGTAATTGACACAGCGCCGTCAAAACTGCCAGTTTTGGCTTATCTGTGGCTCTTACCTGCCTTATTTCAGATAAAATTGCTATTAAAAGGGTTACAGTGGCGTTCATATATAAAAACACGTACGCAGTATATTTCAGCGGCTCAGGCTGTTTCAATTTCTGGCACTGACGTTGCTGAAACCCTCTATTTTACAGACAGTAAAGGCAGAGAACAAGCAGTTACTGGAGAGCATTTTTTCATCCATCAGGGTGTAGTTCCGAATATCAACCTAACGATGGCAACAGGGCTTCGGCACCGTTGGTGTAAGCGGCAATTATGCTGGCATCCCTGCACAGACAGCTTTGGTGAAAGTTCAGTGTCAGGTATTTTTGTAGCAGGCGATGGTCAGGGAATAGCAGGCGCTGGAATGGCGGCGTTATCTGGAAAGATGGCGATAAAGCGTATAGCCAATTATGCAAAAAGCCCTTCAATCATTTCTAGGATTTTTTCTGTATTTCACAGGGCAAAACACACAGCCATAAGACCATTTCTTGATTATGCCTTTAAACCACCTCGCGACTGGTTGATTCCAGAAGAAGGTACAGCAATCATTTGCCGTTGCGAAGCTCTGAGCAAGGCCAGCGTTGCTGAGGCCATTAAGCTGGGTGTATCTGGTCCTAATCAGCTAAAAAGTTTCAGCAGAGCGGGGATGGGGCGCTGTCAGGGAAGGATGTGCGGATTGACGGTTCAGCATATGATAGCCGAGCATAATAACTTATCAGAAAAAGATGTAAGGTATTATCGGTTGCGCCCTCCAATTAGACCGCTAACGGTTGGTGAGCTATCGGCTTTAGCTGAACATGACACAAGCTCCTAACGCCAGAACAGTGATTATAGGCGGCGGCATTCAAGGTTGCGCCACGGCATATTTCCTAGCTAAACGAGGACAGCCAGTCACACTTATTGAAAAAGACCGAATAGCGCGCCATGCCTCAGGTGTAAATGCTGGCGGCGTCCGCCGTCTTGGTCGTGACCTTGCTGAAATTCCACTCAGCCTTGCGGCCTCAGAGATATGGCATAACCTGCATACGGAAATTGGAGAGGCAGCTAACGCATTTCATCCTTGTTTTTATGTGAAAGTTGCGCTTGACGAAGAAGGAAGAGAACTTGGCCTAAAGCGGGCTGATAATCTTCAAAAGGCAGGATATAAACATGAAGTTTGGATAGAAGATGATGACATAAAAGACAGATTACCTCAGTTATCGGCGCCAACATTCGGAGGTCTTTTGGTTGAGGGTGATGGCTGGGCAACCCCATGGCGTATTGTTCAGGGCTTTGCACAAGCAGCTAAATTACATGGGGCAGAGATCATCGAGGGATGCCACGTTATAACCATGTCTCGTCATTATGAGCTTTGGCAGATACATACCTCAAACGGAGTTTATGAGGCTGATAATGTTGTAAATTGTGCTGGGGCATGGGCTGCTAGCCTAGCTGAGCAGGCTGGCGAGCCTGTTATGCCTATCACTGCATATGCGCCTATGCTTGCTGTTACAGAACCAAAGCCAGATATTCTGCCTGCTGTGATGGGCGTTTTAGGTCATACATTATCGCTTAAACAACTAGATACAGGGCAATTTGTTATTGGCGGCGGGGTAAGAGCAAACGCAGACCTAGAAACAAGCAGAGCGGGGCTTGCCTTGCCAGAACTAGCTGAGTCTATGGCGCTTGCCATTAGGCTATTGCCTAGCCTTGCGCAGACACAGATCATTCGCTGTTGGTCAGGAATAGAAGGGTATATGCCAGACAACCTGCCAGTCATTGGGCGTGGCACACAGACAGGGCTATATCACGGCTTCGGGTTTTCGGCTCATGGATTTCAGCTTGGCCCTGCTGTTGGCGAAGCATTAGCCGACATTGTTATGGGACAGCAACCGAGATTTTCCCTTGATCCCTTTAAGCCTAGTAGATTTTTATCGTCATAAAGAGTTTACTTGGTGCTAACAGATAATTTGTCACGCATACTATAATAATACATAGCCAATGGCAAAAACCATGGCTCTCCTGAATAGAACGGTAATGTTTTCATGGGCAAATTATCAAATACACTGCCTGCCTTATCACCCAAAATCATCAATGCGGCTTTCTGTCCTAGCCATCTTGCCCAGACCGTGCCAGAACCACAAAATCCACAGGGATAAATAATGCCGTCATGAACGCTAAGTTTTGGCAACTGATCAAATGGAAATGCAACAAAGCCTCGCCAATATGCGTCTATCTTCACATCTGTTAATTCAGGAAAAATCGAAGATAGACCCTCCTGAAGTCTTTGCTTTGCCGTCTGATCATCCTTATGCATTCTTCGACCACCAAGCAAAATTCGTTCACCATCTGGCGATGGTCGATAATAATAGCCAAGTTGCTTTGACTCGCCAAACATCGTCAGTTTTGGCATCAAAGCGCGCACCCTGTTTGTGCCCAGTTTTTCAGTTGCAATTATCTCTGAGATAACTGGAACCAGTCGCCGCTTTAGCCAAGGCTGGGCATCATCAGTATAGGCATTTGTCGCGGATATCAGATGCTGGGCTGTTATCGTGCCGTTATCAGTGTGCAGTACAAACGACGTTTTTAGCTTATCTATGCGCAATACTGGAGTTTCAGAATATATCTTTACCCCTGCACCCAGCGCTAGGCGCGCCATCTCTTGAAGTAGTTTTGCAGGATGAATGCCACCTATATCAGGGCGGTAAATTCCGCCATGATATGCAGATGAGCTGGTATAATCTGTCATTTCACCTTTTGAAACTAGCTTTGCAGAAATGCCATAACGCTGTTCAAAATCATCGCATTGCCGTTTCAGCTTATCAGCTGAAAATGACGCTAGAAGTCCAACCAAACGACCGCTTGGCTGATAGTCGCAATCAATATGATTGTCTGAAATAAACTGGGCTAAATCTGCTCTGGCCGCTACAGATTCATCTGTGAACGCTTGGGCTCGAGCTGCCCCAAATCGTTTCGTTAATTGTTCTTCAGATAATCTAATATTCCCACTTGTGATGCCGCCATTGCGTGTCGATGCACCTTCACCGATTAGACCTTTTTCCAAAATAACAACCTCACGCCCCGCACGGGCTAGGGTCAATGCCGCAGATAGTCCCGCAAATCCACAACCGATAACTACAATATCTGAGTCAGTCTGCCACGGCGCTGAAGGAGCTTGACATGGCGGAGCCTCATCCCACCAATAGCAGTTAGTATTAGGTTCAGCTATCATAGCACCTCTCTTTTCATCAATTGTATGCAACATTTAGCTATAATGGAAGCAGGATTCAACACGCATTGCCGCGTGAAAACAGGT
>CBFHYU010000038.1:0-12845 GCA_965660165.1 Puniceispirillaceae bacterium (SeqCode)
CTTCAACAACTGGCTGGGTAAGCTCTGGCACGCCATCCATCTCATTGATATTTCTGATACCATGCCAATGGATGGTAGAGGGCACATCAAGCCTGTTTGTGAACTGCACTGTCAGCATCTCAGATTGTTTTGCCGTCAATAAAGGGCCTGGCGAGGTGCCGCCATAGAGCAATAATTCTGTTTTAGGATCAGATGGTGTTGCCAGATGTTGGGCGCCTGCTTGAGCCACTAGCTGATAGTGTGAGCCAGCCTGAGCTATGCTTCTAGCGTTAGGCAACAAGGTAGATGCGACTGCAAGGCTAGTATATGTGCAAAAATCTCGTCTGTTCATATCTGCTAAATAGCATAATATAAGCGATATTCAATCCCAATCCGATTTTCAGCTCGAAGACGGCAGGCGTGAAGATAGTATTATCAGGCCGAGACTAGCACTTGCTGGCGGTTTGTTTGATGCTTCGGCGTATGTGGCCGCAGATTTTCTGCCAGAGCAGGTAGATTAAGAAGAGTCAATAAATCTAGCGTTAATCTTGCTTTATTTAGGGTATAGAAATGATAGCTCTGCACCCCGCCAGCTGATAATTTAATGCATAAATCCAGCAGAACAGACAGGCTATGCGCCTCATAAAGAGATGGGTCTGTATTTCCAGCTAGCTCTGCTTTCAGCGCATCAGGAAGCCGAACCCCACATTGCTCTGAAAAATGAAATAGTTTTGGAATATCACTAAATACCAGAATGCCTGGTACCAGCCTGCTGGCAAAGCCAAATTTATCTAGCCTGTCACGAAGCCTGAAAAAACTGTCAGCATCGAAGAAAAATTGTGTGATAGCCTCTGTCGCGCCTGCATCAAATTTTTGCAACAACCAGTCAAAATCCTGATCGGCACTTGCTGCATCTTTATGAATATCTGGATAGGCAGCTGTTTTAATAGAAGACCAGCCTGCATCGCGCAATGCCCTGATAAAGCTGATTGTATGTTCAAATTGGGGATGTAGGGCGGGTGATTCATCTTTGGCACTATCACCACGCAAGGCAAGCAGGTGATGCACACCAGAGCGTTTTAGTAATTCAGCAGAACTCAATACCTCTGAGCTGGACTGTCCGCTATAGGTAAGATGCGCCATTACCTCAGAATCAGTATGTGCCAAAACCTGTCTTAAAGTCTCACAGCTACGCTGTTTGTGTGAGCCGCCAGCCCCATAGGTAACAGAGATATAATCTGGCTGCGCTGCAGAGAGGGCGGACACCTCGCCTAGAAGCTGGCGCATGCCTTTAGGGCTTGTAGCAGGAAAAATTTCAAATGAAATATTTGTATCCTGAGTGAATGCGCCTTTGGCTTCACCTAAATCATTTAATGGAAAGATACCATTTATAGAATGTCCAGTGACTGTATTTCTGGCGGGGTGTGCTGGCGATGTCATATTCTTGCCTTTCACGCATAATTAACTTGGCATAGGATAGGACATGAATTTAATATTAGTCTAATTCATATTTTACATAAAGTTTATGAGAATAACTAATGAACATTGAGCTGAAACATTTGCGTCTGATTTTGAGTATTCATCAAACAGGCTCTGTATTGAAAGCGGCAGAACAGTTGCATATGACACAATCTGCGGCATCTCATCAGTTACGATATATTCGTGAGCAAACAGGGATTGAGCTATTTATTCCTGAAACGCGGCCTCTTAAGCTATCTTCTGCTGGGCTTGAGCTGGCAGATGCGGCAACCAGAATCTTGCCAGAGGTGGATAAGCTGAAATCACGGGTGATTGATTTACAGTCTGGCCAGACAGGCAGATTATTTCTGGCCATCGAATGTCATGCGTGTTTTGAATGGCTGTTTCCGGTGCTTACTCTATTCAGAGATCATCATAGCAATGTGGATATTGATATAAAGCCAGGCCTTGCTTTTACGGCGATAAAAGCCTTGCAGAATGAAGAGGTTGATCTGGTTATCTCGGCAGATCCAGAACAGCTTGAGGATATAGAATTTTATGAATTATTTACCTATCAGCCAACCTTCATTGCCTCAAAATATCACGCGTTGGCAGATAAGCCATTTATTGAAGCGCATGATTTTGCCAACCAGCATATTATTACCTATCCTGTGCCGAAAGAACGTATTGATTTATTCAGCCAGCTTTTAATACCTAATCAGATTGAGCCAAAAGATGTCAGGCAAGTTGATTTAACAAGTGTGATTTTATTGCTGGTAGGCGCTAATAAAGGGGTGAGTGTATTGCCTGACTGGGTATTAAAAAACACTGCTGAAACCTCGCAAATTATCCAAAGACCTCTGACAAAACACGGCATTCACAGAAAGCTATATGCGGCAGTAAGAAAAAGAGATAGCGCAAAATTATATGTTGAAACGTTTCTTAGCCTGTCAAAAAAAATATTCTCACCCTAATATCACAATGACACTGTCCATCTGGCAGGCAATGCATGGCGAATAACCAGCTGTGCATTTGCCATATCATTCATACGGGCGCGGGTTTTTGCGGCATCTTCTGACATGCCATGATCAATCCAGCGCTGAATCAGTCGTGCCTCTAGAATATCCTCTGGCACCTCTAGCCAAATGGACGCATCCCATTTTTGCGCCAGTGCTGACCAGCCGTCTGTATCAAATAATAAATAATTGCCTTCAAATAGTAAAATGGAGGCATTGTCGGGAACCCTGCCGCCATCTTCAATTACGCAGTCTGCCGCTCTGTCAAAGGTAGGAAAATATCTTGTGCTTTGGCTACAGAGCGCATCAACCAGAACGCCAAACCCCTCTTTGTCAAATGTCTGAGGCGCCCCTTTGAGAGGCATCAGCCCACGCAATTGCAAAATGCTATTATCCAGATGAAATCCATCCATCGGCACCACACAGCTCTTTGCCCCTATGGCTGCTGATAATAATTCTGCAAAGGTTGATTTGCCGCTTCCAGGTGTTCCAGCAATCGCTACCGCTATCACAGGCTTTGTGCGGCTCATTGAGATAAGCTCTGCTGCAATTCTATTTATCTCGTCACACGCTACACCCTTATTCATCATAATAACCTTCGGTTTGGCAAGATGGATATCTAAGCCTGCTAGTAAGAAGTATGTAAAAGTTAACTTGCATAAAACTTTACTCGCGTTAATATTAGAGGTGCCATGATACTGTTATTTTTATGTCTGATCAAGGACAGCCTAACGCTATGCAAGACAAGATGACGAACACCGAAATCAAGAATATGGCTGATTTTGCGGCGCTTATTGGCATTTCACGCCCCACTGTGTCGAAATATTTTAATGACCCTGACAGTGTGCGAGATTCAACCCGCGAGAAAATTGAGCGCGCGTTAGAAGCATATAATTATCGTCCAAATATCTATGCGATTAACCAGAATCGTCGCCTCACCAAGAATATCGGCATTGTTGTTCCCTATCTGGCAGACCCGTTTTTTGCTGAGATTGCGCGTAAATTGGAACGCCAAATTATTGATGCTGGCTTTACGCCAACGCTGTTTTCATCTCATGGTGAACAGTTGCTTGAAACTATGGTGTTAGACACGTTGCGTTCATTAAAGCCTGCTGGTGTATTGCTTGCCCCATTGGGAAGGGCGTCTGATAAACAGCATTTAGATGCATTTTGCAAAGATGTTCCCACCATATTATTTGATAGTAATCTTGAAGATATAGGGGCTGGCTTTATAGGTTCTGATAATTTCAGCTTTGTATCGCAAACTGTTGAATATATGAGCAGAACTGGCTCTGCGCCATGTTTTTTTGAAATGAAACAACCTGCCAATCCTAATGCCAATAAACGGCGTAATGCCTATCTGGAAATGATGAAGCGGCTTAATCTTACCCCGCATGTAATCCAGATTGACGGGACAGGCTGGAATTTTGAAGAAATTGGCAGACAGGGAGCATTGAAAATCCTGCGTGATGATGTGCTTGTGACTGATTCTGTGCTATGCAGTAACGATAGGCTCGCCATTGGATTTTTGTCAGCCTGTCATGAGCTAGGAATACAAGTAGGCCGTGAAGATGGCTGTACAATTCGCATTGCCTCTCATGATGATCACCCATTTTCAAAATTTACCTGCCCCTCGCTTACTACGGCCGCACATGACTATGAATCAGTTTCAGAAAAAGCAGTACATGCCCTATTTAGGCTTATTGATGCTGGCGGCAAATTAGATAGCCGCGAAGAAACATTATTTGCCGCACGGCTTATTATGCGCAGTTCTGCATAAGGTTTTAGGGTATCCCACATAATAAAATTATTTTACACGCGTAAAAAATAGATTGACGCGGGAAAAGAATTTTGCTCAACTTTGCGCTCATCATCTAAGGAGGAAAGAGATGCGATTTAGCAATTTACTATGTGCGGCGGCGGCAGTGACAATGATGTCATATGGTGTGGCCAATGCAGAAACACTCACCATTGCAACAGTGAATAATGGTGACATGATCCGTATGCAGGGTCTTACTGATGATTTCACCAAAAAGACTGGCCATAAGGTTGAGTGGGTGACATTGGAAGAAAATGTGCTTCGTCAGCGTGTAACAACAGACATCACCACTAAAGGTGGCGCATTTGATATTATGACCATTGGTATGTATGAAACACCAATCTGGGGTAAGAATGGCTGGCTAGTGCCTTTGAATGACCTAAGCGCAGGCTATAATGTTGGCGATATTCTGCCTGCAATGGCTGGCGGTCTAAGCTATGATGGTACATTGTTTGCGGCACCATTTTATGGTGAAAGCTCAATGATCATGTATCGTACAGACCTGATGAAAAAAGCAGGGCTGACAATGCCTGAAGCACCATCATGGTCATTTATTGCCAAAGCAGCCCGTGAAATGACAGACCGTGCAAATGATATCAATGGTATCTGCCTGCGTGGTAAGGCTGGATGGGGTGAAGGCGGCGCCTTCATTACAGCTATGTCAAATTCATTTGGCGCACGCTGGTTTGATGAAAAATGGAATGCACAGTTCGACACAAGAGAATGGTCAGATACACTGAACTTCTTTGTTAACATGATGACTGATGCAGGCCCTGCAGGCTATGCAACAAACGGCTTCAACGAAAATCTGTCACTATTCCAGCAAGGCAAATGTGGCATGTGGATTGATGCAACAGTTGCGGCGTCTTTTGTGACAAATCCAAAAGACTCAACAGTAGCTGATAAAGTTGGGTTTGCGCTGGCACCTGATAATGGCATGGGTGTGCGTTCAAACTGGCTATGGGCATGGGCACTGGCGATTCCAGCTGGCACCCAGAAAGAAGCAGCTGCAAAGCAGTTTATCGAATGGGCTACCTCGAACGGTTATATCGAGCTGGTTGCGTCGAAAGAAGGATGGGCAAATGTGCCTCCTGGTGCGCGTACATCTTTGTACCAGAATCCAAACTACAAGAACGTTCCCTTTGCCAAGATGACATTGGATTCAATCCTGTCAGCTGACCCAAACAACTCAACTGTTGATCCTAGCCCATATGTGGGTATTCAGTTCGCTGCTATCCCTGAATTTGCAGGTATTGCAACTGAAGTGAGCCAGGAATTCTCAGCAGCTTATGCAGGACAGCAGACTGTTGAGCAGGCATTGGCCAAAGCTCAGGCTTTGACAAATGACGCAATGGAAGCAGCTGGCTATCGCTAGACCTTCCTCCTTTCAGGGGGGTATTGCGCCCCCCTGAATTATTTCATAAATTTTAGATAATTAACGTCATTTGCGGAGGAGGTAAGGTATGGCAACTCAGCATTCCCGTTCCCTTGCCAGAATAATGCTCGCACCAGCAACGATTTTATTGCTTGGCTGGATGCTGGTTCCGCTGACAATGACCTTACATTTTTCATTCAAAAAATACCTACCGCTTCGCGGCGGTGATCTTGGATGGGTCGGGTTTGAAAATTACAGCCGTTTTGTATCTTCAAGCTCGTTCTGGCCTGCGGTCTCAACTACGCTAATAATTGTGGGCGGCGTGTTGGTTATAACCGTGATAGTCGGCATTTTGCTTGCGCTTTTGCTAGACCAGCCCATGTGGGGTCAGGGCATTGTTAGAATTATGGTCATCGCGCCTTTTTTTGTGATGCCGACTGTCTCTGGTCTGGTGTGGAAAAATATGTTTATGGATCCTGTAAATGGTTTTTTTGCCCATTTATGGCGCGCCTTTGGCGCTGAGCCAATTCAATGGCTTAGCCATGCCTCACTGCCATCCCTTATTATGATTATAAGCTGGCAATGGCTTCCATTTGCAACTTTGATTTTGCTGACCGCTATCCAATCTTTAGATACAGAACAGCTTGAAGCTGCTGAAATGGATGGTGCCAGACGGCTCAGCCGATTCTGGTTTATCATCATGCCACATCTTGCCAGAGCCATTACGGTTGTCGTGCTTATCCAAACTATTTTTCTGCTTTCTATTTTCGCTGAAATTTTTGTGACAACAGCTGGCGCCTTTGGAACAAAAACCCTGACATATCTGATTTTCCAGCGTGTACTTGAAAGCCAGAATGTAGGGCTTGGCTCTGCTGGTGGTGTATATGCAATTATTCTTGCTAATATCGTTGCGTTGTTCCTGATGCGCATCGTCGGCAAAAATCTAGACAGGTAGGCACAATGGCACGGTCTGTTACACATTATCAGAAATTGCGCAACACGCTTATGGCATGGGCAATCGGGCTGATTATTTTCTTTCCTATTTTCTGGATTATGGTGCTGTCTTTGAAGACAGAGGGGGATGCTATCAAAGCGCCTATGGAGGTGCTTAGCGCGGTCTGGACAACCGAAAGCTATGCGGTTGTTCAGGAACGCTCAGATTATTTTAAGCATTTCTCAAATTCGGTAATTATTGCGGTTGGCTCAACCTTGCTTGGGATTGTAATAGCTGTGCCAGCGGCATGGTCAATGGCGTTTGTGCCGTCAAGGCGAACGCGTGATATCTTGATGTGGATGCTGTCTACAAAGATGCTTCCAGCTGTTGGTGTGTTATATCCCATCTATCTTTTATTTATCGAGCTTGGGATGTTGGACACGCGCACTGGACTTGTGGTTGTGCTGATGCTAATCAACCTGCCGATCATTGTATGGATGCTCTATACCTATTTTCGGGAAATTCCTGGCGAAATTCTAGAAGCTGCCAGAATGGATGGGGCAAATCTGAAAGCAGAATTGCTTTATGTGCTTACCCCGATGGCAATACCAGGAATTGCCTCAACATTGCTATTGAATGTTATTCTGGCATGGAATGAAGCATTTTGGACATTAAATCTTACAGCCGCAAAAGCCGCACCGCTAACGGCCTTTATTGCAAGCTATTCAAGCCCTGAAGGTCTGTTTTATGCAAAATTAAGCGCTGCCTCTGTTATGGCAATCACGCCTATTTTGATTATGGGTTGGTTTAGCCAGAAACAGCTTGTGCGTGGTCTTACGTTTGGCGCGGTCAAATAGGGGGAAAAGATGAAGCAAATTCAGTTAAAACAGGTATCGAAACGTTTTGGCGATTCACACGTTATCCCTCCACTTGATCTGGATATAGAAGATGGTGAATTTATTGTATTTGTTGGACCATCTGGATGCGGCAAATCAACCTTGCTTCGGCTGATTGCTGGTCTAGAAGATGTCAGTGAAGGCGAGATTCTGATTAACGGGACAGATGCAACCAATATCGCGCCTGCCCAGCGAGGCTTGGCAATGGTGTTTCAGTCATATGCACTATATCCGCATATGACTGTTCGCAATAATATTGCCTTTCCATTGCGCATGGCAGGGCTTGATAAGGCAGAGCAGAATAGACGGGCAGAAGATGCCGCACGGGTGCTAAATCTTACCGACTATCTAGACAGACGGCCAGCTCAGCTTTCAGGCGGCCAGCGTCAGCGTGTTGCCATTGGCCGTGCAATTGTCAGAGAGCCTGCAGCCTTTTTATTTGACGAGCCATTATCAAATCTGGATGCCGCTCTTCGTGTAGGCATGAGGCTTGAGATAAGTGAGCTTCATAAGCGACTTGGCACAACAATGATTTATGTGACCCATGATCAGGTTGAGGCCATGACGATGGCAGATAGAATTGTTGTTCTGCAATCTGGTGTTATTGAGCAGGTTGGCTCGCCACTTGAGCTATATCATAATCCATGTAACATCTTTGTTGCGGGATTTATAGGCTCTCCTAAGATGAACCTTATTTCGGGAAATGAAGCGAAAAAATACGGTGCGCATACCATCGGAATACGCCCTGAACATCTGGCCATTTCGACCAAATCTGGCGATTGGCAGGGTGTGGTAGGGGTATCAGAACATCTTGGCTCAGATACGTTTTTCCATGTCAATTGTGCGAACCTTGATCAGGTTATAACGGTAAGAGCAAATGGCGAGATAGATTTTAGCTATGGCACAAATGTATTTTTGAGTCCTGATATGGCCTATCTGCATAAATTTGATGCTGATGGATTGCGTCAGCCATGAAACGTCTTGAGGGGAAAAAAGCCCTGATAACAGGGGCGGCAAGAGGCATTGGCCGATATTTTGCCGAAGCCTATGTTTCAGAGGGCGCACAGGTCGCCATCGCTGATATAGATATTGAACAAGCCCGCATCGCAGCTCAGGAAATTGGCACAAATGCAATCGCCATTGACATGGATGTAACTGATCAGACTAGCATTGATGCTGGTGTCGCTGAGGTTATCAACATTTTTGGCGCGATTGATATTTTGATAAATAATGCCGCCATTTTCACAGCTGCACCACTTACACAGATTACCCGTGCTGATTATCGCCGTGTATTCGATATCAATGTATCTGGTACCTTATTTACCATGCAGGCAGTTGCGCGACACATGATTGCACGCAATAATGGGGGTAAGATTATCAATATGGCCAGTCAGGCTGGCAGGCGTGGCGAGCCTTTGGTAGCGGTCTATTGCGCAACAAAGGCAGCGGTCATTTCGCTTACACAGTCAGCAGGTTTGAATCTTATCCGCCATAATATCAATGTAAATGCAATCGCACCAGGTGTGGTAGATGGCGAGCATTGGGACGGGGTTGATGCGTTCTTTGCCAAGCTCGAGAACAAAGATATTGGACAGAAGAAAAAAGAGGTCAATGCTGGCGTGCCCTTTGGCAGAATGGCAACACCTGCTGACCTAGCAGGGATGGCCATTTTTCTTGCCAGCGCAGAAGCAGATTATATCGTAGCACAAACCTATAATGTGGATGGCGGGCAATGGATGAGCTGATAGATGGTATTATCACAGAGTCTAGTATGATCAGTCTGAATAATGATTCGTTATCTCGTTTGCCCGATTCTGTAATTATACCAAATTATGACCGCAACTCTCTAACTGCTGGCATCGTGCATATTGGTGTTGGTAATTTTCACCGCGCCCATCTTGCATGGTATCTTCACCGTCTGATGCAAAACGGACAGGCATATGATTGGGCAATCATTGGTGCAGGGGTGCGTGAACATGATAAGATAATGCGCAAGAAGCTACTGGCTCAGGACTGTCTAACTACACTAATTGAGCTTGACTCTGCGGGCGGACAGGCAACCGAAGTTACAGGTGCGATGATCGATTTTCTGCCAGTTGAGCCAGAAAACCAGCCTCTGATCGATGCTATGGCCAGACCAGAGATAAAAATTGTATCCCTAACAGTCACAGAAGGCGGCTATTATCTGGATAGCACAACAGGAAAGCTTGATTGTGACCATGCTGATATTCTTCATGATGCGGCGCACCCACAAACGCCAAAAACCGCTTTTGGCGCTATTGTCGCCGCGCTGAAATTAAGACGCGAGCGCGGGATAACGCCATTTAGCTGTCTGTGTTGTGACAATCTTCAAGCAAATGGCGCTATCCTGCGTCAGACAGTTGTCGGGCTTGCCAGATTAAGCGATCCAGAGCTGGCAAACTGGATTGATAGCCAGTCTGCATTTCCCAATTCTATGGTTGACTGTATCGTGCCAGCTACAGGCAGAGGTGAGCTGGAACTAGCACAACGGCTTGGTATAGATGATGCTGCCCCTGTCACCCATGAAGATTTCAGACAATGGGTTATTGAAGATAGTTTTTGTCAGGGGCGACCTGATTGGCATTTGGTAGGAGCAGAATTTTCAAACCATGTTCATCTGCATGAAGCCCAAAAAATCAGGATATTAAATGGTGGCCATCAGATATTGGCGAATATTGCCGAAGTGATGGGCGTAACAACAATTTCTGATGCGATCAGCCATCCGTTAATTTACGGGTTTTTTCACAAGGTGCTGACCACTGAAATTATACCGCATGTAACCGAATTAGATAATATGCCTGTTACTAATTATCTGGAACTGATAGAAAAACGGTTTGCCAATCCAAAAATTATAGATACGGTAAGGCGAGTGGCGTTTGATGGTTCAGCCCGCCATGCTGGATTTATCCTGCCCTCAATTCGTGACGGGTTGGCAAAAGAGTGCCAAATTGCAGGGCTGGCGCTGGTAGAAGCACTATGGGCAAGGATGTGTGAAGGCCATCGCGAAAATGGAAGCGTGATAGACCCGAATGACCCTATTTGGGAGCGGTTACGCAACACTGCATCTCAGGCGCGCATTCGGCCATTAGCATGGCTTGAAATGGAAGATATTTATGGCGATCTGGCCAAAGATAAGCGCTTTGCCCCTGCCTTTGAGCAGGCATTGCATGCGATTTACACAGACGGGGTAGCCCCCACTATCCAGCAATATCTTGAGGCAACAGATTGATCGTTAAGGCTGATATGAGGCTGAGGCCAAAGATAGATTTTCACTAAATATAGGGCGGTGTGTAAGTGGCATTTTATATCGGTATAGATCTTGGCACATCGGCAATAAAAGTCATCTTGCTAGATGAATTTCAGACAGAACATGCTGTCATATCTGTACCTCTTAGCGTGCTACGTCCCCATGCGGGCTGGTCTGAACAGAACCCTGCAGATTGGTGGCAGGGGGCCGAACGCGCACTTGACCAGCTGGCATCACAGCACCCTGAAAAATTTAGCAGGCTACGGGCAATAGGGCTGTCTGGCCAGATGCATGGGCTGGTCGCGCTAGATGCAGAAGATGCGATATTGCGCAATGCCATCTTGTGGAATGATACACGCGCCAGCTCGCAAGCAGAGGTGCTAGACAGATCAGAACCAGCCTTCAGGAAAATTGGCGGGAATATGGTAATGGCTGGATTTACCGCCCCAAAAGCAGTCTGGATGGCACATCATGAAGCCGCATTATTTGCCCGAATAAAGACCATCTTATTGCCAAAAGACTATCTTCGGCTGTGCCTGAGCGGCGAGAAAATTTCTGATATGTCTGATGCGTCTGGCACCTTATGGCTGGATATCGCACAACGGCGCTGGTCAGAGACGTTGCTGGCGGCATCTGGGTTGGATATCGATCAGATGCCAGTGCTGGTTGAAGGATGCCAGATAGGCGGCTATCTGCGCGCCGAATTGGCAAAAAAATGGGGCATCAACCATCAGGTTATCATCGCTGGTGGCGCGGGTGATAATGCTGCCGCTGCAATTGGTTTGGGCATTATACGCCCCGAGCAAAGCTTTGTATCTCTTGGCACATCTGGTGTGGTGTTTTCGGTTACAGATAGGTTTGTTGAACGGGCAGATAAGGCTGTCCATGCCTTCTGTCATGCCTTGCCAAATAGCTGGCACCAGATGGGCGTTACGCTGTCTGCAACTGATAGTTTAAATTGGCTGTCCGAGATGCTTGACCAGCCTGTGCCTGATTTGCTAGCGCAGTTAAAGCCAGAAAATTGCGCCAAAACGCTTCCCATATTCCACCCCTATCTAGGCGGTGAGCGCACCCCCCATAATAATCCTGATGCACGAGGCGGGTTTTTTGGGCTAGCGCGAACAGATAATGCGGGTGATATGGCACGTGCGATAGTGCAGGGCGTTGCCTTTGCGATTGCGGATGCGCGCGATGTACTGGATTGTGCAAACAACCCACCAAATGTGATGATCGCTGCAGGTGGAGGCGCTAGAAACACCTATTGGCTTGAGCTTATCGCAAGCGTGACAGGGTGTAATGTGGCCGTACCGCACAATGCAGATAGTGGCGCTGCAACGGGGGCAGCACGGCTTGGGATGATAGCGGACGGAATGTCAGTAGAAGCTGTCTGTCATGTGCCAGAGATCGCACAGACCATCTATCCAAATGCGCATCTAGCAGAGGCGCTATTGCCCGCACGTCAGGCAAGTCAATTTCTACTAAACTCCATGCCCAAATTCGCGTCTCTATAGCGCCTTAGATGATGGATAAACATCTATAAAAAATCACACCTTTCAGGCTGATAAACAGACATACCAAGAACCCTATTCAAAGGGGCTGAAATCAGTTGACGATTATGATGATTGAGTTAGAGTTTTGTAATCGGCGTAAGGGGAATTTGAGCGCGCGGCGATGGTGTGGGGCTAAGAGAGTTCAAACATGCTTGATGAGAGTGAGTATGGAAGCAGAGATGCTCGAGGCCATTGGACACCCAATGATAGGCCACAAACAAATCCTTTTTTCGAAAAAAACTGGAATTGGGGAAAAATAGCTGGATTTATAACGGGATATTTTCTCCCCTGGAACATCCTATTTCTTGGCTTAGGCTGGCTTAGTTTTTATGGTCTTAGCGGTTTTAAGTCAGAGTTCAAAGAATTCACATTTCAATGGCTAGCAATCTTATATTTGAAGAATGCAGCCATAGTTATTGCCGTTTATGGATTTTTGGAAGCACGCCTTTATGTTCAAAGAAAACAGAGCCAAAGGTTCAAATATAATGGCACATTTCCTGGCGGCAGAAAATCAGACAAATTTGCCTTCAAATCACAATATTTTGATAAT
>CBFHYU010000039.1:0-11230 GCA_965660165.1 Puniceispirillaceae bacterium (SeqCode)
CTGCACAAAGAACAGAAATATTCTTATTCTTCTTTGCCTCGGCGTATAAAGCTTCACCATAGGGTTTAGGCAATACACTATTACCCTTTTTTGTAGAAAAATCCTCAAGGTGCAAATCTACGTTGGAAATGATATGTCCTTTTTGCTTTTTCATTGTTCTATCTCAAGCTGTTGTAAAGCTTTTTCTGCAATCTCATCTGGTAAAATCATATTATGACTTTTCTGGCCTTCGAGAAAATCAATTCCCTTGCCTGGAATTGTATGCGCAATAATAGCAGATGGAGCATCAGCCGAATTATTCAAATCAGAAAATGCAGAGAAAAGTTGTTCAAAATCATGGCCATCTACGGTTTTTGTACGCCATCCAAAGGCCTCAAATTTTTTATCAACTGGGTCAATTTTTGTGACGCTCCGAACATCTCCCTCAACTTGCATATAATTCAGGTCAATAAGCATAATTAAGTTTTTTAGATTATGTGAGGCTGCAAACAATACAGCTTCCCAGAGTTGACCCTCTTCTAGTTCACCATCCCCAAGCATGACAAAAATTCGCGCTGGATTGTGTGCTTTTCTTAACCCTACTGCTAAGCCGCAAGCTACAGAAAGTCCCTGCCCAAGTGAGCCACAGGTACATTCCACCAATCCATTCAGTCGTTCAGAAGCGTTAATTTCAAGTGCGGAATCATTCATGCAATATTGCTGAAGTTTTTCAGTTTCAAAGAAACCAGATTCTGCCAATGTTGCATAAAAAACAGCCGTATTGTGTGCAGTAGAAAGAATAAACCTATCCCTTTGCGGGTTATCTAATTGTTGCGGTGATAAGTTTAACTCGTGAAAATAAAGATAGGTGAATAAATCAGCTGCGCCTAAGCCTTGTTGAATATAACCTTGACCATGTTGAGATACCATTTGAACGACATGTTTTCGAATAATGCGAGCTTTATCGGTTAGATGCTCAAAGCTAGGCATATTTCTTTTTTTTGTAGTCAAGCTGAATCCTGTTGTTAGAAATATGGATGTAAAATAATGATATCGATATCATTATTTTTTACAACCGGATAAATTAAAATAGGATTTCATTTCGATGCTTCAATTTTTATGCAGTATCGCGAATGGCAAGGTCAAAACCAAGGTCATTTACAGAGCTAATATCCGGGTCTTTTTGCAGTAACTTCATGATAACACTTCCAGCTTTTAGGCCAATTTGACGACGCGGAACACGAACTGTTGTTAAACCGGGTTTGGTCATAGACCCAATAACTGCATCATCAAAACCGGCGAGCGCTATATCATCAGGGATGGATATGCCTTTATTTTGGCACTCAATCAGCGCACCAAATGCTATGATATCTGATGAAGCGAAAACACAATCTGGACGGTGGGTTAGCGTTAGTAAACTGCGCATTGCTTCAGCTCCGTTTATAAGGGAAAATTCTGATTCTCTGATAATTGAGGAGTCAAATTCAACACCATAATGTTTTAACGCATCTCTGTATCCATTAAGCCGATCTTCAGAACGGTCATTATTAGCCAGCAACCCGCCAATATATCCTATCCGTTTATAACCCTTTTTAATCAAATATTCTGTCATTTCGTAAGCGGCTCTATAATTGGACATACCCACACATACAAAGTCGCGCCCTTTTCTCAAATTCCAGATTTCAACTGTTGGAATGGCAAAACTCTTTATCAATTCCTCTGAGTAAGCTGTATGCGTATGACCAGTTAAAATAAGTCCATCAGCACGATGAGATATAAAGGTTCTTATGATATCTTCCTCTCGATCAATGGAATAATTATTAGTACCTATAAGCAGCTGTATTCCCTGTGAGGAAATTGTCTCACTTAGCGCTTGTATCGTATCTGCAAATATAGAGTTTGAGAGGGTTGGCACGATTACACCAACCATATTGCTTTTGTCTCTTGATAATATGCCCGCTGCAAAATTAGGTATGAAATTTAATTGCTTTGCAGCAGCCTCAACACGTCTACGTGTCGAATCTTTAACCAATTTGGGATTATTGAGCGCCCGAGATGCGGTGATTGGAGAAACACCAGCAAATTTTGCGACTTCCTGTATTGTGGTATGTTTTTTCTTTGGCATTTTCTATTGTTTGTAAAAATTTTCCTAGATGCGCTCATTCTATCGCCTATCTTATCTGCAATTGATGATAAGATATAGGCCTAATCTAAAGAGCTTTTGAAGCGTAACATCCGCGCCAGAAAGCTTAATTTTCAAGAATAATTGCAGCAGCTTTTTCGCCTATCATCAAAGATGGCGCATTGGTATTGGCAGATGTGATTTTTGGCATAACTGACGCATCTGCAACGTATAGATTTGCTATACCATGAACACGCAATTTAGGGTCAACTACAGAATGCTTTTCTGGCCCCATTCTACAAGTCCCAACAGGATGAAAGACGGTTCCTCCATTCCCTTTTATGGTCTGCAAAATTTGTTCATCTGACTTAGCCTCTGACCCAGGAACCAGTTCTTCATCCCAAAAATTTCGAAAGGGTTCCTTTTTATGTATTTCTCTTATTATTTTTACGCCCTCTATCATAACCTTTTGGTCATGGGGATCAGATAAATAGTTAGGACTTATTTTTGGCTGCACTCTTGGATCACTAGATTGTATTTCAACTGAGCCTTTTGAACGTGGGTGACATTGCCAAACCGTTGTAGTAAAACCCGGAAAATCATGTAACGGTTCTCCAGGCTTGTCTACGGATAATGGCATTACAAGCAACTGGATATCAGGCCTTTGTCCAGCTGCATATTTAGTACACATTCCTGCGCCAACCTGTCCTGCACCAATAGACAAAACACCTGAGCCATCTTTTAGCCAATCAAATGCCCATTTGGCAAGCTTAAGAGGATTTTGCGAATCCGAGTTAAGAGATAGTTTGTTCTTCATTCTTACGATTGTTCGCATTTGATAATGGTCTTGAAGATTTTTTCCAACAGCATCGTTGTCTATTATCGTTTTGATGTTTTGTTTCTTTAGAATATTTGATGGCCCTATACCTGAAAGTTGCAATATTTGCGGTGATTGTAACGCTCCTGCGCTAAGAATTATCGTGCCTCCACTGATCTTATGATTGATATTGTCTTTTTGGAAGGAGACACCAACAGCCTTATTGTTCTTTATGGTTACACGCTCAACAAGTGCGCCTGAGATAAGAGTTAAATTTTTTCGATTAAGTGCTGGTCGCAGAAATGCTCGTGAGGAACTTGATCTCCAACGTCCATCTAGAGTGAGTTGATAGCGACCAGCGCCAAGGCTATCTTTGCCGTTAAAATCTTCAAGAGCAGGCAATCCCCAATTCTGTGCTGCCTGTAGCCAAGCTTCACAAGCGGGGTGTTTTAATCGTAAGTCATCTACTTTTAATTCACCCATACCGCCGCGATATTGGCTTTCTCCGCCCCGATAACATTCAAGTTTTCTAAAATAAGGAAGAACCTCTTGGGAACTCCATCCTTTTGCCCCCATAGCTTCCCAATCATCAAAATCTTGATTCTGACCTCGAATAAAAATAAGTCCATTTATGCTACTAGAGCCGCCAATTATTCGGCCACGTGGCCATTTTATTGCTCGCCCGTTTGTGCCTTCGCATGGCTCTGTTTCAAAAAGACGAGCATAAGATTCATTATAAATCATTTTGAAATAGCCGATCGGCAACCTTGACCAAAAACGATGATCTGAATGCCCAGCTTCAATTAGAAGTACTTTATTATTCGGATCAGCAGATAATCTATTTGCAAGCACACATCCAGCAGACCCAGCGCCCACAATAATGAAATCGAAATTTTTGTTCATGATTAATGCTTCTTAACTATTTCTTCAAATTGGAAATGCTAGTTTGACAATCTGAAATCATACTGAAATGATATCCATATCATTTTTTTCCGCAAGTTTTAAACAGTCAATTTTGGAGAAATGTAAAAGGATGGAACAAGAAAACCAATTTTCAATTGCTTCTAACGCGCTGAACGGACAGGTTTTGAAAATTGATCGGATTGAAGCCATTATACTGAAAGCAAGTATTGAACGGCCTGTGAAAACTTCTTTTGGAGTTATGAGCGAGAGGCCATCTCTGATTGTTGAGGTGACAGAGCAATCTGGATGCATTGGATATGGAGAAATATGGTGCAACTTCCCGTCCTTCGGAGCAGAATATAAAGCGCATCTAGTTTCTAATGAATTTGCAACTGCATTGAAAGATGTCGAGTTCACTAACCCGTTTGAAATCTATCATTTTCTGCAATCCCGATTTGAAATTTTGACACTGCAATGTGGCGACCGTGGAGCATTGAGCCAGATTATCGCAGGGATTGATCAGGCGGTTTGGGATTGTTTTGGCAGGTTAGCAGGCAAATCTATCAGCACAATTTTTGGGGCTAAGGGTAAATCCATCACGGCTTATGCAAGCGGCATACATCCAGCCGATGTTGAGGAAAAAGTTCAACATGCTATTAAAGCGGGATATCAGGCAGCGAAAGTTAAAGTTGGCTTTTCACCTGAACTGGATGAATCTGGTGTAAGGCGTGCGCGTGAGTTATTGGGGCCTAAGCGGAGCTTGATGACCGATGCAAATCAGGGTTGGAGGAGTGTTGAAGAGGCGTCGAAGGAACTCAAAATTCTTGAAGTATATAACTTAACTTGGATAGAAGAGGCATTGCCATCAAATCGAAAAATAGATGAATGGCAAGCTTTGAAATCAATCTCTACCATCCGTTTGGCAGGCGGTGAAAATGCAGCAACACTCAACGACTTAACTCAATTTCGTGATGCAAAAGTTTTTAACTTTATACAGCCTGATATTGGAAAAATTGGCGGTTTTTCTGGCCTGCTTAATATATTTAGTGGCGTGATTGCTCAAGATGTTGTGTACTGTCCTCATTGGCTTGGTGGAGGTTTAGGGCTTGCAGCGTCTGCTCATCTTCTTAATATTATCGGGGGTGATGGATGTTTAGAGGTTGATGTAAACGATAATCCATTGAGAGATGAAATGGGAGATTGGAAGCCTGAATTAGACCAGAATGGAGAGGTAGAAGTGCCTAAAAAAGCAGGTATTGGGCTTACCCCAGATTATGTCCATTTAGAGCAAATGGGAATTAATATAACGCGTTTATGACAATTAGAACTTAGGGGGAAATAATGACTGTCCTGATTAAAGTGCTCTCTAGATTAAACAGGTGGCAATTAGAGCTTTTTAGATATAGTGCTATGGTTATGGTGGTCGTGATCGCTTGTGTGATAGCAGCCGGAGTATTTTTCAGATATGTCTTAAATGACAGTCTTTCTTGGTCTGAAGAATTAGCAAAATATGCAATGCTTTGGATGGTTTTTTTGGGCGCGCCAATTGCCCTTCGCACTGGAGGACACCCTAATATAGAAATTTTGTTAAACTTAGTTCCACGCAAATTTTCTGTTTTTGTAAAGACTATTGTGTATGGGGGGGTATTGTTTTTTTGTGGTTTTCTAACCTTAAAAA
The DNA here is from genome assembly GCA_965660165.1 of Puniceispirillaceae bacterium (SeqCode). Lineage (GTDB taxonomy): Bacteria > Pseudomonadota > Alphaproteobacteria > Puniceispirillales > Puniceispirillaceae > WTJO01. Next base: position 5,500 of record CBFHYU010000039.1, read on the forward strand.
GTCATGATTTCGCGTGGAATGGTCGAACTCAAGTCGCAATTTCTATTGGGGATTTGTCGATGTATTACATTTTTGTCTCGATACCAGTAGGTATGGCAAGCATGAGTTTGGTTTCCTTGCAATTATTTTTAGAACACTTAACAGAGGTCTTTACATCAGCTCCGCAAGATGAGGATCATCTTCAAACTGAATATAAAGCAATTTTAGACGAATTTTAGGCAGTATAAATTAGGGGGGGGACATGATACCAATATATTTCATTTGGATTTTGCTGGTACTTATTGCTGTGGGAATGCCAATCGTATTCGCATTAGGCACGGCTCCAATGTTGGGCTTCATACTTGCGGACAAGCAAGCCTTCTTATCGATAATTGCGCAAAGGCTTTATATCGGTATTAACCAGTTTCCACTGCTTGCTATCCCACTATTTATTCTGGCTGGTGAGGTCATGAATATAGGAGGAATTACCGAGAGGTTAGTAAATTTTGCTCGTGTCCTAGTTGGTCACCTCAGAGGAGGCATGGCACATGTCAATATAATTTCATCAATATTCTTTGCTGGTCTTAGCGGCTCAGCTGTAGCAGATACATCTGCAATTGGGTCTATGTTAATACCTGCAATGGAAAAGCAGGGATATTCCCGCAAATTTGCTGCCGCTGTTACGGCTGCTTCATCTGTTATTGGGCCGATTATACCGCCAAGTATTATTATGGTGGTCTATGCCTATATCATGGAAATCTCTGTTGCGGCCTTATTTTTAGCAGGAATTTTGCCAGGGCTGTTGACAGGCGTAGGGCTGATGTTTGTTACGTCAATTTTAGCAAAGAGGCGTAACTACCCTGTGGCAGAGCGATTCCCAGGTATGCGTGTAGCTGCAAAAGCAGCAGTGTCTGCTTTTTGGCCATTGCTCACACCGATAATTATTCTAGGTGGTATACTTTCAGGTGTTTTCACACCTACTGAGGCTGCTGGTGCTGCAGTTGTTTATTCTATTTTGATTTGTTTGTTTATGCGAAGCTTGCCCCTTCATCATGTTAAAAACATGCTTTTTAGAACTGCTGTTTCTTCTAGTGTAATTTTGCTGGCGGTGGGCATGGCAAGTGTCTTTGCATGGATAGCAACTATTTCTGGATTGCCCTCTAAGTTATCATCCACTCTTTTTCAATTTACTGATAATAAATATGTGATCCTGCTACTAATCAACATCACATTAATAATTGTTGGTATGTTTCTAGATGCTGGCCCAGCGATTTTAATACTTGGCCCAATACTTACCCCAACAGCTATTGCGCTTGGTATCGACCCATTGCATTTTGCCATTATTATGTGTGTGAATCTTACAATAGGGTTAGCAACCCCACCTATGGGTCTTATTCTGTTTGTTGCGTCTGCGGTTAGCCGAGAGAGAATAGAGTCTATTGTTGTGGAAATGCTGCCATTTTATTTAGTGCATATAGCAATAATACTTTTAGTTACCTATGTGCCTGCATTATCAATGACAATACCTCGCTGGTTGGGATTTGGTTAAATCAATGCCTAAATATTCTGACACCTAAAACCCTATTTACAAAAAATGATATCGGTGTCAGTCTTTATATGTAAGGTTCATCATATGGGAGGAAAAAATGAAAAACCTTTTTAAGTCGTTTTTAGTTGCTAGCCTCATGACTGGTATGGCGTCAGCGGCATCAGCAGCGGATTATGTGTTAAAATACGGACATGTAGGCCCTGTTACATCAGATGACCAGGTGCCAGGTGAGTTTTTAAAATCGTTTCTTGAAAGTCGCTCTGGAGGCAGAATAGCAGTAGAAATTTACCCTGGAGCTCAGCTCGGAAACTTCCGTGATATGATCGAACAGGTGCAGTTAAACACCTTGGAATTGACCCATACAACAGTAGGGGGTATTGCGAGCTTTTTCCCTGAACTACAGGTTACTGATATTCCATACATGATGGCAGGTGATTCAATTGCTGAGCATATTGCCCAAAGTTCATTTTTTGATGACGCAAGAGAAGCAATTCTAGCGAAAACTGGAAATGTACGTTTGGTTGCTGTTGGCAACACCGGCCGTTGGAGAAACTTTTTCACATCTGAAGGATTGATTAAATCTGCTGATGATATGAAAGGCGTGAAGATGCGGACCATCAACTCGCCGCTGCAAATCGAATTTATCAAATCTCTCGGAGGTAATCCAACACCTGTAGCATGGGGTGAGCTGTATACCTCTCTACAGACAGGGGTTGTAGAGGGCACAAAAAATGCTGCAACTGACATTGTGCCAACGAAAATGTATGAAGTGGTCAAATATGTAACCCTTGACGAGCATGCCTATCTGTTTGCGTTCTGGTGGATGTCCGATTCTTGGCTAAAGAGCTTGCCAAATGACTTGCAGGATTTAGTGATCGATGGGGTGCAACAGGCTTCTATGATCCAATCAGACTGGAATAAAGAATATGATGCGCGGGCATTAAAAGAGTTTCAAGGATTCGGAGGAACAGTTTATGTTCCAACACCTGAAGAGAAGGCAACTTTTATAGTTGCTCGTGACAAGATGAAGGTCTGGTTCAAGGATAAATATGGTGATGAGTGGTTAAATAAGTTTGAAAAAGCTGTTGCTGATGCGGAAGCAGCGGTTGCATCACGAAATGCACGAATTTTAGGAAAGTAATCCTCCAGTGTGAAAGCCAGGCGTTTCGCCTGGCTTTTTTTTACTCTATTTTTTAACAAATTGAATTGTGAGCTTTTATGTTCTCTGGAAAAACCATACTTATCACCGGAGCTTCTGGCGGCATTGGCGCTGAACTGGTTAAAGCTTTATTGCATGAAAATGCTAATATTATCGCTGTTGATTCAAATAGTGACAGTCTTTCAAAACTTAAAGAGGCGAATTCAGAAAATAGTCGGCTTCGCTGTATCGTTTCTGAAATTAAAAATGAGGAAAGCGCGCATTCTCTTCTTGATGGTGTGAACAAGCTTTATGGTTTAGTTCACCTTGCTGGTATTTTTGTTCCAGATGACATGAAAGATGGTGATACAGAGGAGGTTTATGACCCAGTAATGCAAGCAAATATCAGAAATATTTACTCGCTTTACATTGCCGCTCGCTCTGCTTTGTGCGCTAGCGAAGAGCCTGCGCGGATGGTGGTTGTCAGTTCACTTGCCTTTAATAGGGGTGCACCATTTCATACTGCATATAGCGCTGCAAAAGGTGCATTGGTGGGTATGATGCGTTCCTTAGCAAGAAAAGAAGCGCCTGATATACTTATCAATGCAGTAGCACCAGGTTTTATTGATACATCTATGCCTCAGCAGATTATTCAAAAACGCGGGTTAGATACAGTTATGGGCGAAATCCCATTAAAGCGACTAGGTCATCCAAGTGAAGTTAGTAGCGTCATTCGTTTTCTTCTCAGTTCAGAATCTAGCTATGTTACGGGGCAATTAATAAATGTAGATGGGGGAATTGTTTGCAGCTAAGTTCAAATCAAATCCGTTATTCAATCATTCTGCATGAAAAAGACAATGTTGCGACTGTTTTAGACAGTGAAGAAAAGAAAAACTTGCTTGAAGATGGGACTTTGATTGAAGACAACATTCCAATCGGCCATAAAGTCGCCATTCATGACATAATGAAAGGACAGCCAATTATTAAGTATGGTGTGAAAATTGGCGTGGCGTTGGCTGATATTTCCAGAGGAAAGCATGTCCACATTCATAACTGCGCTTGAAAACGAGAAAGATTATAGCAATCCCGAGAATTTAGTTTGGCAGGGGTATCGTCGAAGTGATGGTCGAGTTGGGTGCAGAAATCATCTTGTAATTCTTTCTACCGTAGCCCTTACGGATCGGCTAGCTCAGGAAATTTGTGCAAATAACGAGTTGTTTGTCCCAGTTACAGGTGCGTTTTCGAGAGGGTTGCAACATCAAGACGAAAAAATCATTGACGCATTTATAAATGCAGTGGTTTTTCATCCAAATGTCGGCGGTGCCCTTATTTTAACGCATGATCGGCAATATATGGAAACACTAAAGGCCAGCTTGCCAGAGTCGGAAACCATAAAATTTCTCTCATTTATGTCATGTAACGGCCGAGAACAGGCTGTAGAGGCAGGTAGGCTTGCTGGGCTTGAACTTTCGCGGCAGATAACACAAGAGCGGCAACCCATTTCCTTTTCTGAGCTTTGTATCGCATTAGAATGTGGTGGCAGTGACGTTTCAAGCAGTATTTGTAGCAATCCTATGATTGGCGTATTTAGCGACAGGTTAGCCCATGCAGGCGGCAGTATCGTTGTATCAGAAACAGCTGAGTTTATTGGTGCCGAAGAGATTTTCAACGAACGTTGTTCGGATAAAAAAGTAAAAAAATCTATTCTTAATTTTATCCGAAAAAGAGAAAAATTAATGAATATGGATGCAGGAAAGGATTATCGGGGTACAAATCCGACCAATGAAAATATAGAGGGCGGATTAACTACACTTATTGAGAAATCTATGGGGGCGGTTAGCAAAACAGGAACAAGTAAATTTGTGTCAGCTATTGATTTCGGCGAAAGGGTAAATAAACCTGGCTTGCATTTTATGGATACTCCATTCTTTAGCCCAGTATCGCTCACAGGTATGATGATGGCTGGATGCACAATAGGCCTGTTTGCTATGGGCGTTTATAACCCATCCGGTAATATGCTTTGTCCTACTGTAAAAATATGTGGCAATCCAAAGACCATTAAACAATGGTCAGGTGAGATTGATGTTGACTTGTCTCTCTATTTTTTAGGTCAAGAAACACAAACACAAGCGCTGTCTCGCATTGTAAAAGAAATCAATTTAATTTTTGGCGGTAAGCCCAGTATCGCCGAAAGAAACAAAGAAGGTCAATTTATGCTGACACGCTCTTTGGAGGCACTTTAAGACATGAAGGAAAAAATTTTAATCGTTACCGGTGGTAGCCGCGGAATTGGCCGACAAATCGCTGTGAGCGCTTTAGAAGCTGGATGGCGCGTGGCTGTGAGTTATAAGTTCAATAAAACATCTGCTAATGAATTGGTTCAAAAATCAAATGGTCGGGCAAAGGCTTTTCCCCTCGACCTTTTAGATTCAGAGACAATCCGCCCTTTTTTCTCAAATGTTTGCAAAGAAATGGGCGTACCATCTGCGCTTGTCAATGCAGCTGGTATTGACCCAGGGCCAGTTAAAATAGGCGAATTGACTAGCCCATTCATTGTCGAAATGATGACAGTAAATGTTACTGGACTGATGCTGTGTTGTGATGCCTTTTTAAATCAATTAAGAGAGAATAAAGCAACACATGGTGCAAGCATTGTAAACATCTCATCAATGGCATCAACAATAGGCGGCCGCGCAGGCAAAACTGTGTATGCTGCAAGCAAAGGGGCTGTCGATGTCTTTACAGTGGGTTTAGCTAAGGAGGTGGCCGCAGAGAAAGTATCAGCCTTTTCTGTGCGCCCAGGTGTCACTATCACCGATATGACGGAAAAATTATTGTCTAATCCCGAAAATGCAACGAAGATCAAATCTTCTATTGCCTCTCAGGAAGTGGCTAACCCGTTAGATATTGCAGAACCGGTGATTGACCTAATTTCTGGAAGATTTTCATATGCTAGCGGGTCACTTATCAATTTGGGTGGCGGTGGTTTTGTTTTCTAAGAGAGTTAATGCTATGGGAAAAAAGAATAAACAACGGGTTTGGGTAATAGTGGGTGCTAGCCGCAA
>CBFHYU010000040.1:0-10419 GCA_965660165.1 Puniceispirillaceae bacterium (SeqCode)
GGATTTTATCATGATCCTAAGGTCACAGTTTAGGTATGAGTTTGGAGGTGGTTCTCAAACATCATCTCTTACAAAGAGCCATCATTTACAGCGGGATAAACATGGTTTCAGCTTAATTTCACGTTTTGGCTATCCGCCTATGTTGCAAAAATTACAGTAGATTTTCAGTCTTCATGTTCTTCCGAAACATGGCAATGAGCGAACCCATCTGCGCTTTCATGACATGATAGCTGGCTTTCCTCATTTTGATGCGCGTGCGCAAAAAAAGGCATTATCAACATTGCTACTGCTAACATTAAATATCTCACTTACGTTCTCCTTTGTTGTGCATTGGGTAAATCCTACAGTTTAGTGAAGGCCGCCTTCTGCTCTCAAAAATTCAGCTAATTCTGGCACGCCTACACCCTTTCGCATTGAGCCAAATATAAAGGGTAATTCGCCCCTATTATCTTTGGTGTCTTTGCGCATTTGCTCAAGGTCAACCTCAACATGTTCTGCTAGCTCGATTTTATTCACCACCAGCATGTCAGACTTCATCAGGGCTGGCCCTTTCTTGCGCGGAATATCAGCCCCCATACAGACATCAATTACATAGATGGTTAAATCCACTAATTCTGGGCTAAAGGTCGCCGCCAGATTATCCCCACCTGATTCAAGCAAGATAAGTTCAAGGTCTGGAAAGTCCCGCTTTAAGGCATCCATAGCCGCCAGATTTACAGACGCATCTTCACGAATAGCGGTATGCGGACAGCCCCCTGTCTCTACCCCGCGAATTCTATCAGAACTGAGCGCTTGCGCCCGCACCAAATAGTCTGCATCTTCAGAGGTATAAATATCATTGGTAATAACAGCCATTGATATATCATCGCTTAATGCTCGGCATAATGCCTCTGTCATACTGGTTTTTCCAGCGCCCACAGGTCCGCCAATACCTACCCGCAACGGGCCATATCTTAATTTTTCTCTTGTCATGTTCTGTAAATCCTTGGGGTTGAGGTTTCATGTTTCATCGCCATCACATCAGAGATAAATGCGGCATTGCCCAGACTATCAAGCGTGCTGTTTTCTGCTTCTGAGGTTACTGTTTTAATGGCGGGATACATCGCTACCATTATCTGCTGACCAGCTTGCTGACCAATCGGAATAGCGCGCACACCCACCGAAATCAGATTAGCCACAAAGGCTTGCAGATAGCTTTGGATAGTAAGGGGCAGTTGAAGCTGTTTTTGATATGCGGCCATGCCAACAGCAACTGGATAGGCTAGCCCCTCAGGCAAATCAATATCATAGCTTGCCCGCAATATATGGCAAAAGGCCTGGCCTAGCTCGCTCGTTTCAAGATGTCTTTCTTTGCTAGAGGATAATGCCAGACATAATTGATTTGCCTCTGGGATATGTTGATATGCGGCTGTGATGAAAAGCGCATCATTTCGCCCTGAACCATGCGTAAGCACAAGCCTTATCCAACGCTCAAGCGTTGGCGCATCAACTACCAGCCCATCCTGTATCGCTGCCTCTAGCCCATGAGAATAGCTAAATGCGCCAATTGGGAAAGCAGGCGAAAACCACGCCTGTAATATCATCAGCTCATGGCTTTGTTCAGGCATCGTAAGCTCAGGCATCATAAGCTCAGGCATCAATGATGGTGGTGAGGATCAAGGTCATGGCTATGATCATGGGAATGAGCATGACTGTGACCGTGGCTGTGATCGTGGCTATGTGTACGGCCATGACCATATGCGCCGCCCTCTGGTGTAAACGGCGCTTCCAGCGTTTCCAATTCTGCGCCTAGACGCCTAAGCATATCTTCAAGTACATGATCTTGCTGTATCAACAGAAAATCCATTTCAATCTGGCAGGGCGTATGCCTGTTCCCGATATGCCATGCAATGCGCGCCAGATGGCTATGTGACACCTTCAACAATGGTTCTGCTTTGGGTTTGATCGCAATAATGCGCCCATCTTCTAGCTCAAATCCATCTGTTGCTGAAAGTGAGATTGTTTCTGGCAATTCAACCAAAAACGCCTCGCCAGAATCTGTAACCAGCCTCTTACGGCGCAAAAATCTGCCATCATAATCCAAAGTAATGACATCATCAGCATTGCTGGCATCTACATTATGGACACGTTTCTGGGAAATCTGCATAGCATCTATCTTCCTTCATCAAATTAAACCTGTAAAACCGCCTTGCTAGAACAGGAAATAGCGCTGTGCCATCGGCAATTCTTCTGCTGGCTCGCAGGTAAGCAATTCACCATCTGCCCGCACCTCATAAGTTTCTGGATGCACCTCAATATCAGGCTGATAATTATTCATCACCATATCAGACTTTGAGATAGTACGGGTATTCTCAACAGCCAAAGTGTGTTTTGCAAGACCAAGCTTTTTGGCAATATCTTCATCCTGAGCGGCCTTGCTAACAAAACAGACAGCTGACTGCTCAACAGACCTGCCATAAGATGCAAACATTGGGCGCGTATAGACAGGTTGCGGCGTAGGGATAGAGGCGTTCGGGTCGCCCATCTGCGCTACCGCAATAGAGCCGCCAAGCAAAACCATTTCTGGCTTCACCCCAAAAAAGGCAGGTTTCCACAACACTAAATCAGCACGTTTACCTACCTCAATACTGCCAATATGGCTCGATATTCCGTGACAAATAGCAGGGTTTATTGTGTATTTTGCAATATAGCGCTTTACCCGAAAATTATCATTATCACCTGTTTCATCTGCAAGCCTGCCTCGTTGAAGCTTCATTTTATGGGCAGTTTGCCATGTGCGGATAATCACTTCGCCAACACGCCCCATCGCCTGACTATCAGACGCGATAATTGAAAATGCGCCCATATCATGCAAAATATCTTCTGCTGCGATTGTTTCTTTGCGGATTCTGCTTTCTGCAAAGGCCACATCTTCGGGAATTGATTTATCCAGATGATGACACACCATCAGCATATCCAGATGTTCTTCAAGCGTGTTTACCGTATAGGGGCGGGTTGGGTTGGTAGAAGACGGAATAACATGGCTTTGCCCGCATAGTTTTATAATGTCAGGGGCGTGACCACCGCCTGCCCCTTCTGTATGAAAGGCGTGGATAGTGCGCCCTTTCATCGCGGCGATTGTATGTTCAACAAAGCCACTTTCATTTAGCGTATCTGTATGGATCATGACCTGAATATCCATCTCATCGGCCACGCTGAGGCACGTATCAATAGTTGCTGGTGTTGTGCCCCAATCTTCGTGCAGTTTCAACGCACAGGCGCCTGCCTTTATCTGTTCTTCCAACGCTTCAGGCAAAGCCGCATTGCCCTTGCCAGCAAAGGCCAAATTCATAGCAAAGCTGTCTGCTGACTGAAGCATACGGCCAATATGCCACGGGCCAGGCGTGCAGGTAGTGGCCAAAGTGCCATGTGCAGGGCCAGTGCCGCCGCCTAACATGGTTGTCAATCCTGAATGAAGCGCATCTTCAATTTGTTGTGGGCAAATAAAATGGATATGGCTGTCAAAACCGCCTGCGGTCAGAATATGTCCTTCGCCTGCAATCGCTTCTGTAGACGGGCCAATGATGATATTTACCCCATCTTGTGTATCTGGGTTTCCCGCTTTACCAATTGCATGGATTACACCGTCTTTCAGCCCAATATCTGCTTTATAAATGCCTGTGACATCCACAATTAACGCATTGGTGATAACGGTGTCTACTGCACCACCATTGCGCGGGACTTGCGACTGTCCCATGCCGTCCCGAATTACTTTGCCGCCCCCAAATTTAACCTCGTCTCCATAGTGGGTTAAATCTTTTTCAACCTCGATAAATAACTCTGTATCTGCAAGCCTCACCTTATCGCCTGTGGTAGGGCCATACATATCAGCATAGATGCTTCTAGAAAGTGGCACTGGCATTATAATGCTCCCATAATCTTTTGATTGAACCCGTGAACAATACGTTGTCCGCCATATGGGATTAGCTGAATTTCGCGCGTCTGGCCTGGCTCAAACCGAACAGCTGTACCTGCCGCAATATCAAGACGCATGCCGCGCGCCATATCTCTGTCAAATTCAAGTGCGCTATTAGCTTCATAGAAATGATAATGGCTACCAACCTGGATTGGTCTGTCACCTGTATTGGCAACTGTCAGGCGGATAGAAGATTTATCCGCATTCAGCATCAGATCGCCTGATTGTGTTATAATTTCACCTGGTATCATAATACCCCCTTTCTAGCGTATCGGATGATGGACAGTGACAAGCTTGGTACCATCTGGAAAGGTAGCCTCGACCTGTACGTCATGCACCATCTCAGCGATACCATCCATACAATCATCTCGGCTGATAACCTGTGCGCCAGCAGCCATCAAATCAGCGACTGTACGGCCATCTCGTGCGCCTTCAACAACAAAGTCTGTGATTAAAGAAACAGCCTCTGGATAATTTAGCTTCACCCCTCTTTCAAGCCGATTGCGAGCGACCATTGCCGCCAGTGACACCAGTAATTTGTCTTTTTCTCTGGGACTCAACTTCACTTCTATCTCCTTTAGACTTGCCAGACACGGGGCATAGGCTGTTGGCGCAATGCGCATAACAGCCTGTTAATCTCTAATCTAGCGTGTGCTACAGACGCGCTTGCCAGACGGATAATAAACTTTTCATTCCAGCAAGATGCGGCAATAAAAGACGGGCTATCATCAATGATAGCACGCACATTGCCTGCTAGCTGTTCTGCATCACTTCCTGCATAGAGAATTGTTGTGAGGGATTTAGCACCATTTCCGCCAGCAGATGCCGCCATAACATCAGCAATATCTGCGTTCAGCCATGCAGATTCCGCATGAAACAGCGTGCCATCACGATATAACCGCCAATTATCAGTAAAATGACAATGATGGATGGTCTCGCCCATTGCCTCACGACCCAGAATAATTGTCTCTGCCAAAAGACATTTGCTATCAGCAGACATATCTAGCCGGATTGTGCGATCAAGCTCGGCACCATCAAACATAATTGTTTCCTGAGGTAGCCAATGCAAGCATGCAGCATTGTCGGCACGCAAATTAACAGCCATTATTGCTGCATCAGTGCTGCTTTTATAGAGCCGTTCTGCTGTCTGAGAAGTCACAACAATGTCACAAAATTCTGCAACTATCGAAATATCCAGCCTATCGCCACCAGTGATACCGCCTGCAGTATTCAGCATTACAGCTTCGGTCATTTTGCCATAGGTTTTAGGTAAAATAAGCTTGGAACAGCCAGACTGGTACAGCTGTTTGACTGTTTGACCATCTTTATGAAAGTCTATCTGACCTTTCGCGCGTTGCATTACAGGCGGTGCTAAACCGTCCATTGACCCGTTCCTCGCATTACCTCATATCTGATTTAACGTCGCACACATTAGCCCAATAGATGAGGTCACAGGGTCTATCAGCCGAATAGACCGCGTCTCATCAAGAAGCTCAGACATAATGCTTGTCATCCCAGCACATCCCAGAACAACTGATGTTTCAGGAAATCTTCTTTTGATCTTATCTATTTCATTTCTGACTATCGGAATTGATATTTCTGGTTCAAATTCAAGTTGAAGCACTGGCACCCCGCTAGCCAAAACATCATCACACCGTGCGGAAAACCCAAGCTCTTCAATATTTTCAACTATCACTGGCACAGATACATCAAGCGTGGTTAATACGGTAAAGCGCTCACCAGCAAGACAGGCCATATGATAAGCGGCCTGACCAATGCCAATAACAGGTTTTTTAGTAAGCTTACGCGCCTGCTGAAGGCCAGTATTATCAAAACAACCAATAATATAACCATCCATTTGTGGATTAGCATCGATAAGTGAGAGCAGGCCAGGTATGGCTAGCTCGCCATCTTCTGCGCCTTGAATTGAGGGCGGGCCATCAAGATTGGTCATGCCAACAAGGCCTATCCCCGCGCTCAGATAATCCATACCAGCAGCAATACAGCTATCTGTCATTTCAGTCGTAGCGTTTGGGTTAATAAAGGCTATAGATTTCACGATGGCAGGCTTTCTTGCGGCGGTCTTTTACTAGTGCGCCTGCGTAATAAAATGAACAGGGTTAAAAAGATGAAAATAGCACAAAAGCTAACAGCCGTTGTTAATGAGCCTAGCGCATAGATAGTCGGGTCAGTAACGGTAGTGGTTAGTCCGCGAAGCTCAAGCGGTAGGGTATTCAGACCACCAATCGCCTGAGAAGAGCGGGCAAGCTCATCATAGCTAAGGGTAAAGCCAAACAGCGCAACCCCAATTAACGAGGGGGCTATAATAGGCAATACAGCTTCTTTGAATGTCTGCCATGGGCCAGCACCCAAATCACGGGCAGCTTCTTCATAGGCAGGATCAAAACGGTTAAATACTGCAAACATAATCAAAAGACCAAAGGGCAATGTCCATGTTAATTGCGCCCCCAAGCCTGAGCTAAACAAACCCATTGTGGTTCTGAAATCATCAATTACCCACTGGATTTGCATATCTGCACCAATTGCCTTGATAAGGTCATCTAAAATTCTGAATTCAAGCGCGACCCCAAGACTGATTACAATAGACGGTACAATCAAAGATGAAATAGTGGCATAGAATAAAAAGGCTGATAGGGCGAAATGCTTGCGAAATGCCATTCCTGCACTTAGGCTCAAAATCACGGTAAGCACCATGACCACCAGCCCAAGCCTGATTGAGCGCCCAAATGCACCCCAAATATCAATTACCCCAACCCCGTCAAATAGCGATTCAAACCAGAATGTAGACACGCCACGCATAGGAAAGGTAAGTCCGCCTTCTGGCCCTTGAAATGATAGCACCAAAATAGACAAGGTAGGACCATATAAGAACAAGATAAATAGGCTGAAAAATATGCCGAGTAAAAGTCTAAATTGAGGCGCAATCATTTATAATTCTTTCCGAATATCAACGAGTTTTGTCATCGAATAGATGATCATCAATGTTATAATAATGAGAATTACTGCATTGGCTGCTGCCGCTGGAAATTGCAGATAAGTCATCTCAACATTGATAATTTTACCTACAGACGGAATTTGCTGGCCACCCATCACGCCAATTGTCAAAAAATCCCCCATTACAATAGTAATCACAAAGATTGAGCCAATAATAATACCAGGCCTGCTGAGCGGGATGATAATATTTGTCAGGGTCTGCACGGTAGTTGCGCCAGCATCATGCGCAGCTTCCAGTAATGAGCGATCAATTCGCATCATAGAGTTAAAAATAGGCACAACCATAAACAGAGTATACAGATGTACAAAGGCCAATATCACTGAAAATTGAGAATATAACAGCCATTCAATCGGGGTATCAATAATCCCCAAATCCAAAAGGGTGGAATTAACAAGGCCGTTTCGACCCAATAGCGGAATCCACGAAATCATGCGGATTACATTGGATGTCCAGAACGGGATAGTACATAGCAGGAATAATACCACCTGCATTTGTAAGCTAGACACACAAAATGCCAAAAACAGCGCAACTAAAAACCCTGTGATAAGCGTTATAAACCAGACAATAACAACGAATTTCAAACTTGAAAGATAGGTTGCAAATGAGGTGCATAAATCGGGCAGGCTTTTTACACAGCCATAAAAAATATCTTCATAATTGGTAAAAATAAAATCAGGAATAATAGAATAGGCATTGTAATCCCAGAAACTCACCATAATGACAAGACATAGCGGAATAACAAAAAATGAAAAAATGATTATCGCAAATGGAAGGGATAAAAATAAAGAGGTAAGATGTTTTGGAATGGACATATTTTATGCTCGCTAAATTGCCCTGAAAAACCAGAGGTCTGTAACTGCAACCATGCAGCCACAGACCATCTGAGGAAAAATGTTAAGCCGCTACAAATTCATTCCACTTACGAACCATATAGCGGTTTTCATCCATAGTGGCGTTCCAGCATGCTACGCCGCCCATACGTTCTTCGAATGAGCCACCATCACGCACTTCACCAGCTCCTGCCAGCTTTTTGCCATCTGGTGCTGTAATATCCTGAGTAGCAGGCTTGCCTAGCATCCAGTAATCCCATTCATAATCAGCCATATATTCTTTGGCTGTTTTCGGAACAGCTGAATAATAGCCTTGACGGTTTAGATAGCCGCCCACAAATCCTGACAGATACCAGTTGATAAATTCATAGCAGACATCTGCCTGATAGCCTTTTGTGGCAGCAGAGAGCGCAAAGCCAACTGCCCACGCACGATAGCCTTCTTTAAGCGGCTGATAAACACATGGGATACCTTGTGTGCGCACGGCTGTAATTGCTGGTGACCACATTGACTGAATAACCACCTCGCCAGAGGCCATCAAGTTTACACTTTCATTGAAGTCAGACCATAGCGCCCTGAATTGACCAGCTTTTTTGGCTTCAATCAAAATTTTGATAGTCATATCAATTTCATCACGGGTCATATTGCCCTTATCTGGATATTGATATTCACCCATTGCTTCAACAACCATCGCCGCATCCATAATGCCAATAGATGGAATGTTAAGAATTGACGCCTTGCCCTTAAATTCAGGGTTTAGCAATTCAGCCCAGCTAGAAATAGGGCGCTTGATAAGGTCTGGTCTGATGCCAAGCGTATCTGCATTAAACACAGTTGGAATCAATGTTGCCCAGCGTGTTGGCTCAGCCGAAAATTCACTTGAATTTTCGTCTTTTAGATAAAACACCTTTTTCGGTGCTGTGCCCTGGTCGCCAATTTTCTTGCCGCCAATTTCACCTAATGTATGCGTGGTGCTGATATTATCAAATTCTGTAATGCGCTTTGAATCCATGCCCAGAATATTGCCTGATGGCACAAGTTTTGGCAGACTAAAATATTCAGTATCCACAATATCAAAGCTATTTGGCTGCGTTAACACGCGCTTGGTGACTTCATCTGTTGTCACTGGAATGTACTGAACTTTGATTCCAGTATCATCAAACAGCTTTTTATCTATCTCGCTTCCCATTGTTGTAGCGGTTCCAAGATAGCGGACAATTTTTTCATTCGCAGAATGGACAACAGGTGAAGCAAGTCCTAGCCCTGCTAATGTCACACTCGCACCAGTGGCTTTCAAAAGCGTTCTTCTATCGATTTTACGTGTCATAAATATATCCTTTCTTAAGTTTCTAGGGGAAGCTGGTCTTTTTTTGACCAGCTGGTGGTAACTGGATCGCCATATTCCAGCTTTAATGTTTCGAACTCTGTATCTGATAGAATAACTGTCAGCACGCCTGAAGATGTGCTTACCTTCAACCGCACCACAGAGCCCAAAAATTCAATGCTTGTGACTTTATCTTTCCCTCCAGCCACAATCTTGATCCGATCTTCTCTTACTGAAATAAACTTGCCATCTATTTCAATGACGTTATGGCCGCCGATAAATTTGGCAACAAAGCTGTTTTTAGGCTTTGTAAATAGCTCATATGGCGTGCCTTGCTGTTCTACCTTGCCAGCATTCATTACCAGCACCAGATCAGACAGCGCCATTGCTTCTTCTTGGCTATGGGTCACATGCACAAAGGTGATTCCAAGCTGGCGTTGTAGGGCTTTCAGCTCAGCCCGCATTTCAATTCGCAAGAACGGGTCAAGCGCTGAAAGCGGCTCATCAAGCAACAGCAATTTTGGTTTTGTGATAAGCGCGCGAGCCAATGCCACCCGTTGTTGCTGACCGCCTGATAGTTGGTTTGGGTAGCGATCTGCCAATGCTGCCAGCTGGACATTTTCAATCAGTTCCATTGCCCGTTCATGGCGTTCTGCCTTGCCAATACCCATAATTTTTAGCGCAAACGCAACATTATCGATCACTTTAAGATGCGGAAATAACGCATAGCTTTGAAACATCATTGAGGTACTGCGCTTGGCTGGCGGAATATCTGAGATATTTTTATTATCCAAAATGACATCACCTTCTGTAATGTCTTCATGCCCCGCAATCATCCTAAGAAGTGATGTCTTCCCGCACCCTGAAGGTCCAAGCAAACAACAATATTGACTGGTAGGTAGATTCAAATTCACTCCACCTACAGCCCGAGTTTCACCGTACCATTTCTCAAGGTTTACCAATTCTAGACTACTCAATCACAACTCCCCACGAGACGTTAGAATATGACGTTACAATAAATTTGCTGAAATTATAAAGAAATAAATACTGCTACCCCCTGGAACATTTTTGCATCACATGTTTTTATGGTCAATTATGTAACTTTCTATGAACCTAGACGAAGAGCGATAGGTTCTTCTTATTACAGGGCAAATGTAAGAGGTGATGGCAAACCTTGAAACGTCTATTTCAGTTCTAAATCCGCTCATATAGATAAGTGCTAGCTTAGGATAACACGGCTTCTTGCAAAACCTTCATGCCACGATACACTGATGGAAACATAGCGGTCTAACCA
>CBFHYU010000041.1:0-10052 GCA_965660165.1 Puniceispirillaceae bacterium (SeqCode)
CCATATGGAGATGATGCCGCCACATTGTATGGGGGGTATGGGACCAGACCATATGGCGAATATGCCGCCTGATTGCATGGGTGGTATGGGGCCAGATCATATGGCGATGATGCCGCCTGATACAATGGGCGCTATGAGTCCAGATCAGACGGCAAATCTGCCACCAGATGTGGTGCCGCCGCCAGATGCGCCAGGTGATGGCTGGAACATGGGCCCTGATGATGGTGGTATTTCGCCATTTGGCGGCTCAGAAGATGGGCTTCCACCAGTGAGTGACCCGATGAGTTCTATGGGAAGTGGTGCTGTTAAAGGGGGAAGTGGTCCTATTGAACCACTTGATCCAGGCATAGATGCTGCTGTGAATGCCATTGATGAGACAGCCGCCGCAGGCATGGGTGACGGTATGGCAGATATGCCTGCCGATGGCATGGATGATGCGGCTGGTGCGGGTGCAGATTCAGATCCTGACCCTTCAGACGTTGTTTAGCCTCTGACAAAATTGCCGGCACCAGAGATATTTCTGGTGCCGGTTTTTTCCCTAGAAAGTTACGCATATGCTATCCGGAGCATTAGGTCTTCAGATTATTGTCAGACGCCTTGGCGTTGAGCTTGGTGAACAGCAATTCAGCAAGATAAATGGCATTGATGATCGCGAGCTGACATTCAAAGAAATTAAAGCGATTGCCTCAGAACATGCTGTGATCTGTAGGGCAGTAAAATCTAATCTTGATGGGCTTGGCAAGGCGCTAGAAAAACAGCCTGTTCTGGTGTTTTTGAAAAATGGTCGCTATGTTATTGCGATCAAATTAGTGTCCGAAGATGGCAAGCCACATACCATCACCATTATTGATCCCAAAGCATCTACCCCAAAGCCAGAATCAATCGCTATTGAAAAATTTACAGAATTATGGAGCGGCACAGGCTTTCTGTTCAAAAAGAGCAGAAAACTGGAAAAGACATCTGGCACCTTATCGCTGTCAGCGATTTTTGATGAAGTATTGGAAGATAAATGGTTGGCTATCCAGCTAATATTGATCATTCTATTTATCAATATTTTTGCATTATCGCCGATTGTATTTCTGATTATCGTGCTTGATAAGGTTGTGAATTATGAGAGCTATGCGACGTTATATGTGGTCGCTTCTGGCGTTTTGATAGCACATATTTTTAATTTTCTGCTGAGTTATTATAAAACCTCAATAATCAATCTTGCTGCCGCAAAAATAGAAGCAAAATATGGTATGCAGATTTTTAGCAGGCTGATTAACCTTCCTGTATCTACCTTTGAGAAACAAAGCGCACAATTTCCAAAGCTAGGTTCTAGCCTGAATACGGTCAGACAGCTGATTATTCATAAATTTTTGGGTATTATTACAGATATTGTCTCGGTGCTTGTATTTACCCCTATCTTGCTGTTCTACAGCCCGCTTCTTGGGTCTGTTGTGATAGGCGCTTGTCTGCTGAACTCTCTGATTACCGCAATCCATAAACGCAGAAGTCAGTTAGTTCAAAAAGAGTATAATAGCTATTCTGCCGAACGCCAGCAGGTGCTTAATTCGGTGAGTGACGGCTTTATTGATATTAAGCGACTAGGGCTTGAAAAAGATATTATCAATGAGTGGAAGATTGTTGAAGGCAATTATCTGCGGTCAAATGACAGGAATATGGCCAGCAATTCGTTTCTATCCGAAGTTGGCACGCTGATAAATAATATCCTTACGGTCGTGGTACTGTTTTTGGGCGTTAATCTGGTATTTGCTGGCAGCCTATCCGCAGGTGTGCTGATTGGGGTGAATATGCTAATAGGCAAGATTTTTCGGCCTACCCAGTCGCTGGTGGAATTTCCTAGCGAAATGGCAAAGCTCTCACAAATACTTTCCTCGTTATCGTCAGCAGGCTCGCTATCTTCTGAAAATGTAAATGCAGGTAATTTTCATGATATTGTTGGCGGCATTACCTTCCGCGATGTTAGCTATGCGAAAGATGCAGCAGTGTCTCAGCTTGAGGCGGTATCCTTTTCAATCGACATGCATGAGACACTTGGCATCTGCGCTGAAAATAGTGATACCTCCCGCACGTTGGCTCATCTGCTACAAGGTCTATATCCGCCAAATTCAGGTTCTATTCTGATTGATGGCAATGATTTATCTAGCTTTAATCTTCAGCATCTGCGCACCAATGTATCGCTGGTAGATAATACCAATCATTTCTTTTCAGGCAGTTTGCGCGATAATTTCCAAAAAGTGCTACCAAATGCCAATAATGACCGGATAGAATGGGCATGTAAAATGGCTAATCTGCTGGAAGATATGCAGGAACAGCAAATCACGCTGGAAAGTCAGGTTGGCGATCTTAGAGATGTCTGGTCAAAAGATTTCCAGATAAAGCTATCTCTGGCACGGGCGATTATCCGCAATCCAAAAGTGCTTATCTTAGATGATATCCTGTCTGAAATGACAACAGATAGCATGCTAACCTTCAAAGCAAATTTTGATGTATTGTCGAAAAGTAGAACAGTGATTCTGATTTCAAAAGATATTTATAATCTCAGCCTATGTAAGAAAATCATGTATTTTGAAGGCAGTAAAATGGTTCAGTTCGGCGCCACCTCTGCAATGCTCTCAGAAGATGGGCCAATTAAAGAGCTTCTGAAAAAGCAGCTAAAGGTCATCAGCCCCCAATTTGAGCGCTATACAAGTGCGTTGATAAGAGGTGTCAGATGAGTGCGAATGATACATTGCATCTTCTTCCGGGCGATTATGTGTTTCGTGAAGGCGAATATGGCCAGACTGCCTATCAGATTGAGGCAGGCACGATTGAGCTGGTTAAAAATACAGGGGATAAGCATACTGTCCTTGCCGAGCTAGAAGCAGGCGCCCTATTTGGCGAGATGGCGATTATTGAAAACAGCCCTAGAAGTGCTTCGGCGCGTGCCAAAACAGATTGCACGTTGAAAATCATCACAGAAGAGCGGCTAAAAAAACATCTTTCCAGCTCGCCCACAATCGCACTTGATATGATGCGCAGGCTGGCCAGCTATGCACGATCTGCAAATGAGCGGCTTACACGAGATGCGTTTGACGAACAAAGCCTTTCTGAGCAGAATCAGCAGAATAGCTCAGGCGGGCGCGCTGCCTCTAATGTGGATTTTTCAACCAATAAGACCTTACGTGAATTTAATGATGATATTGATGAATTCTCAAAAATATCGCCTAGCCGCCCATTATCTATTTCGGGGATGATTATCATTTTAATGATGGTTGCCTTTGCGATATGGGCAAGCATTGCTGAAATTGATGTTACTGTGTCTGCACGCGGCAAAATCATGACCTCAATTCCAAATGTGTTGGTACAGTCAAACTATTCTTCTGTTATCAAGACCATCCTTGTTGAAGAAGGCGAAGAAGTAGAAAAAGGTCAGCCTATTGCCTTGTTTGATGAAACCTTAATTGCCGCAGATTACCGCGATACCAAAAAACAGCTATCAGCTGTAGAAACAGATATTGAACGCACAGAAGCAGAAATAAGTTTCATTTCGTCAAATCAGTTCAAGCCACCTGCCGATGCCTTGCAAAAAGCAATTTTTGATGACCAAGTGCTAGAGCTTTCTATGCAGAAGCGCGATTTCAATAACAAGATTGTCACACTTGAGGTTCAGCTTAAAAATATTGATTTTCAGCTTGAAACATCCAAACGACAGCTGAATGTAAAACGCCATTTGTTGGCATTTTTACAAGGCAGAAGGATTGACCAGATATCTGATAGCTATGAGCAGGCGCTATATGACAGCAAGGTTGAACAGCTCAGCGTGTCACTTGATGATCTTACCGCACAAGTAGCTTTTCTTGATACTGAGGTTGCCCGCACCAAAAAGCTAGCCAAAGTGCGCCTTATTCCAGAAACAGAATTTGATAAAAAATTCCATGAACTTGAGCAGGCACGCCTGCAACAGCAAAAATTTCTAAGCTCAAATATTGCGACCTTGTTTGATGAAATTAGCGCGCTGGAACAGACCATTCATAGTGCAGAAATAGACAGACGTAAAAATGCCATCCAGCTGGAAAAAGAAGAGCTAGAAAATGAAAAATTTATCTCAGCTATTCTAAGACAGAAAAACAGCTCGCTTCAGGAATTACAGCGCAAACGTCAGGGGCTAGATGAACGATTTGTAAAGCTGAATCGGCAGATAAAAGATGTTGAGGTAATCTCACCTATTTCAGGCACAATTTTGAAGCTTGAAGACAGGTTTGAAGGCTCAGTAATTGGGACAGGCGATATTATTGCGACGATTGTGCCAGAAGATGTGAATTATCATGTGGAGGTTGATATTGACCCGTCCGATATTACCCATGTCTATCAGGATGCAGAGGTGAAAATCCTGCTTGATGCTCTGCCTTCCCAAAAACATGGCGAGCTAAAAGGAAAAGTAGCTATGCTGTCCAGAGACACGGTGAATGAAGATGTGTTTGGTGAAAAGCGTGATGTATATCGCGCAGATGTCACAATTTTAGAAAATAATCTGGTCAAATTGCCAGACGGCTTTAAGTTACTGCCCAGCATGAGCGTAACAGGCAATATCAAATCAGGCAAAAGAACGATTATGACCTATCTGTTATTCCCTGTGATTAAAACACTCAATACTTCATTTAGAGAGCCATAGGCAGATAATTATTTTTTAGCATATCGATCTTTGACCTTCATAATTTCGATAAAGGCCTGATTGGAGACCTGTTGTGCTAAGGCTGGTCCTAAAATGCTGGCTTGACTAAGCTTGCCAGCAAAATCGCCTGACCAAAGATTTTTATGTCCGGGTGCATAGATGGTGACATTGATAGTCGCCCGTCCTCCACTTTCTTCAATTGTCCCTACCATCTGAAAATCATCAGCACTTGGATTTTTCTGGATAATACAATCTAGCCAGTCTTTGGTATTTAATTCCCGTTCAAGTGATTCAAGCAATGACGCTGACAAATCGCCTAGATTAGCCCCAGATGTGCTAAAGGGCACAACAGCGATAATAAGATTATCACTATCTTTTCGGATAAGCCCTTTTGAGCTTTGATTGATGCCGCCTGTACTCCAGACTTCAATCGGGGTTGAGATATTTTTCAATGATTGTTTGCCGCAATCCTTAAAATGTGTCCCCAATGTTTGGTCAAGACATAGATAGGTTGACGATGATATTGCAATATCTCCATTTTCGGCGATTGATTCTAGCCGTGCGGCGACATTTACCGTATCTCCGAAAACGTCATTATTTTCATGTTCTACATCACCAATATGGATACCAATCCGCAAGGTAAGCTTGTCATTATTTGTCAGAAATTCTTGCAGCTTTAAGGCACAAGTCACAGCCCCTGTTGCACTGCCAAATTCAATCAGCCAGCCATCTCCCATAGATTTAATCAATCTGCCGCCATATCGTTGTAAATGCGGCATCAGCGTATCTTTATTGAATGCGCGTAACGCGTCTAGCGTACCTGCCTCATCCATACTCATCATTCTGGAATAGCTTACGACATCAGCCATGAAAATGGCGCCTAAACTTCGCATCTTACCGCCCTCTTATCCGCAACCCTTACCGTTAGCTAATTATCACATGAGATTTTGTGAAAAATAAAGTAGTTTTGCATAAATCTGCCAGTTATGGCCAATTTGTACCAGCTATCTATTGTCATGATTGGCGGATAGCGGCTATGCTTAAGTGACCAGAAAACTGCTTTTTTAGGCATCTTACAGTTGAGATGAGCAGAATGTGGGAGTGCAGGTATTATGTTGCTGAAAATGCATGGGGTCAGAGGCAGTGTTCCCTCACCATCTGCAGATAAAGCCTATTTCGGGGGTAATACCAGCTGCATTGAAATTGCCACTGCAAACAGCCAGATTTTCTATGATGCAGGCACAGGCTTTGCGCATGCAACTGTAAATCCAGATGCCTCGCATCATCTTATGCTGTTTAGTCATTTTCACCATGACCATATTCAAGGATTAGGTTTTAACCCTGCTATCTTTGATCCTGAAAACAGATTTTTGATGTCATCTGCACTTGTACCGCCAGCGCGGCTGACAGAGATTCTGTCTGACTATTATACGATGCCCTACTTCCCCATTAACATGTTTGGCGCCTCACATAATGTGTCTATAGGCGAGTTTGAACAGACAGTTAACCCGCTAGCAGATGATATTCAAATCTCATCTATCATGCTGAATCATCCTGGCGGGGCATGCGGATATAAATTTGAGCATGGCACAGCCAAAATCGCTATTTTGCTTGATAATGAATTTAGCCCAGACCAGCAAAAGACAATGGGGCATTTTTGCGAGGGCGCGGATTTGGTTATCTGGGATGGTACGTTCACAGATGCAGAGTTAAGAGATAAAACAGGCTGGGGGCATTCCAGCATTGAGCAGGCAATTGCATTTCGCGAAGTAGCAGATATCGGCCAGATGGTGATAACCCATCATGCGCCCTATCGTAGCGATGATGATATGGCCAAATTGCAAGATATTTATCATAGCCCTCAGCTTGTCTTTGCCAGAGACGGTATGTCATTTACCCTGTCATAAGACGCGCTAGAAATAGTGACGCTAAGATATACCCCTTTTAGATTCTTTATCACATGATTCTGTTTAATTCATGTAGCTGATATGGCGGCATCTTAGCTTTGTTTTGGTTCTGCCTGCATGAAATCAAAATCCACCCCATCTGGTGCCTGCATGACATGGGTATGAAATAGATGTGCATAGCCCCGCAACGGCTGCTTATGGGTTATGTCACATGCATCTAGCCGTTCTTGAAGCTCTGCATCTGAAATCTCGATAGTGAGTTGGCGTTTGTCAACATTTAGCGAAATGATATCGCCTGACCTGACAACCGCTAGCGCACCGCCTATTGCCGCTTCAGGGGCGACATGTAAGATGATAGTGCCTGCTGCGGTGCCGCTCATCCTGCCATCAGAAATCCGAACCATATCTTTCACGCCTTGACGGGCTAGTTTGCGCGGTATCGGAATCAGCCCAGCCTCTGGCATGCCAGGAGCGCCTTTCGGGCCAATGTTTCTGAGAACCAGAATATCATCTGCGGTGACATCCAGCTCTGGGCTATCTATTCGGCTAGATAAATCTGCCATATCTTCAAATACCACTGCGCGCCCTCGATGAGCTAGCAAATCAGGGCTAGCGGCTGACGTTTTGATAATCGCACCATCAGGCGCCAAATTACCATATAGCACGGCTAGACCGCCTTCTTTGTGCAAGGGATCATCAACAGAACGCACAATAGTTTGCGGCCAGTCTGTCTGAAATCGTGCCAGCTCTTCTCCTAATGTTTTGCCTGAAATGGTCATTGCATCTGTTTCGATTAACCCACCTAGCGCATTCAAAATTCGGACAAGACCGCCCGCATCATGCAAATCTTCCATATAGCCAGTGCCAGAAGGTTTCAGATCAACAATCACAGGGGTTTGTCGTGCCATTGCATCTAGCCTGTCCAGTGATACATCATGGCCTGATCTGCCAGCCATTGCAGCTAAATGGATAATGGCATTGGTTGACCCGCCTACTGCCAATAACACTCTAATAGCGTTATCAAAGGCTTTTTGTGATAAATATTCAGATGGTTTTGTTCCTCTTTGTGCAAGCGCTACGGCCAGCCTGCCTGTATCTTCGGCAATACGTCTTCTATCTGCTGACACAGCAGGGGCTGTTGCGCCATCTAGTGGCATAACCCCCATCGCACCAGCCAAAAGCGCCATTGTGCTTGCAGTACCCATCACGCCGCATGTGCCAATGGTTGGCACCAGTGCATTATTGGCATCTGCAATTGCAGCATCATCAAGTGTGCCTGCGCGAAATTCTGCCCAAATCCTGCGGCAGTCTGTGCATGCGCCAACCCGTTGCCCCCGAAAGCTTCCTGTGCTCATAGGGCCTGTCACCAGCTGGATAAACGGAATATCTGCGCTAATGGCGCCCATTATTTGGGCAGGCACTGTTTTATCACAACCGCCTATTAGCACCACACTATCTAGCGGCAAGGCATGGAGCATTTCTTCTGTGTCCATTGACATCAGATTGCGCAAATACATTGAGGTCGGGAATGAAAAAGCTTCATGCAGGCTGATGGTAGGAAAGGCCATTGGCAATGCGCCAGCCGCCTCAATCCCTGCTTTTACACGTTGGGTCAGCTCATCTGCATTACCATGACAGGGATTAAAATCACTATATGTATTGATGATGCCAATAACAGGCCGGCTTAGCGCATCATCTCCATAGCCTGCCCCTTTGATAAAGCTTTTGCGCAAGAATAACGCGAATTCATCATCACCATATTTTGTTAAGCCTTTTCTCATTCCAATAGGATGGTTTTGCTTATTTGATGATGTCATAATCTAGCCCCTTTAACTGACGTGTTCTATGTCACTATATTAGACAGATTATGCCCCATAGCATCAATTATATCATCCATTATAGACCATTATAGGTCATGTTTTGCCCACCAATCATAGAAACGCTGCATTTCGCGCTTAGTGAGGTGAAGATATAGCTTTGTACGTCTATACAAAATATCATCTGGCGTTCTGGCATATTCATGGCTGATCAGATAGCGTATTTCTGCTTCGCTTAGGCTACCGCCAAATAATTGCCCTAAATCGGCCATGCAGGTTGCATTTGCAATCAAGGTAAACACCTCAGTACCATAGGCGCGTGCTAGCCGTTTTGCCAGCATATCAGGCATATCTGTTATCTGCGCAACTAGCCTGTCTATCAGCGCCTCTAGCCCTGTAAAATCACCCCCCGGCAACGGGGCGCTTGCTGTCCAGCTAGGACGTGTTTCATTCAGGGCGGCATTTATCTCGCAAAGCGCTGTTTCTGCTAGCCGCCGATAAGTTGTCAGCTTTCCGCCAAACACAGATAGAAGTGGCGCGCCTGCCTGTTGGTTCATGTCGAGATGATAATCCCGATTTGCCTTCGCGGCGGTGCCATCTCCATCATCATATAGCGGCCGGACACCAGCATAGCTAGCCACAATATCTGCAAGGCTGGCGGGTCTATCAAGATAGCGATTTACCATATTCAGAAGATATTCTGTCTCTTGCGCTGAAATATCCATCTGGCCAGACAGCTCTGAGAGTTCTACATCTATATCTGTAGTGCCAATCAGGGTAAATCTTTGCTCATAGGGGATCATGAAGGTAATTCGCCCATCTGTATTCTGAAGCAAAAAGGCATCATCTGTTGGTAATGTTCTATTGAGAATCAGATGACTGCCTTTGATCAGGCGCAAGCTGGCCTTGTTCTGTGCGGTGCCTGTGCGATGCAGAATATCAGCCGCCCATGGCCCTGCTGCATTTACCAGCATCTTGCAGCTTATTATGTGGGGTTGCCCCCCCTTAGCCTGAACAACAAGATGCCAGTTTCCATCAGATGTGCTGGCTGACACTAGCTTCATCCGTGTGTTAATATCTGCGCCATTTCGGGCAGCATCAACCGCATTTAGCACAACAAGGCGGCTATCTTCGACCCAGCAATCTGAATAGCTAAAGGCAGTGCTAAACTCAGACGATATCACCTTGCCTGCTGGATGCGTTTTCAGGTTAATTCGCCCAGAGGCAGGCACAGAACGCTTGCCGCCCAGATGGTCATAGATAAATAGCCCAAGCCTGATCATCCAGCCAGGCCGCAAGCCCTTATGGTGCGGTAAAATAAATCGCATCGGCCAGATAATATGCGGCGCGAGCGATTGCAGAATCGCACGTTCCTGAAGTGATTCCCTGACAAGCCTAAAGGCATAATGTTCAAGATATCGCAAGCCGCCATGTATAAGCTTGGTACTGGCAGAGCTGGTAGCCTGAGCCAGGTCATCCTGCTCAATAAGGCAAACTGAATAGCCGCGCCCTGCCGCATCACGTGTGATCCCAGCCCCGTTAATCCCGCCGCCAATCACCACAAGATCAAAATGAGTGTGTTCAGCCTGAGCCGTTTTCATATCTCGCTACATTATGCTTCAGAAATAGTGTTCAGATTATCGTGATACGCTTTTCCTCTTTACTCTG
>CBFHYU010000042.1:0-9690 GCA_965660165.1 Puniceispirillaceae bacterium (SeqCode)
TGTTGTTGCTTTAATAATGGGTTTCAGCAGCCTTAATTTACAACAATAGTGCAACTCATTAACTGTTATTCAGATAACTATGGATTGCACTTAGATATATTAAAGCCGATAGGATTATTGATAAAAAAACTGCCGCACTTCCATAATCTTTTGCGCGTTTTGAAAGACCGTGATGTTCATAAGAAATTCGGTCTATGGCTGCTTCTATGCTTGAATTTAGCAACTCTATGATAAGCACTAATAATACCGATGCGGACATCAATATCTTATACATATCTGACACAGGCAGCCAGAACGCAATTGGCAATAATATCAGCGCAAGCAAAACCTCTTGGCGAAACGCGCTCTCTTCGTTGATTGCGAACCGCAAGCCTGACCATGAATTGTTAAATGCGTTTATTGCCCGTTTTATACCAATGTTATTTTTATGAGGGTTTGTTACAACCGAATATTGCCCCTGTTCATAGCAATATACCAAACATGCCTCAAAAATATCTGTTGCTGTTCGCCATGAGAAGGTCTCTGCATGCGCTCTTGCAACATTGCTGGAAAGTTTCAGAGCTTTGTGAACAGCTTTCTTCAAATCATCATCCAAGGCACCAGCATTTGATGCGCCAATCACATCTATTGCTCCTGTAACTGGATAGGCTGCTACAGGCAGACCGCAGGCAAGTGCCTCTAGCAGAACAAGCCCAAAGGTATCCGTTTTTGAGGGAAATACAAATACATCGGCCTTGCCATAAAATTCTGGCAATTCTTCTTTTGTTTTCATTCCATGAAATATCACATCTGGAAAACGTTTTTTAAGTGATGCCATTTCAGGGCCATCTCCAACCACCCATTTGTCAGCATCTATATCAATCTTCAGAAACGCCTCAATATTCTTTTCTATGGATACTCTGCCAACATATAATAAGATAGGCCGCTTGTTTTTTGTTCTTCTGCTAGGGGGTTTGAACAAGTCAAGGTCAACCCCCCTCGGCCATAATTCTGTATTGTGAATTCGCCAAGCGTTAAGATCTAAAATTACTTGTTGGGTAGGCGCCATTACATTTTGACTAGGCTTATGAAACCAACGGATAAATGCATAGGTGAACCCAAGTGGGATTTTTGTTCTTGAGTATATGTATTCGGGAAACCGGGTATGGTAGGCAGTGGTAAAATTCAAATTATTTCTTAGACAAAAATTTCTGGCGGCTAGTCCGATTGTACCTTCAGTAGCGATATGGATGATATCTGGCGATTCCTGCCTTATTATATTGGCTACTTTAGTTGCTGGAAAAAGAGCAAGCCTGATTTCCGGATATGAAGGGCACGGAATTGTGAAAAATCCCTCTGGAGTGAGCAATGTTACCTTATGCCCTTTTGCTATTAGCTCATTCTTTGTGTGTGTGAGAGTGCGAACAACGCCATTAACCTGCGGATACCACGCATCAGTTACAATCAAAATATGACTTTTTCGTGAGGTGCTGATCATGTATTTTGAGCCAGCATCGCTGAAGGGATAGGTATATTTTCCACTTGTCCGTGTTCACTCCAGAACAGTATTTCTAGTTGTCCGTCAACATGTTCAACCAATGCGGAACGGCTCTCAACCCAGTCGCCTGAATTTCCATATAATATGGTGCCTATCGTCCGCAATTCAGGTTTATGAATATGACCGCAAATAACGCCATCACATTCACGGCGTGCTGTCTCTCGTATCATGGCGGTTTCAAACGCTGAAATAAAAGACACTGCTGATTT
Organism: Puniceispirillaceae bacterium (SeqCode); assembly: GCA_965660165.1. GTDB lineage: Bacteria > Pseudomonadota > Alphaproteobacteria > Puniceispirillales > Puniceispirillaceae > WTJO01. The sequence goes on from CBFHYU010000042.1 coordinate 1,747, forward strand.
AACACGAAGTTTCAAATATTGAGAAAATGACCAGTAAGGGAGATTTAGAAATGTCCTAAGCGTGTTAAGCCATTTGTTCAAAACCAGCAGAAATGTATAGGCAAAATCGCCTAAATAGGCCAACCATCGGGCATGCTGAATGACATTATCGAATAAATCACCATGCACTATCCAGAATTTTTGACCGTCTGCTAGTTCATGGATATCTGTATCTTTGATGCTAATCTCGCCAAACGATAGGCCGATAAACTGTCTTGCTGCCTCGTCATGATTGCCTGGAATATAAATTACTTCAGTACCATGTCTGGCTTTTCGAAGCAGCTTCTGGATTACGTCATTATGTTTTTGAGGCCAGTGCCATCGTCGCTTCAGTCGCCAACCATCAATTATATCACCGACAAGATATAATTTATCGCACCGTGTATATTTCAAAAAATCCAGTAATGCGTCAACCTGTGCGCCTGATGTGCCTAGATGCGTATCTGAAATAAAAATAGTCCTGTAATAGCCTAGCTTGCGATTTGAACCTGAAATAATCTCTGTTTCAGCGGCCTCTGAATCGTAACCCTCATTTCGACTATGTGAGATATCCATAATATCAGTATCTGCTCTCATATACTCCGATAATTCATAGAGGAGATAGGTTACAAATCTGTTGCAACGTGATTACGGTTTTATGTCATATGATGGCATTGCGGCAGAAGGTTCAGGATTGTGAAATAGGACTTTTGGCTTTAACCCAAGTGCGTTTCCGAAGGTATCAAGCCGTCGCGCTGAATGAAGATCCAACAGGTCTTTATGCTGAGCTTCCATAGCAAAGATAAGATGATGTTTTTTTATGGTGAGTGACGCGCCCTCTAGAAATGAAATATTGCCAGCACAAAAAATTGCAGCAAATCGAAGCCCAAGTCCAGTCGCCAATGCATGTTTTTTTTCTTCTTTTGTTAACAACGTCTCAGCAGACGTTATTGAGCGAAGAGTTTTTTTCACCCCGTTATATCGGTGGAATAATACTTTACCCATCCACACCCGTTCTTTGTGAGATAAGCCATATACGGGAAGCGCCAAAATACGTTCAAAAGCAATCTTGCCTCGATTTTCTTGCGGCTCACGCCAGCAAATATTTGAAAGCAGACAAACAGCCTTAAGCAACCGTTTTGAATTCACAATCTCGCTCTCGGATAAAAGCTGTTTGGATGTTTGCCGTGTCGTTTTGCGCAAAAATTTGTGTAATGCTTTTCCTTCGCCAACAAATCTTTGGGTGTGGCGGGATAGTTCTTTACACACAGTGATCAATATATCTTTTTCGGTTTTTATGTTTTGTTGTATTTTGGCTAGCATGCCATCGCGAATACTTGTGCCACTGATAATCAACTCGCCACAGCTCGATAAGTCAAACAATGCATGCATGATTGTTGCAGCCATTGGTATTGTGCCAAGCCGGCCATCTGGCACACCTGTTAAGGGCTCACCCTTCATTAGCTTTTTGAGTATTCTGTTCGTTTTTCTAGATGATATCTGAAGCCGATGTAACAGCTGAACAGGATAATTTGTCTCAGATAGAAATACGTTTCCAATAGCACGGAAACTTCCGCCAATACCATAGAGACTCACTGCCTTAAGGTCTTTTAGCCAACTTACCTCTGTAAGATATTGTCTGACCATTTTTTCAGAAATATTTGACAAATGCCCGATTGGTAGCGAGGTAGCGTGGATTATCTTCCCATGCTCAACATATGCAATTTCGGTGCTACCACCTCCCAAATCCACTACAAGACCCGTCACATCAGGCATATGTGATGTTAGACCTTGCACCATTAACTCAGCTTCTTCGCGACTTGAGATCACCTGAATATCACGATTAAGAATTTTTGTGGCAGGTTCTAAGAATTGTTCGGCATTTTTTGCACGGCGCACTGCCGCTGTTGCCATTATCACAACATGGTTAGCTTTCAGAGGTTCTAGAAGCAACGCAAACCGTGATAAGGCCTGAAGCGCTGCCCTGATTCTAGACATATTAAGCTTGCCGGTTTCATCAATGCCTCTGCCCAATTTGGCTGTGACCCGCTCATCAAATAACGGGTATGGATAACGGCCATAACTATCATACATAACAAGCCTGATGGAATTGGAACCTATATCGATTAGCGCAATTCGTTCATCGTTTTTAGAATACCGCATTGTCAAAATGATGATTTATTCTGTGTCAATAATGTTGCCTGAAAATTGCGCATTACTTCCCTGTCCAGATAGGCTGAGATTTTCCATAAAATATTCATGAGATGATTTTTGCTCACCTTCTGCAGATTTCTGTCTATAGCTTCCATCGCTTTGTAATACCCAGCTATTGACATTATCCTCGTTTATAGCAGGAACGACCTGTTCCAGAATTTGTTTTCTGACAGTCTGATTTTCAAGCGGCAGAAATATCTCAACTCTGTTAAACAGATTTCTAGGCATTAAATCAGCTGAGGCCATATATATCTGATTTTTTATAGACCCAAATTCACCCCCATTGGCAAATAAATAATATCTGCCATGCTCAAGAAAGCGTCCGACTATCGAGATAACTGTAATATTTTCCGACATGCCCTCTACATTTGGCCTTAAACAGCAAATACCCCTAACCACAAGCGTGACATTCACGCCGGCATTAGATGCATCATAAAGCTTTTCTATAAGTTTGGTTTCTACAATCGCATTGGTTTTTGCCCAAAAAAATGCTGGTTTGCCAGATTTTGCATGTTCAATTTCAGTATCTAGACAGTCCAATAACCACTGATGGGATGCATTTGGAGAAATTTTTACCTTTGATAAATTCTGAGGCTGAACATAGCTCGTCAAAAAATTAAATGTCAGCCTAATATCATTACATAATTTTTTGTCACAGGTAAAAAAGGACAGGTCAGTATATACTTTTGATGTAGCAGGATGATAATTACCTGTGCCGCAATGAACATAAGACTTGATTGAATCTCCCTCTCTACGCATTACAAGCGATAATTTTGAATGCACTTTCAAATCACCTAAACCATAGGTGACCTGTGCGCCAGCAAGCTCAAGGGATCTAGCTAGTTTGATATTATTAGCTTCATCAAATCGTGCCTTCAGTTCAATCACCGCTGTTACAGATTTGCCATTTTCAGCTGCTTTAACCAAAGCCTTCGCTATGGGTGATTCACTTGTTGTTCGATAGAGTGTCTGGCGGATTGCCAGCACATTGGGGTCATCTGCTGCCTGTTCAAGAAATTTTACCACTACATCAAAACTCTCAAATGGGTGATGGACTAGTAAATCTTTGTGTCTAATAGCAGCAAAGCAGTCTCCTTTGAAATCAATGATACGTTGGGGAAATCTAGCTTGCCATTTCTGGAACAATAATTTTCGTGGGAAAAAATCTATAATTTCAACCAAATCTTCTAAGCCTATCAATCCATTTTCTTCGATGAGTTGTGATTCATCCAAGGCCATTGCTGTGCTAAGGAACTGAATTGTAGATTTCGAAAAATTACTGGCAATCATCAGCGAGATGACATTGCCGCGACGTCTCTTTTTTAGGCTGCTTTCAAATTGAGACAGAAGGTCTTCTGCCTCATCATCAAATTGCATCTCTGAATCTCGCAAAATTTGAAACATGCCTGACTTCTTTACTTTATGGTCAGGATAAATCAGGTCAATAAATGCCATTATGGCAGATTCAGTGCTGACGAAATCTAGCCCGTCACCTGGCATCCGAATAAATCTTTGACACGTCTCAGGCAAAATTATAACTGCACGAACAGGCTCTTTAGACGGGGTGGTCAATTCAATTAGCAATCCCTTTCCCTTATTTTGAATAAAAGGAAACGGATGAGCTGGATCAATGGTAGTAGGCGATAGCAGAGGTAATATATTCTCTATATACCAGCCTTTTAACCACGCTAATTCTTTTTCGTTAAGGTCGCTAGCTTGCTGTATCTTTCCAATATCATTAAATTGACCAAGAACATCATTATATGCTGCCAGCTGGTCATGACGTAACTTTCTAGCGCGGGTTAGAGTGTTTTCTAATAATTCGTCTAGCCTTTGCTCAGTTTTTGGGATCACGTGAACGCCGCGTTTTTCCAACTGCTTAAGCCCAGCAATTCGAACCATATAGAATTCATCAAGGTTGTTCGCCGAAATTGCAATAAACCTAAATTTTTCGCCCAACGGCACATCAGATCGCAAATACTGCAACAGCACACGCTCATTAAAACTTAGCCAGCTAAGTTCACGATCAAAATAACGAGCATGTTCCTGCTCTGGAAGAAGTAAAGGGCTAGTAATGTTCACGTGGGTATCGATCGCAGTTCATACCCTTATTGATAACAAAATCACTGTTACAGAATTATGACAAAGAGCAAAATAGGAAATGAAACAAACAAAAAGAGAGGCACTTGTTAGCGCCTCTCTGAGAATTTTAATCGCTTATTATCTTGGGTTCATAGTGAACATAAAGATTTGTCCACCCGCATCACCGCCATGCGCTTCAACAGCGCCACTTGATTCTGGACGAGCCTGAACCACACCAATATAGCTTTGATCAGCTGTCTTAATATTGCTGCGAATGTCCTGACGGGCTGTTCCTTTCAACTCTTCCATTGAATAAAAAGAGCCATTGGACTTTTTCGCAATGAGAGCCGTCACAGGCCAAGACCCTGAAAATTCAGTTGTGCCTGGCTTTGTGAAAGCCCCGCCCAAAGCTGATACCCCTGCTTCATAGCGTGAGCTATACTTACCGCCTGAGAGGGCAAGAAGATGTGCGTCAGTTACATTCATATCCTTATCAATGGTTAGCACATATTTGCGTTCACCATAATCATTGCCTGAATCTTCATCAACAATCAGATAGTCGCCATCTTTTGTTTTTGCCCAATATAGGCCATCTGGAGCAACCATCTTAGCAACACCCTGTTCCATATGAATAGACGCATCACCATCTTTGGTCTTGCCTTCTCCGCCAAGCTTTAGTGTTAATGCCCCATCAACTGCTGCAACAGAACGCTTTACAGACACATCTAAGAATGCTGGAAGCTCGCCATTGGCATCTGTCAAAGCCTTCGCAAGGTTGCCAAGATCAAAAGCAAGCAAACCACCTTCGTCAGTCATGTTTTGGAAATAACGAGCTGCACCTGAGGGGTCGGCAGCAGGGTGTTCGGTCTTGGTATCTCCATTGAAAAAAGCATAGCCCTCTGGCTGCTCATTTTCATTTTCCCACAACATCATCTCTGTATCTTGAACAGCTACGGGCTTATCAAACCCTGCCCATTGATAAGATGTTGGATAAAAGCGCCCCTCAAAACTTGTAGGTGCAGAGGCATCCTTCATGTAATCATCCACCATCTTCGCATCTAGCTTTATGTCGATGCCAAGGTCAGCAAAAACTTTGGGTGTGAGTGCAAGGCCGTATATCTTGCCATAGAGCAAGCCGTTACGTGCAAGGAAAGCATCACGCTCATTTGCTGTTGCATAGTTGATTTTGCTTCCATCTGCGAGGCGGTCTTTCATGCCAACATAAATACGATTTGGCGCAGGCTCTTGACCGTGATTATACCCAGCAGCAACGATCACAACATAGTCTTTGTGACCTGAATTGATTGGCATAAGCTTTTCATAGCCTGTTTGGCCAAGAGCAGGCACGGTGTAAGCTGTTCTATTTGCAATATCAACCACTACACTAGCAAGTCCAAGTGTAGCCGCAGAATCTGACTTGCCAGCAGGGAACATGGTTCCAATTTCCCATTCTTCAGCTGTTAGCCATACATCATCAGCAAAGCCAATGCCATCGCCATATTTATTTGCTTGCTCATACCATGCGCCACAGAAACTCTGGAAGAAATAATCCGCTTCACTTAGACGAAAGTCTGGCTTGAACTGCACCAAAGTGCCATCTGGACGGGTTTGATTTCCCCATTTGCCAGATAAATAGGCTGGGTCAAAAGAGGGCGCAGATACGATTTCACCAAAACCATTATAAACAGTATCGAATAATTTACCTGAACCTTTGACCATGTCTTTTGCAGATATTTTGTTGTTCATGAAGGTGGCAAATTTGGCTCTGTCATAGTCAATGGTATGAATGTGTGAGCCTGTGAATGTTACGCCATTTTTCATTTCCCATGGATATGTTTCTGGCTTTGGGGCACGCCCCATTGTCGCATAAGATTCACTCTGATAGACAACCCGAATAGTGTTGTCGTCAGCTAGCATGGCTGCCTGACCATCTGGATAACCAGTCAGAGCCAGTCCTGATTTAGAATCAATTTCACCGACAGTAGCAATGGCTTTAAAATCAGCAAATGGGAAGTTAGTATTCGCACTTTCACCATCCTTTAGGGGCTGTGTTGCCAGACCAGCTTCTGGGATAAGGGCGGTAGTTTGCCCTATTTCTTTATGTGAAGAATGACTACCTGCTGAAACTGGTAAAATGGCTACTGTTGATAATAAGGTTGTGCTTAACAATGTTGCAAGAATGACTTTTCTCATAGCAATATCCCTTTTTGTGGTGGTTGATGAGGAAGCATTTTTGCTAAATTAGATGACAAATTAGTGACTAGGATATTAACATTTAATGACAGAATCTTAGCTGATAGGGGAAGCGATAACTGAGGAACATTGCTAGCTTGCACAAGCAACCCTCTGAGTGAGTTGACTTTATAAAAAATTGAGAGCCTGACGCTGCTGGAAAGACCTTTATTTCTTCTTATTGCGGAGAGCTATTGTTAACACGATCACTTTGCTCTCGAGCCGTTTCAACTCTCTCGCTATATCTATCCACCAGATATACACTTCGTTCACGCGTTAGATAGGTGAATTTTACCAATTCCTCTATGACATCTACCACTCTATTGTAAAATGATGATGGGATCATCCGACCTTCCTCATCAAATTGCTGAAAGGCTTTTGGAACAGATGATTGATTAGGTATGGTTAAACACCGCATCCATCTTCCAAGAGTGCGAAGTTGATTCACAGTATTAAAGCTTTGTGAGCCTCCTGATACTTGCATTACTGCAAGTGTTTTTCCTTGTGTGGGTCTAACTGCGCCAATAGATAGGGGAATCCAATCAATTTGAGCTTTCATGATGCCTGTCATTGAACCGTGCCGTTCTGGGGAACACCACACCATCCCTTCTGACCAGCTAACTATTTCTCTGAGTTCTTGTACTTTTAGGTGACTGGCATCTACGCCATCATCTGGAAGAGGTAAACCTGACGGGTTGAAAATGCGTGTTTCTGCACCAAAGAGATGAAGAATTCTAGCAGATTCCTCTACCAAAAGCCGACTATAAGAACGCTCCCTTAACGAGCCATAGAGAAGCGCAATTTTTAGCGGTTGTTTATTTGTAGAACAAAGTTGGTCAAGCTCAATTTTTTTGAATGCACTATTTTCAATATTCGGAGTTGTCATTTCTTCGCCTATTTCTTTGATGATTTGCTTTTTAATTTTCTTTGTGAAAAATACTGACACTAATTTGGTATTAATAATCATACAACACCATACTCCGCTGCCCCTGCCAACCCATCGGACGACCGAGGTTAGAGGAGTGTTATTTTGTGCCTGCTCGGTGCTACAGACTGTAAAGACATTGTCTTAGTTGCGTAGCAGTTCCGACCTCATAGCCTTCATGATAGATGTTCTTAGCTACTTGCCTAACAAGCTGTAAATTATCCAATTCAGATTGAAAATGGGCATCTTCTAAGCCAGTGCGGATATGCCCACCAGCTGCTAAACATGAACTGACAATCTTCTGAGTATTAACCTGAAGACCAGCAATCATCCAAAGGGCTTTAGGGTCAGTTTGTCTCAACAAATTAATATAGGCTGACAGATAAATTTCCTCTGCAGGAAAGCCAAAACTGAACCGATCTGAAAACATAAAACGATAAATTGGCTTAGGACATCCTTTTATCTTTTTGGAT
>CBFHYU010000043.1:0-6150 GCA_965660165.1 Puniceispirillaceae bacterium (SeqCode)
GTTTTCTTATCCATCCTGACAATGCGCGTATCCAGAATTTCTAGGGACGGACAGACATAATCAGTCGCGTCTATTACATCTTGCCTGCTGATACCCTCACCGCCCAAAGACTGTTTCATCACAAAGGCGATTTCAGCTTCAACACGCGGCTGGATAAACCTGCCTTCTGGCACAGTGCTTCCAGTCTCAAACGCCATATCATCGAACAGAAATCCACTATCAGGCACATCAATATTCAACGCATATTGCATCGCTTTTGAGGTTAGACCAATTTTCCAGCCTACCAGCTGTCTGCCCTGTTTCAGCTTTGCCTGAAAAATAGCGCTCTGAATAGCATAGGCATCATCCATATCCATCTGCGGATAACGCTGGGTAAGCAGACCTATCTGCACCCCTGATTGCTCTGCCGCCAGTAACTCTGAGGCGGCTTGCTGATGTTCATCTGGTGTCATTTTTGCTCATCCTCAACGGTACTTCTCAGTACCCCAATACCATTTACCTCAACCTCAACCACATCACCAGGGGTCAGATAGCGTGGCGGGTCAAACCGCGCGCCTGCGCCTGTGGGCGTGCCCGTAACAATAATATCCCCTGGCTGTAGGGTCATAAAGGTCGAGATATACTCAATTTGACGGCGAATGGGAAACATCATTCTGGATAGCACATCATCTTGGCGTATCTCGCCATTAACTCGGGTGATAATACGTGCATCATCAAGCTGGCTAGCCTGTTTGAATGGCACGAGCCATGGCCCCATTGCCGCTGATTTATCCCAGTTCTTGCCTTGTGTAACATTAAATTTTGCGTGCCGCACCCAATCTCTTATGGTGCCTTCATTACATATGCTAAGCGCGGCAATATGATCATATGCATCTTGTTGCGCAATCCGCCTGCCAGCCTTACCGATGATAATCGCAACCTCGCCTTCATAATCAAGGGCTGTACTTTCAGGCGGTCTGATAACTGGTCTGTTGTGGCCTGTAAAGCCGCTGGCAAAGCGCGGAAATAACGACATATATTCAGGCTGTGCCGAGCCGTCCTTATATTCTGCATTTCTATCTGGAAAATTCACCCCTACACATAAAATCCGTACCGCATCTGGCAATACCATCTCATAATCAAATTCTGTATGGGTAATTTGTGCTGTCGCGGCGGCGGTCTCTAGCTGGTCAAGCCCGCCTGCTTTTACGGCCGCAAACAAGGTTGGCCATTTAGGGAACACCTCATTCAGCGCTATTGCGCCTGCATCTGTTATTGCGCCATAGAAATATTGGTTATTTGCTGAAAAACTGGCAAAACGCATATCTGTTGCTCTCACTTGTAATTACGGGGCAATAATGGGGCTAGCCTTCATATCTGACTGGCTAATCTCAACCCCAACAAATTCAGTGCCATGTTCAAACCAGCTTTTTGGTGCTGCTGCTCCCCATAATGTTTGCCTCTGAGGGTCATCAAGCGACCATTTAATCGGCTCATGGTCAGGGTCAACTGTTTGATAGTCAGAGCAGTAAATTTCAATTCTATGCCCGTCTGGATCAAGAATATATAGGAAAAAGGCATTTGAAATACCATGCCGACCTGGCCCTCTTTCGATATGGCTGACATAACCGGTGGTTGACATCAAATCCAATAGATCAATGATATTAAGCGGCGTTGGCACCCAGAAGGCAACATGATGCAATCTTGGCCCTACACCATTAGTAAAGGCCATATCATGCACGCCGCCCTTGCGATGCATCCATGCTGCCCAAAGACGCTTGCTATCATCATCTTCAGTATATTCTGTAACCCTGAATCCCATATCATTATAAAACGCAACAGAGCTATCAACATTTGGCGAGAAACAGTTAAAATGGTCAATACGAAGCGGCTTAACCCCTTTATAACGCTTATAATTCTGGTGAATCGAAGGCAGCCTGTCCATTTTGTGATAAAATTCAATTGGAATGCCAAAATTATCAGAAGTCAGCAAGGTACGTCCCTGAAAGGGGCGCTCAACCCACGCAACAGGCCTGCCTCTAGCTGTAAAATAGTCCTTTGCTTTATCTAGGTCAGCCTCGTCAAAGGTTTTGAACCCAATCACCTCAACTGTGCCTGCACGCTCAGATTTTTGTAAAACTATGCTGTGATGCCCTCTCTCTTCCATTGCGCGCAGATAGATATGGCTATCTGTTTCATCTGTGACATCAAATCCTAAAATTTCGGTATAAAAGCGTTTTGATGCAGACAAATCTGCAACATTCATGCAGATATGAGACAGGCGTACAACATTGAAATCAGGATATAGATTAGGCGTTGGTACAGGCATGTCTGTCTCCGCTATTCTGCGCCCAGACGCGGGATTTTATGTGCGCCTGTGGCAAAGCCAATATGTTTCTGTTCCATATAAAACTCAAATGACCAGTCTCCACCATCACGCCCAATGCCACTTGATTTTACACCCCCGAAGGGGGTCGGCAAATGGCGTACATTTTCAGAATTTACCCAGATCATGCCAGCTTCCAGCCTGTCTGTAAAACGCAAAGCACGGGTAAGGTCATTTGTCCATAGATATCCAGTAAGGCCATATTCTGTATCATTGGCAATCTCTAGCGCTTCTGCTTCATCTGCAAAGCCTATTGAGGTTAGAACAGGGCCGAAAATTTCTTCACGGGCAATCCGCATCTGGTTATCGGCATTGGTAAACAGAGTTGGCATTACGAAATAGCCAGACTTGTCGCCTGTGGTGCCGCCAACGGCGATGGTTGCGCCATCTGCTATGGCAATATCAAAATAAGATGTGACCTTGTTGAAATGTTCTGCTGAGATTAACGGGCCAATTTCGGTTTTGGGATCAAGCGGATGCCCAACCTTTATTTTCTTGATACGGTCAACCAATTTTGCTTCAAATTCTGCCTTGATTGACTGCTGTATCAGTAACCTTGACGATGAGGTGCATCTCTCGCCATTTATCGAGAAAATCATAAAAATTACCGCATCAAGCGCACGTTCTAAATCCGCATCATCAAACACGATAACAGGGTTTTTGCCGCCAAGCTCAAGATGGTTTCGCTTAAGCGTATCTGCTCCTTGTTTTACAATTTCGCTTCCCGTGCGGCTTTCCCCAACAAAGGCAATCGCCTTGATATTTTTATGCGCACATAGCGCTTTACCCGCTTCCTCGCCAAATCCGTTCACTGTGTTCAACACCCCTGCTGGCAAGCCAGCTTCTTCAGCAATTTCGACCAGAAGCCGAGCGGTAAGTGGCGATGCTTCAGCAGGCTTATGCACCACTGTACATCCTGCGGCCAATGCAGGGGCAATCTTCCAAGTAGATAGCATAAAGGGCGTATTCCATGGGGTAATTATCCCCACTGGCCCTATCGGCACTCTTGTAGTAATATTCATTAAGGTTGGTGATTTTAGATTCTGGCCATCACGCGCCTGAATAACCTGATCAGCAAAATAGCGGAAATTCTCAGCCCCTCTTACCGCCGCCTTTGACATAAACCGAAAGGCCTGACCTGTATCCCAGCATTCACATAATGCGATTTCTTCTGCTCTGGTTTCAATTGCTTCTGCGATATTGATCAAAATGTCTCTGCGCCTAGTTGCAGGCATATCCCGCCAGTCTGCAAAGGCCTCAGAAGCGGCTATTGCTGCTTTGTCTATATCATCTGCATTGCCGCGCGCCACATCACATATTACTGATTTATCGACAGGTGATAGTGTCTGGAACATGCCTGCCGAGCCTGCTTCATCCCTGCCAGCTATGCGGTTAAGCACACCGTTTTGCTGAAATTGCTCAAGATGGTGGGCTAATTTTTCTATCTGTTCTGTCAGGCTGCTCATATTTTATTCCTCATCCGTAAGATGCGCTCTTATAGTGCCATATTTCGGTGATAGCGCAGCATCAATTTCTATTATCTCAGCTGATAGGGCGATAGAATTTGTATCAAACGCCTCTGCCAGAAATGCTTTTGCCTGATCAAAAATATCTTGTATGGCGGCCTGTCTTACCTCTAAAGGCCGTCCCTCACGCAAGCGCACAATAATATCAATAAATCCATGTTTAGGATTACCATCAGCAATGGCATAATAATCAACTGCCGTTGCCCGCACCCGTATTCCTGCCATCGGAAACGCCTCAATCGTAAGGCAAGTCTGCCGAATCGATTCGCATAATTGCTGCATATCAATTTCGGGCTGAAGATTTTGTGAATATTGAATATTGATATGCGGCATGATATTTCTCAATATTTCTTAACATGTTAACTATTTTTATGATAGTGAATTATGCCCAAAAATTCAATATCTCTAAGGCAAGTTTTTGCCCAATCTATTTTCTCTGCTATGTTTTGTTGAAACATATAATTGTAAGATGCATTATGAATTTGGAATTTAGCGTTTGATTCACAGCAAACAGCAAATCTCTGCCCCATGGGCATCACGTGGCCAGCCATTAACGATGGGCTTGATGGCATGTGATGCGGCAGACTGGCTATGCGTGGCAAACCCCTTTAGTGCGCCGCATCAGGTGGAAGAAAAGACCACCTCAGAAATTGCACTAAAACGCGCACTTTATCAGACGCATAGTGCCGATATATCTCAGAGCATGGCAGAGGCAGAAGATGCGATAGCAGAGGTGTCAGCCTTGATAGCTAACAATGTATCAAGCTATCACCCTAAGCGGATATGGCGCCCTTTTGAGGCAGAAAATCCGCTTATCTCTGCGGCGCTGAATATCGTTGAGGATATTTTATTGCTTGCGCCTGTGATTGAGGGGGACACATGTTGCTGGACGCTCAAAGCAGGGTTTGTGGCCTTTCCCGCCCATTGGTCACTTACCGAAAAAATGGGCAAGCCAATTGAGGCTATTCATGCCCCTGTACCTGAACTGGATGACAGGTTAGGTGCGCATATCAACCGCTTTTTCAATAATATGCTAACAGATACAATCACAAAACGCCGCAACTGGACTATCCAGATTGATGATACGCTTTTTGCCCCTAGCAGGTATCATGTGCCATCGCTTAGTCAGAATGATGCAGGCAAAAGATGCTATGTGAGGGTTGAAGATCAAAGAATACGAAAACTGCCCCAAACTGGCTGGATAGTGTTTACTATTCGTACCAGCCTTGCCCCGATTGCACGCTGGCAGGATGATAAAACAGCCCTCATTAGCTTACAAACAGCTTTATCTTGCCTATCACATGAGATGCTCAGCTATAGAGGGGTTGAAGACTATAAACGCCCTCTATTTGACTGGATAGATATGCAAATTGCCGCCTTAACATAATGGCAGGCTGGCGGTTGATATCATAGGGCAGTTTGCTTAACATGTTAAGTAGCTGATGAAAAGGGAGCGCTAATCTTGGCTCAAAATTATGATGCGAAATATAAGGAAGACAGCCTGCCATCAACCTCACGATCACTGCCAATCGCGTTAATGCGCGCACGTGAGCGGGTGATGTCCCCTATTCGGGTGATGCTTGCAAAATCAGCTATTACCGAACAGCAATGGCGGATTTTGCGGGCATTAAGCGAATATGGCGAGATAGATTCATCCTCACTGGCTGATAGATCAGCCTTGCTTACCCCTAGCCTGACACGCATCATCAATTCAATGCTAGCAAAAGGGCTAGTCACGCAACAGCGAGATAACAAAGATAAACGGCGCCAGCTTATTGCCATCACCGCTAGAGGCCAACAGATTATTGATGATAATCTGGCAGAAGCAACACAGATTATGCGCGATGTGAAATTATCCTTAGGCGCGGAAAAATATGAGACATTACTTGATTTACTTGGACAGCTAGATAGATCAAATACATTATAGTCTGCCCATTCGCATAGATAGAATAGAGTTAAAAAATGCCAGCCCACCAAAAAATACATATATTATTTGCCAGCTTTGTGATACTCGGCATTGCTGGCTGGGTAATTCTGATAATCCCTGAATTGCATTTTCTGTATAAAGAGTATCTTGGCCTGCTTGGACAGTTCAAATTCCTAGCCTTACTGCTAGCCGCTTTGGGGATGTTTTTTGCACTTCCGATCTGGCTTGCCGACAGGCTGTATCACCGCATTGGCTTAACGCGCGGCCGATATCTGGTGATGGCCATTGCCTGTCTTATGGCTATTTGGATGGGCAAAGTTCTAATGTAGGGT
>CBFHYU010000044.1:0-5594 GCA_965660165.1 Puniceispirillaceae bacterium (SeqCode)
TATGATATTGACATCAGAAAACTGGAAATATTTTCAAAAAGCTCAAATTGTGAAATAGCATTATCACCCAAAGATGTAGGAAAATCAGCTCAACGTGTAATAACAATTTTACCAAACAGTGACATAGTATCTGAAGTCCTTTTTGGAGATAATGGCCTAATCCATTCGCTATCAGATGGAAGTGTAGTGATTGAAATGTCAACAGGATCAGTGCCTGCATTCATCAAACAAGCTGAAAAACTTGCAGAAAAGAAACTTCAAATGGTTGATTTGCCTGTGGGTCGGTCACCAGCTGAAGCACTAACCGGCCAGCTAATTGCGATGGCGGGGATAGATAAAGATCATGCTGGCGCTGTTGTCGATATAGCTGAAGCAATTGCTGAGGAAACAATTTATACTGGAAAGTTAGGTGACGGTTTAAGGCTTAAACTTGTTAATAACTATATGGCGATGATTGGCCATGTGTTAGCTGCTGAAGTTCTTGCACTTGCTCTAAAAGTGGGTTTGAATCGCAATCAAACCGTTTGTCTTTTGCAAAAGACAGCTGCAGGACGTGGCCAGCTACTTACCAATTTTCCTAAAAAAGTACTTGCAAATGATATTACACCTGATTTTCCAGTATCTATGGGGATCAAAGATATCGATATGGCACTAGAGCTTTTTTCTTCCATTGGTCAGGAAGGTAAGTTTGGCACTTTAGCAAAACAGATTTTCATTAAGGCTTCTAATAACGGCTACAGCGACAAGGATTGTACTTCAGTATTAAATTATCTTGATGAGGCGTTCGATTTACAATCTTAATAAACACTCAAGCAAATAAAGAACGCCAAATTTATCGCAAAAATACGAAATTTTCATAATTGGAATTTGCCTCAGATAGACAAATATCACGATAACGGTTCAAGCCACCAGCATAAGGCATGAATTGCCTAGGTTTACCTTTAATATTGGCTCCCAGATACCACGAATGGTTAGCTGTTGGCATCAATGTTTCACTAGCAGCTTCTTCTACTTTTTGAGCCCATAATTCGGGCTGTTCAGCCTTGACTGCGCAGTATTGATATCCTTTGATTTTCATGTGGATTAAAATTCCTGATATCCACTCTACATGTTGTTCAATCGCTCTCGGCATATTGGTTAAAACAGATGGGCTTCCCGGCCCTGTAATCATGAAAAAATTAGGGAAGTCTGGCATCACAAGCCCAAGATAAGTTTTAGGGCCATTCTGCCAATATTC
This sequence comes from Puniceispirillaceae bacterium (SeqCode), assembly GCA_965660165.1. Classification (GTDB taxonomy): domain Bacteria; phylum Pseudomonadota; class Alphaproteobacteria; order Puniceispirillales; family Puniceispirillaceae; genus WTJO01. The sequence continues at coordinate 1,238 of CBFHYU010000044.1, forward strand.
TGATAAGGCCTGTCCATTTCTACCTATTATATCGATTTTATTTAATGCCCCAGTCATAGCATCAAAGCCTGTTGCAAAAACAATAACATCTGCCTCTAACCTATCTCCACTATGCAATTCAACATTGCCTTTATTTATTTTTTTTATTGGGTCACTTCGGATATCTACAACATCCACATTTTCCATGTTAAACGTCTCAAAATAATTAAAGTCTATGGGAGGCCTTTTCGTTGCAAAAGCATGGTCAAAATTTGTTAACATGGCTGCCACGCTTGGGTCATTGATTTTCTGCTTTATTTTTAGCGATATATAATCAGCCATAATCTTATTAGACTCTAAATCTGTTAAGATATCGTCAAAGCAGTCCTTAAAGCGCAAACCACCCATTTGCCAAGCGGCATCTAAAATAACTCGCGCTTCTGATAGTTGGGTATTTTTTAATTGTCTTGGTTCTGCTTGCCACGGGTGACCATTTCGACTTTCAATCATTTTATTGTGCCAATCCGTTTGATTTTTCCTGAAATCCTCCCAAAAACGAGCATCACGATTTGTATTTCTTGCTGGTATGCTGTAATTCGGGGTGCGTTGCAGAACACTCACTTTTTGCGCTGATTCAGCTATTTTTGGAATAACCTGAATGCCAGTAGAACCTGTTCCAATTACAACAACTTTTTTTCCTGAAAAATTGACGCCCTGACGTGGCCAGTTACCAGTATGAAAATAGGCGCCCTCAAAATCCTCCAAACCGGCAATAGAGGGTATATTTGCAGAGGAAAGACAACCTACTGCTGTAACCAAAACACGACAGGAAAGCGTTAATCCCTGTTTTGTCCGCAGATGCCAGCAATTATCAGAACCATTCCAAGTTGCCGTGCATAATTGCTGACCAAGCCTAATCAGGCCACGCAAGTCTAATTTATCTGCCACAAAATTCAGATAAGAAAGAATTTCTGCCTGTTTTGGATAGCGCTCTGACCATTCCCATTCTGCTAACAAAACATCAGAGAAATAATAGCAATAGGTATGACTTTCACAATCACATCTAGCGCCAGGATAACGATTCCAATGCCATGTGCCACCAATTTCATCACCAGCTTCCAGAACAACTATGTTATCGCCATAAATTTCACGAAGGCTATAACATTGGTAAAGACCCGAGAAACCTGCTCCGATGATAACGGCATCTAGCATCTCAATCTTCTGTTTTTGACGGTTGGCAATACTACTCAAAATGCCTTTATACTCCGCTAGAATTAGTCATTAATAGCCCTTGTAGAATAAGAATAGGTCAAAAAACAATGTCTTTGAACTATTAAAAATCAATCAAAAATATCATTTTTTCTATTTTTGTGAAATGATTGCGATAGTCAGCAAATTCATCCTTGCGCGCATCAAAGCATGAATTTATCCTGACCTTGAAAGAGGAAGGATATTGATAAAAATGCTAGGGTTGTACACGAGAATTTTATTTGAACGATTTGCACTAGCTTTGATATGTTGCCTAGCTCCTACATTGAGCCTAGCAGAAATGATTTCAAATCTTGAATTGAAATGTAGTGGCCTTGTCACTATTCAAATGAACGAACAAACAAAAGAAAACTTGATAGAAAATTACCGTCTTTCAATATCAAACAATACAATTAAAGATACAGATATCAAATTGCTTGTTTCTGAGGAAACAATAGCTTTGCCAAAGAAGAATATGAAAACAAAACTCATGGGTGGAAAAGATGTAATCCTCAATTCCTTTCTAATTACGCGAAAAAACGGAACTCTGGAATTTGAAATAAACATCCTTGACCCTGCCAGTATAGATCCGAATGTCAGTTCTGCATCAGCTGCATACCAGTTAGATTGTTTGCGCCTGCCAACTATGGAGAACACTTTTTAAAACACAATTTTTTTTATTTTCTCGACGTGTAGTTTTTAACCCTGTGGGAGCGCTGTTTTTACAAGAACGACCACACAAGCTGCAACCAGTTGCGATAACAAATTTGCGAAAATAATAATGTTTGCGCGGCTTGGTTTTTACCTACCCAAAATAAAAAATGGGAATAGTGCCTTTTCATTATATTTATGCAACAGGACTTAAAAGAAAAGTTTTCAGCATTTATGGGATCAATGATGAGTCCTATGGCTCATGATTGTATCGCAAATATTTTATAGCTTTAAAGGCACAAATTTTGGAGCTGCATAGCTATCAATCAAAATATTTAAGCAGGCTGGTCCATCCTGTGCCATTGCCGTTTTAAGCACCAAGTCCAGGTCATCACCTGGCTCTACCGTGGCGGCGTGAGCTCCAAGTCCAGCCGCTGCATCAGCATAATTCGCTGTTGAATCTAGGTCACAACCATAGACCCGGTCAGCGCCATAAGTATCAATCTGAATTTGAACTTCTGCATTCCAGCAATAATCATTGCCAATCAGCGCCACGATTGAACAACCATTTCGCACAGCAGTGTTAAATTCAGCTAGGTAAAATCCCGCTGTACCATCGCCCATAGTCAAGAATATGGTTGCGTCTGGGCACGCGATACTTGCCCCAATGGCATAACATATTCCTCCACCAATGGCTCCAGATGGGCCATTAATTATACGGGTCTTTGGCGTGCAGCCCGCCTGAATCCACTGACAGAATTCACCACCATCAGCAATCAAAATAGGTCGGCTGGCAGTTCTCATCGCTGCCTGCAAACTATTCGCCACAGCGGCTGGATGTCGTCTCCTTCCGGAAGCAACCCATGGTTTGCGGCTGGTTATCATTTTCTGAATTTGAGCAGCCCACATTGGGTCAACTGAAGGGGCAACACCTGCTAGGTCGTGCATGGCCACAGAAATAGCACCTACCCTCATTATGTTGATTGAAATACTATCATGTATTGGGGCTGGTTGGTCATCTGTCAAAATGGCAATAACCGGCGTTGTGCTAGCAATAAACCCGGGGGCCAGCAAGCCAGTGGCATAATCACCACGTTTTCCCATTAAAATTATAAGATCACTCGCCGAAAGAATATCAGGAAAATTTCCATAAAATGTATCCGCAAGCCCGCGGGCAGATTCAAGGCATATAAGCGGCATCCCAAGCTGTTTTGATAACGTTTCGCAAGCAACTGGCTGCCGACTATGATTGGATTGTGGCCCAGTAATTACAATTGGCTGACGCGCGGCCGACAGCACTTTTAGAAGCTTGTCTAACTGAGGCTTGGATAGGCCAATTGGCTTGGCATAGGATATTGTAGACAAGGGGGTAGCTACATTGGGGGTGGACAACAAATCAAAAGGCATTGCCAGATGCACAGGCCCGGGGGTGCCACCGATCGCTGTAGACATCGCCGTGTCTAGTGCCGGCAAAATATCATCGCAGTGAGTAGGTCGCACCGAAAATTTGGTGATGGGGCTAGTTACACTGATTTGATCAAGTTCTTGAAAGGCCCCCCTTCCGTCTAGATTGGTTGCCGCATCGCCACTGATCAGCAACAGGGGTGTTTCTGAGCAGGCTGCTGAATAAAGTGCAGACACAGCATTCAATAATCCCGGACCCGCAGTGACGAGGGCAACGCCAATTTTTCCCGTCATTTGCGCATAGGCTTCTGCCATATATACAGCAGCACCCTCATGCCTTGTATGGATTATGCGGATCTTGGCGTCAATGCAGGCATCATAAAGTGGCATGATCTGATTGCCCGATAGGCTAAAGATTACTTCGACCCCTTGATTAGCCAAAGACTGGATGAGCGTTGAGCTAGAGGATGTCATGACTATTTCTCGCAATTAGGAAACCAAATAAACAAAGCGCGATACTGGCAGAAATCTATCATGTACTAGATTTTATCTCAGTGACAATACCTAAACCTGCAGTTATTGGAAAAGGACTAACATTTTAATAAAAGGTATCATTTGTGTAGTTTTATTGTTTAGAGGGCACCCAAGAAATATTATGAAAAATATTAGCCAAGGCATGACCCGCCCCCCCACATGCGGATTATGATTTTGCTATTTCAACGTGTTTATAAATACCAAAGTCCACTCAATACCCCTTCCAAATTTAGTTACCAAAGTTATTATACAGCGGTTACGAACGCCGTATGACTGAATGATGATTGAACGATGCCGCGCAAACACAGAAACCTCAGCTCTCACACTTTTAGCACTGAAGTACTAGAAAATGCTTTGGTATCGGCTTGCAATGGCAATCTGAAAATAAAGCATCGACTTGAACTAAGAGCTTTCGCGTTATTACTTAAATGTGAAGCGGAGATCAAAAAACAGAGCGTAACGAAACACAAATACGTTGAGCCACTCAAAGCCTTAGCAAACTTCAAAGCCAATCTTCAGCGCCGAAAGAAGACTTCAGATC
>CBFHYU010000045.1:0-4679 GCA_965660165.1 Puniceispirillaceae bacterium (SeqCode)
GGTGTAGGGGTCGTGGGTTCAAATCCCGCCACTCCGACCAGTTTTCTTATATGCCCATAGCTTATAAGCTAGCAATCAGCGCAAATTGCCACAGATATATCAAGGCTCGGCAATACTCGATTTGAGTATGAATCGTCTTGCATCAACAATGTTTAGAATAATAATCAAATGTTGAGCGGCTTTTTGCCTCCTAACTTAGAGCCGCTCTTTTTTTTGAGGGTCTAATGTTGTGGTTGTATAATAAATTCGGATTTGGTGAGCTGGAAGCCCTGCAAGCCCTGCAAGATGGAGATATTGTCCATTCCAGCAAGCTTGGCGTTCAAGGCATAGTGACAGGTCTGACCAAATTAAATGGTCATCTGCATGTCAGGCTGGAAATGCATCATAAAACGGGCGTGTCTGTTGAAAAGGTGCTGTCACCATCAGGGCTATATATAGAAGGCTTTAAGAAAGTAAGGTAATATCAGTGCCATCTAGAATTTTTGAAACTAACTTTACCAAATTCTGTTGTTCGAATGGATTTAATCTTTCAACACAAGCTTTGTGAAATGCTGATTGTTTGTTGATCAAAAATCCAAATTGTTCATGTTCTTCTAACAGCTGGTCAGACACCATCGATTTCAGATTCCGCCTTGCGGTCTCAAACGGTATGCCTGTCAATTCTGACAGCAAAGAAGAGGTCAGCTTTTTGTTAAGCAGAAAATCATCAAATTGCTGATTTGCCTCTTCATTGATGGTTGCGCGAACAATCGTATAATCGCCGCTTGTGCCCTTTTCGTTTAGTAACAGCAATTCATGCCAATATATCGCTTCTGCCAAAAACGCTTTTGTGGGGTTGCCAGCAAGTTCAGACATCAATTTGTGGCGTGCTACATTCTGCTGAAGAAACACTATCCAAATATCTAAAAAATTTTGTTCAACAGAATCACGTAAGTGTTTTTGGCGGTCCGTCAAAGCGGCCTCCTGAAACATGAATGTCAGGTAAGTATCATAATTCCCTTTATTACTGCTTCTCAATTAAGCAATTACCCATACTGAGTATGCTATCATAAAATCTGCTTTACATAGAGCCGAAAGGTGCCAACCATTATAGTTAGGTGACACAGAATAAGTGAACGTTAATTTAGGAAGAGGTCGGTCACTAGCCCTCTATAAAAAAAGGCCAGTATAATGAGACTATTCAGTCAAACATCCTCCTTATGGATCGGGGGGTGCCTGCTCGGGGTAATGTTAGGTGTGTGTGTATCGCCCGCCAATGCCGAAAGTCAGGCAGGTGTCGAAGCGGTCGCAATCATTGAAGTTGTGGCAGGGTTCAACGCCAAATATAATTTAGGCTTGCCCTTTTCAAACATGTCCGATTGCGAGAATGAAATATCTAAAATCGGTCTGGTATTTGATAATCTGCACAAACAAGGGGTGATTGGGAATAAGCCTATCAATATCTTATGCGAACCTAGCAATAGATTTTTGATAGTATCGCCAAACACCTAAGATATTTCACCCTAATGCGCTAAGGTCACGCTGGGCAGGCGTAAGTTTCTGTTGTGACGGGCGCAATCGTATCACAATGTTTGATATGTTGGGTTTCAAGCGGTAAAGCGCCAGTGATTATCCAGAACGGGCATGGGCTTTTAGCGTATCAAGACTGCAATAGCGCAAGGCTGCTATGTTGCATGCCTCTAGCTTTACGCGTGGGGCAAAGCCTGCCTGCCTAGCTTGCTCCCATCTTGCGGCGCATAGGCACCAATAATCGCCTGCGGTTAATCCATCAAAGCCAAATTCAGGGCGAGGGGTAGATAAATCATTTCCCACAGATTTGCTGAATTTAAGAAATTCATCGCTCATAATTGCACAGACAGTATGGCTGCCAGCATCTTGCATACCTGTATTACAGCACCCATCGCGGTAAAATCCAGTCATCGGGTCTGTTGAGCAGGTTATCAACACACCGCCTAGTACATTTCGTTGACTGCCGCCGCCAAAGCTTTCACCATCCATCTTTATGTTCCTCGCTAGGCTTAAAAACTGGCAAATGTCAGGGTGGTGAGCGATCTGTTAATGCCCTGAATATCCAAAATATGTTGATTTATATATTTGCCGATATCTTCTGATTCTGGCACGTTGATGATCAGCAATAAATCCCATTCGCCACTGGTTGAATAAATCTCTGACACAATTTCGCGTTCATGGATTTCATCTGCAATCTTATAGGCTGTGCCTGGCGTGCATTGAAGCTGGACAAAAATTCTGTTGAGCTGGCTCATATCAAATCCCCTAACAGGTTACAAGACAGCTCAAGCTTACAGGCGCAATAGCGGCAAAGACAAGACAGAAACGCCCAAATGGTGGTCTAAGGGGTCTAGACAGGGTAAATCAATCTGGCGCTTCTTGCTATTTTAGTACAGAGTAATATATCGAAAAAATTAACGTGGTCAGGAAATGAATTATCATAATCTTTTTCATGCATTTCAGGGGCGCACTGTCAATACAGCGCTTGTTGGGGCAGGGCAGTTTGGCGCAACCTTTATCCGCCAATCATCCTATATGCCTAATTTCAATGTAAATTTCGTATGTGATATCACCCCTGAATTGGCAAGAAATGCCTTTCTTGCAAGCGGGGTTGCAGCAGAATCCATTATCTTTGCAGAAAGCCCAAAACAGGCAGCATCGGCGCTTTCGGCTGGATGCAAGGTGATTACAGATGATCTAAGTCTGATTGACGGGCTTGATCTAGATTGTGTGGTTGAGGCTACGGGCAATCCAGAAGCTGCGGCAAGTGTTGCAGAAACAGCGCTTAATTGCGGCTTTCATTTGGCTATGATCACCAAAGAAGCGGATATTGTCATCGGCCCTTATTTGCAAAAAAAGGCGCATGGTTCGGGCTTGCATGTAACCCCTGCACATGGCGATCAGCCAAGCTTGCTGATTGCGCTGTTATCATGGGTTGAAACACTTGGAATGCGGGTTGTCGCGGCTGGTAAATCTAGCGAATATGATTTTGTCTTTAACCCTGCTGATAATTCAGTGAGCTGGCGTGGCCAGACACAGCCAATTGGCTTGTTTGACAGAATTTGGTCAGGCACTGGCAATATCGCAGAAGATACGCAATTTCGGGCAGAGCATCTAGGGTGTTTTCCGCAACGCACCGTGCCTGATCTGTGCGAGATGGGCATTGTCTGCAACCATACAGAATTGATGCCAGATTTGCCGCGCTTTCATGCCCCTCACGCCAGAACCATTGAGCTTTGTGATGTAATGGCAAAGACAGAAGATGGCGGAATTCTAGGCAGGGAAGGTGTAATTGACGTATTTAACTGTATGCGCAGGGTGGACGAGCAAAGCTTTGGCGGCGGCGTATTTGCGATTGTGGATACTCAGCATGATGATAGCTGGGAGGTATTGCGCGAAAAAGGTATTTGTGTCAGCGCAGATGGCGGGCGCGGTCTATTATATAACCCATCGCATCTATTAGGGCTTGAAGCGCCGATTTCGATCATGTCGACAGTTCTGCTTGGCCAGCCCACAGGCAGTCATCATATCCAGCATAAGGTCGATTTGCATGGGGTGGCGGCGCGTGACTGGCAACAGGGCGAAATTTTGGCCATTACAGATCATCATCACCATGAAATAGCTGGTCTTACCCCTGAATTACAGCCTGCAACACAGGTAGGGCGCACAGGGGCATTGCCCTATTACATGGCGGCTGGCAATAAATTGCTATGTGATGTGAAAAAGGGACAGCTTATCACAGCCGATATGGTTGCACCGCCACAAAATTCTGTATTATGGCGCTTGCGGGGCGAAATGGAAGCACAGTTCTGATTGAGCTTTACGATATTTTAGAGTAGATTTTTGATGCGCTGGGATATATGAACGCGGCTATCTCAGCCAGATGAGATATAATCACAGCAATGGGAATGGACTAGATAATGGTAAAAGCGCTTATTCACCAGCCAGCCAAAACAGCGATGCAGTCAGGCAGAGGCAAGTCAAAAAAATGGGTTGTTGAATTTCCGCGTAGCGCCAAAGTCGCGCCAGAGCCGCTTATGGGCTGGCAATCTTCATCAGATACAGCCCGTCAGGTAAAAATGTCTTTCCCAACAAAACAGGCCGCGATTGAATATTGCGAGGCACATAATATCAGCTATCATCTGTCCGAAGCTACTGCCAGAACCGTTAAAACCAAAGCCTATGCAGATAATTTTGCATCAGACAGGGTGTTTAGCTGGACTCACTAATCAGCCAAGCGAGCGATTATCCCACCGCCAGATAGTTTGCGTATCACATCTGATTTTATTTGTATTTACGGCTCTGATCTTCTATGGTCTGCTCCAGATGGGCAAACATATATCTGCCTATTATAATGGCTCCGTAGCTCAACTGGATAGAGCAGCTGACTTCTAATCAGCAGGTTGGGGGTTCGAGTCCTCCCGGAGTCGCCATTGTACCTACCTTAAACTGATGGTTTGTTGGTAAATATATCAAACCACCATCATGTGAGTTGAGTGTAAAAAGATACTTTTACATCAACTTTTAATTAGCATGAGGCACTTACGGCGTAATGGTTTTATTTAGCTTTAACTGGAATTACGAAGCTTGCCGGATATTCCCCATATTTATCTGTGATGGCATCTGTTATTCCAAGATCTATGAAAACAGCGCTAGTTATCAATTTGGCA
>CBFHYU010000046.1:0-3044 GCA_965660165.1 Puniceispirillaceae bacterium (SeqCode)
CTGAATAAGCCGCCTGACCAAGCTGGCCATCTTCATAAGCAGCAGACGAGGTATTGATGATAACACCCCTTTCATTATCGGCTAGCGGGTCTGCCTGCATCATTGCCTGCGCAGCATAGCTCATCACATTATAGCTACCAATTAAGTTTACTTCGATAGTTCTTCTGAACTGGCCAGTTGATAATTTGCCTTCCCGTCCCACTATCCGCACGCCTGTTGCAATCCCTGCGCAATTCACCACAATTCTAGGCACACCGCATTGTGAAATAGTCTTGTCTACAGCATGAGCTACAGATGCCTCATCACTAACATCACAGCCAACCGCATAGCCACCAATCTCAGATGCCAGTGTGCTTGCGCCTTGCTCATCATAATCAAGCACCATGATATGTGCGCCTTTTGAAGCAAGATAACGAGCTGTGGCCGCGCCCAGCCCGCTCGCACCGCCTGTAATTAACGCTGTTTGTCCATCTATATTCATTCTTGATCCTATCAGAGTTTCGGCAAAATTGAGCCTGCAGAAAACAAGGGTTAAACCAACGCTAGCACAGCTTCTGGCGGCCGGCCAATCACAGCTTTTTCACCTGTCATTACGATTGGTCGTTCGATCACTTTTGGATAGCGTATCATTAGTGAAATCAGCTCATCCTCATCTGTAATTCCCTTGAAATGGGCTTTATATTCTGGCTCACCACGTCTGAGGATATCTGACGCAGACAGCCCTAGCTTTACCAGCACCAACCGCATCATCGCCGCATCTGGCACCTGTTCAAGATACAGAATTATATTTGGCTGATAGCCTTTATCTTGCAAAATTGCCAGCGTTTCACGCGATTTGCTACAACGCGGATTATGAAACATGGAGATGTCACTCATACTACATACTAAATCTATCGAAAATAAACCTTACGCTATTCTGCACAATATCTGCTAACTGTGCTAGAGAATAAACACAGATGATTTATCTGACCCACAAGACAAGGAAACCAGATGAAACAGCCCGCTCCCTTGCCAGCCCCGCATGATCTTTCGGCTGATGACCAGTCCGAATGGATTAGGCTAATGAAAGCATGGGAGGCTGAACATCCACTAGATAAGGCCGCAAAAAATCCAAAAGGATTTGGGCTGATGAGCGGATCAATTATGATGATGCTAACCGTATTTGTTCAGGGGTTTGATGCATCCTCACCCAGATTTGAGCCGCTTTTGGCAATTCCGTTTGGCTATTTAATTTATTATCTGACCAATCGGCGATATCTGAAATGGGATTATGAGCGTCAACAATATTCAGAACAGCTTGTGAACTCTTTATATGAGGCATCTGCCAAAAAGGCTGAAAGCTAGCGGCAATTTACGAGCTATGCGGCTGAGTTGCCCAAAATTCAGGGGCATGCTGGCGCGCCAGAACCAGCCCATATATCAATCTGTTTAATGGCACATCAATGCCCAAATTCTCGGCCATGCGCACAATATACCCATTTAATGCATCAATTTCAGTATGCCTGTTTGCTCTGATATCCTGAAGCATTGAGGGCTGATGATAGCGATGTTCTGCACAGGCGAAATCTATCATCTGATGCACCTTTTTACCATCTATCGATATTGCTAATGCTGAAGCAATCTGCAACGCTTCATCTGCCAAATTATGCGCTTGCTGATGCAAAGCTGGCACATCACCGATAAGGCCTGGCGAGGCAACTGCAAGGGCAGATATGCCATTCATAGCTACGTTAAAACAGGCTTTCTGCCAGATAGATGGTAGTATATCTTCATGATATTCGGTCTCAATGCCAGCCTTGCCCAACATCTGAGTTAGGGTTTTTGCGGCCTCTATCTGGCGGTTATTGCCTATTTCCAGCGGACCAAGCCAGCTTGTTTTTGCGCCATATGAGCGGATATGGGCAGGGGCAAGTTTTGTTGCAGGAAGCAATGTCACCCCATGCACAACATCTCGTGCTGTAAGCTCGGCAAGTTGCTGACCATTACCAAGCCCGTTCTGCATAGACACCATGATGGTATCATCTTCCAGAACAGGTAGAATCGAGCGCACCGCCTGCTCTGTATCAGTTGTTTTGGTAAAGCACATAATATAACGTGCCGACCGCGCATCTGCTGCGATACATGCATCAGGCCTGCTCTGGCTAAGGCCTGTTTCTGTTTCAAGCCGAAGCCCGTCTTTTGCGATAGCCTGCATGGTATCTTGGGAACGGTTAACAAGTAAAATACTAGCGCCTTGTTGCGCAAGATAGCCCCCAATTACACAGCCAACACTACCTGCCCCCAAAATCATCACATCATAATCTGCCATATGATTTACCAATATCCTGCCTGTTATCCTATCACCCGTGCCTAAGTGTAAATCAATTTTTGGCTACAGCCAAATAGGGAATATTATCTGCTAGCAACCCTGCGCAACATGTGACAGCGCTATTGTCACCAGCCAGAATATCAGTGTAGTTTGTTAAGATATTATCTATTTTTATAACAGGTGAAGCAGAATATGATCTCTATAGAACCTAATTGGGTGGCCTGCTTTGCACAGCTATTTGAGATGTGCAACATAACAGCTGATGAGCATGTTATTATTCTGTCCGAAACCTCATCAAGCCCACTTCATCTACAACTATCTAAATTAGGGCTAGGCCAGATTGGACGGCGATATACCCATCTTGAACTTCCCTCGCCCCCTGACCCAACAGGCCCTATTGTACGCTCATCAGGCGCAAGCCAGATACTTGACACTCAACCGCTCGCGGTGCAGATGATGTGTGCGGCAGATATTATAATTGATGTTAGCATTGAGGGGTTGATGCACGCCCCTCAGACAGGTGAAATATTGAAATCTGGCACCAGAATTATGAATATTTCGGCAGAACATCCAGATGTCTTATGCCGATTATTGCCGCAAGCTAGCATGAAAGAACAGGTAAAAGAAGCTGTCAAGCTGTGCCGAAATGCAAGCAAGATGACAGTAACCTCAGAATATGGCACTGATTTAGCGGTAGATATGACAGGGGCAGCGACTGTCGGGATCTGGGGGTGGA
>CBFHYU010000047.1:0-2569 GCA_965660165.1 Puniceispirillaceae bacterium (SeqCode)
CTTTTCTACACCGAAATCTCAAGTCTCTGCTAGTATAACACCCAGTATAACAAATGTACCTGTTGACACCGACACTCGTTTAGCTAACCTATTGATATTGCTCAAGGGTGACTTGAGTTGACGCAGGGCACACGAATCGCTAACTCTCCACCAGCACCATTTTTACCATCAAATGATATGTATCGCATTGAAATGTAAGCATTATCAATAGGTTACGTTAATTGCACACACTGTCAATAGGCACAAAATGTAAATCAGTTTGTACATCACTTAAGACTTACTCCATGACCCGAAGATTTCTGTTTGGGCAGACCATGCCAAGCTTGCTTTGAGCTAGACTCAAATCATATGCCTAAGGCTTAATCGGCATTGGCTTCCCATAAGGCTGGATATGAGGGGATTCAGCAATGTGATGGCACATTTTCTTACATTTGGTAGTGTGGAACAGATGCTATATCCTGCCTCACTGTCGTGAATGAATCTCTCTAAAGCTGATAAAAGCGGTTGCAGAGATAATAAGAAAGCTACCAGCCAAAAGGTGCAGTGTGGGAAGATGCGCAAACAGAAAATATCCCAGCAGTGTTGACCAAATAATGCGCAGATAATCTATTGGCAATAATACTGATACCTTGCCCGTTTTCAGTGCTGTATAGACCAGCGCATGCCCCATTGTGCCCAAAGTAGCTATCCCCAAAAGATATAAAAGCTGTTCCAGAGTTGGAACTTCCCATACAAATAGGGATGCCAGAAACGTCATTGGCACACATCCGATTGCCTGCCAGAATGTGACTGAAATGATGGTGTCTTTTTCGGTAAGTTTCTTTGCTATCAGCAATGAGATTGACCATGCAATTGCGGCACAAAGCAAAATCACATGGCCTGAGTTCAGGCTGATATCAGGCCTTGAAATCACAAGAACGCCAACAAATCCTGTCAAAATAGCAAGCCATCTTTTAACCCCTACTTGTTCTGATAAAAAGATAATTGAGAGTATTGTTGCAAAAATAGGAACAGTGAACAGAAGTGCGGTTGCCTCTGCAAGCGACACTAGGGAGAAACCAGTAAACATGCATAACATGCAGATTCCGCCTACAAACCCTCTGACGATTTGCAATTTTATTGAATTTGTTTTGATGTTTTCAAAGCCTTTCCATAGCAGAAATGGCAACAACACAACAAACACCAAAGACGCACGATAAAGCGTAATGACAATAGGGTGTAAGTCAGTACTTAGCAATTTTACCGAAGCCTGCATCAACACCATTGAAAAACCGCCAATTAACATCCAAGCGATAGAACGAATTAAGGAGATGGTATGTGGGTTATTCAATGAGATATTCTTTTTATTCGGTTACTTGCAAATAGCATTAAAACTTTCCGTGCTTTATTCATAGAAAAAAACATGGGCTACCCTGTATCCAAATCATACCACAAGCCAAACTTCTCCCACTACCCCCAAGTATTCTTTAATATACTTAACTGTTGTTCGTCTGTTCTTGCTTGGTGTTCAGGCAGGGTCTGTATAAGCATTTATAGATTTATCTGGTGAGTGGGGAATATGGGGTCAGGCCTGACCCTAAAATATACTCAGCCCATCATTCCGACTAGGTACTACCCCCTATTTTGCTGAATGAATTACCGTGTAAAGCAATGTGTATCTCGGAAAATATCGGATTTTTTAAAGCCATGACGTTCCAATCTTTCATAGATTGTTTGTATCCCTGCTGAGCCATATATATTGGGGTGAAGCTCAATAACAATTGTTTTAACAGATTTGAAATGTGACGCATCAAGATAGTCTAATTCTGCCCCTTCAATATCACAAAAAATTGCCGACGGGACGAACTCATCAATAATCTTCTGACAGCTCATTGACATAACGTCAATTTCAGTAAAATCATTTCTATTTTCGGGCTTTGTAAACGAGCTTAAAATATAATCATCAAGGGCATAAAATTTAATTTTTGTGTCATCTCCCAATGCAATATTTTCAACGATGACATTCATCTCATTGAGCTGAAATAAGTTTTTAAGATAAGGGATTATCCGCGGGTTCGCCTCAAAACAAATATGTTTTTTTGGCTTCACTGTTTTGTTTATTCGGGCTGCTGCTATTCCGATACCCGCACCCAATTCAACTATGACATCTTCGCTGTTTATATATTTCTGTGCTGCGATAATCTCATCCATTTCAATTGCACCTGCGGCAATTGCAACAAATCTTTTCCTATCCATTAAATCCATATCATATGGGAATATAACACCATCACACATTGTGGATTGAGCATTTTTAATCGTGCTGAAGTTAATCAGATTTTTCTTAATGCCTGGAAACACCCTTACCAAAAATGCCAACCATTTTGGCATGCAATAAACCATGTTCGTAAATCCCCGATAACAACAGATTACTTTATATACATATAAATAATAACCGTTACAAATATTCCATAATTAGAAGAGTGCTTGGGGTGATGTGCATGTTGATGCTGAAACAGTGGCTATTGACAGGATGTGCCGTTAATTTGCCTCTGCTGAAAGGCACGACGCCCTTTATCATCGGCCGCTAGAG
>CBFHYU010000048.1:0-2492 GCA_965660165.1 Puniceispirillaceae bacterium (SeqCode)
TCTTCTGAGATGGCAGATGATTTGTTGAAACATTATTATATCAAAAGCCAGAATATTCGAATTATTAACAATCCTGTAGATGCGGATGCCATGTTGAAAAGGGCAGAAGCATTCACGCCAGAACGGCTTGCCCCCCATATGTTCGTAGCCTGTGGCAGAATGCATGTTCAGAAAGGTTTTGATTTGCTGTTAAAAGCAATGTCCAGACTAAATAGAAAAGACTGGGCATTATGGTTAATAGGTGACGGAGAGTTAACAGACGAATTAGGCGCATTATCAGCAGAGCTGGGAATTTCTGATAAGGTCTGCTTTTTAGGATTTCAAGAGAATCCCTATCCCTATTTTAAGGCAGCTGATGCGTTTATACTCTCATCACGCTTTGAAGGGATGCCAAATGTTGTGCTTGAGGCGCTTGCAGTGAACACACAAGTGATTGCAACTCCGGCGCTTGGCGGAGTAACTGCGTTGCTGTCTAACAGCAGCGCCTGTATCGTTGCAAATGAGATATCTGTAGATGGTATTGTGACGGCGCTTGAAACCTATTTTCTGAATACAAAAAAACAGCAAATAGAAGCTGAACTTATTGCTCCCCATAAGGTAGACGCTGTTACAAAGCAGTTTGAACAGACCTTTATCGATATAGTTTCATGAAAATCCTGCATCTCATAAATTCTCTTGATAGAGGCGGTGCAGAACAGATGCTTGTAAAACTAAGCAAATCAGATGTATTTGCAGAAGATAAGATATTGATCGTAACGCTACTAGATGCGGGTGCGCTAGCCAGTAAAATTGAGGGTGATAACCGTGATGTGATCTCTTTAGGGTTGAGAAAAAACCCTGCTAGCTGGCTATTTTTGTTTCGCTTTGCCAGCATCATTAAAAAGTTCAAACCAGATGTTATCCAAAGCTGGCTATATCATTCAGACCTTGTTGCGGGTATATGTGGAAAAGTTTTACAGGCGCCTGTCATCTGGGGGTTGCGGCAAAGCAATTTATCAGCTGAACATAATAAATTCATAACCAGACTAGTAATAAAGGCTTGCGCGTTTTGTTCTCATTTTCTGCCATATCAGATTATTGCAAACTCGGATGAAGCAAAGCGTGTGCATCGCCAAATAGGCTATGCGGATAAAATCAGCATTATTCAAAATGGGTTTTCAGTTGATGAGTTTGCCTCAAATCCACGCGCGGCATCAGAGCTTCGTGCTGAACTTGGAATTCCACAGAAAAGCCTTATTGTTGGCATGGTCGGCCGTTTTGATAGCCAGAAAAATCATGCAGGCTTTTTTAAGGCAGCCTCTATCATCCAGCAGAATATGCCAGAGGTGCATTTTTGCCTGGTCGGGGCTGGCATCAATGCTACTAATCAGCACTTAAAAAAGATGATAGACACCGCAGATATTTCAGCTAGCCATCTTCATTTACTAGATGCACGAGATGATATGCCGTATCTTATGGCTGGGTTTGACGTGCTTGGCTTACCATCTTCAGGGGAATCTTTTCCAAATGTAGTAGGAGAAGCTATGGCCTCAGAGACATTTTGTGTGGTAACAAATGTAGGTGATTGTGCCAAAATTATCGGGGATACAGGCAGGGTTGTGGAAGCAGGGGATATGAGAAAATTTGCAGCTGAGATCCTAAACATTCTCTCATTATCTGCCAGCGCGCGAAATCAGCTTGGCAGGGATGCAAGACTGCGTATTAAGGCGCATTATACGATTGAGTGTTCTGCCCAACAGTTCCGTGAGACCTTCGTAAATATATTGACGCAGAAACAATAGAAATTATGTGCGGTATTGCAGGCTTTATCGATAATAGGGGTATTGATGCTAGCACGGCAGAGGCGCTAGGCCGTGCAATGGCTGAAGCTATCATCCATCGAGGGCCAGACGATCAGGGGGTCTGGGTTGAAGCGAGTGCTGGTGCTGTGCTTGCTCACCGACGTCTGTCCATTATTGATCTGTCTCCTGCTGGTCATCAGCCTATGGAATCTGCACAACAGCGCTATGTCATGGTGTTCAATGGCGAGATTTATAACCATTTAGCCCTTCGTAAAGAGCTTGAAATAGAGGGGCTATCCCCACAGTGGCGTGGCCATTCAGATACAGAAACAATTTTGGCGTTGATAGAAGCCTATGGGCTAAACGTTGCTTTGCAAAAAATGGTTGGCATGTTTGCGCTGGCATTGTGGGATAAAGAAGAGCAAGCAGTATTTCTGGCGCGTGACAGAATAGGCGAAAAGCCGCTTTATTATGGCACGCAAGGCAAGATTAGCTATTTTGCTTCTGAATTAAAATCAATTCGTCAGCATCCAGCCTTTCGCCCAGAGGTAAACAGAGATGCGCTGTGTCTGTATCTGCGTCATAATTATATCCCTCAGCCTCATTCGATTTATCACGGTATTTTCAAACTCCCCGCAGGGCATATCATCAAACTTGCAGAGGGAGAGATTGCCTATCCCTACTGGTCATTAGACGATGTGGTATTTGATA
>CBFHYU010000049.1:0-2194 GCA_965660165.1 Puniceispirillaceae bacterium (SeqCode)
ATGAGGTGGGTATGTGACATTATGGCCAGAATTTTATTTGTCATCACAGAAGATTGGGCGTTAATATCCCATCGGCTTCATCTGGTAAAAGCAGCAATTTCCGAAGGGCATGAGGTGGCGTTGGCAACTCGCTTTTCAACCCATGAAGATATGCTGAAGCGGTTAGGTGTAACGACGTTTCACTGGGGGTTGGTTCGCCGATCATTGAATCCGTTTGGCGAAATAGCATCAATTATGAAATTGAAACAGATTATCAATCGCTTTCAGCCTGATTTGGTGCATGCAGTAGCACAGAAGCCAGTGTTATATTCTGGGATCATAAAACGTCTTGGTGGTAAATTCGGGTTTGTGGCCGCTTTGGGGGGGATAGGGTTTATTTTCACCTCACCAACAGTAAAAGCAAAGCTATTGCGTCCTTTCATTGGAAGGGTTTTGCGTTTCTGCCTGTCTGGTTCAAAGACACGATTTATCTTGCAAAACCCCGATAATATCAGCCTGTTTGAAAGGTTGGGTATTGTCAAAAAGGGGGCAACAAAATTAGTGCGTGGAAGTGGCGTAGAAATTGACCAATTTGTACCATCACTGATACCAAAGGGGGTGCCAGTTATTATCCTGCCAGCGCGCATGTTGTGGGATAAGGGGGTAGCTGAATTTATCGCTGCTGCTAAATCGCTTAAAGATAAAAATATTGATGCAGAATTTGTTTTAGTTGGTGATGTTGACCCGCATAATTCAGCATCTGTAAGCCAAAGCCAAATAGATGAATGGGTATCACAAAATATTGTCACGCAACGCAAACGACAGACAGATATGACAGCTATCTATCCTGAAACCACTATTACCTGCCTGCCATCTTATCATGAAGGGCTACCAAAAGTATTGTTAGAAGCAGCATCTTGCGCACGCCCTGTAGTTGCTTTTGATGTGGCTGGCTCACGAGAAATTGTCCAAGATGGCAGAAATGGATTTCTAGTCCCCTTTGGAGATCAGGTGCAGTTGGAACAGGCATTGGTGACGTTGATAACTGATAGAGCCCTCTCTATAAAAATGGGAAAGGCTGGCCGGAAATTGGTAGAGGCAGAATTTTCTGACAGGCATATTAATCGCCAAACATTCGATATCTGGAATGAAGTATTATAATGGCCAAGCGCGTTTTTGACATTGTGGCAAGCTTTTTTGGCCTGATTATACTTGCTCTTCCGTGTCTTTTGATTGCGATATTTGTAAAGGCTAGCTCGACAGGACCTGCGATATACTGGTCAACTAGAATTGGTAAAGATAGCAAGCCATTTCAAATGCCAAAATTCCGTTCAATGCGGATAGACACGCCCGAAGTAGCCACAGACAAGCTGAGCTTGCCAGAGCAATATATCACAAAAACAGGTGCATTTCTTAGGAAAACCAGCCTAGATGAGTTGCCTCAGCTATATTCTGTTTTCATAGGTGATATGAGCCTTGTAGGCCCTAGGCCAGCGCTTTATAATCAGCATGTTCTCATTGATTTGCGCAAGCAGCAGGGCATTGATAGATTAAGGCCGGGCATCACAGGTTGGGCACAGATAAATGGTCGGGATGACATAGAATTGGCTCAGAAAGTAGCACTGGATATAGACTATATGAAGCGGGCTAATCTATGGTTTGATATTCATATTATTGTTCTTACGTTCATCTCGGTTCTCAAATCAAAAAATGTAGCGCATTGATTTACAGATCGCATATTTGGTAAAAGATAGATTGGTCTGTTAGATAGAGAGGGCAAGAAAATATGTCATCAAGGAGACTGTTCTGAAAGAGTTTATACTAGCATGGCCTCGCAGCCTGAAACGGCTTGCTGTGATGATAGGTGATAGTGGCCTTGCTATTGTTTCTGTGTGGCTGTCATATTATCTGCGGGTTGGTGATTTTCTGCCTATCTGGACTGCCACTAATGAACATGTTCCGATGAATGCATGGTTGATGGCGATTGTGCTATCACTTCCGATTTTCATGTATTTTGGGCTTTACAGAGAAATCTTCCGCTATGCAGGCGGTGCTGCAATCCTATCTATTGCAAAAGCTGTTGGGGCATATGGCGCAATTTATGGCTTTATGGTTATGGTTGTGGGGATTGAGGGCGTGCCGCGCACAATTGGCATTATTCAGCCCATTATTTTGCTGTTATTTGTGGTGGCATCACGAGGTGTAGCAAGGCTAT
>CBFHYU010000050.1:0-1453 GCA_965660165.1 Puniceispirillaceae bacterium (SeqCode)
AGCATGTTCAAAGCTCAGGCGGCGATATTTACCTGCGACTTGCAGCCATATCATCATCTGCCAAAGGGGGTACCAAGCTTTGATAAGCGCCCTCCCAAAAAGTAACGGAGGCTAGATATAGACAGGCTAGCCTATGAGCATATTACCTGCAGCGTGTGCCACTCTCAATCCAACGCCTATAAAACAATATATGATGGCAAGGGAGATGTCTGGCAGATAATTTGTTTTGATTGCGGACAGGTTATTTCAGCAGATACAACAGGCCAGACCCAGACCACCCTTAGACATAAATGTCGGGTGAGATATGTGCTTGGCTAACAACAACTTAAGCTTAGCAAGCCTTAATATTTCGCACGGCATGAATAATATTTATTGCGGATGTTCTTCAAGGGCAAATGACAAAAGCTTTAGGATATAGCCGTAGAAAATAGTCAGCAACGTAACCGCCAATGCAGGCCCTAATTTTTCCAAATCTGTAAAATACCCGTCTTTGTTTGCGGCAATGGCAATTAGTCCAATCAATGCACCTAACCAGCCAAAATATACCGCGCCCTCGCCGAATTTGGATATCACAGAGGTGCCATCATGCCGAAGTAACGCATAACCAATCGCGCCACCCACTACCAACAGCATCGCTAACCCGTCTATAAATATTTTTGTCCCAATTATATTCATCGCGCCAATCAGCATAATCAGACACAAAATCAGCCCAGCGTATTTTATCACAATACCCTCCTTACCTCAGATATTTTGAAACAGGTTTATTGATTATTCCAAACGGGTTGCCCCTGTTTCCATATGGATAATTTTCCCATCTTTTTTCTTCGCAACCAGCATCACTGCTTCACGAGAATCGTCTGGATAGGACATAAAACTATGTTCAACCAGAATATCGTCATTTTCATATACACAACGAGAGGATTCCTGAATGAATTTATCATTCGCCATCATCTCTTTGACCATTGATGACCATTCATCTTTGGTAAAGCTGTTTCCAGATTTGTGAAATACAACCGTAAAATCATCATGCAAATAAGACAGATAGCTATCTACATCTCTGTTCTGCATACAGTCAGTCAGCTTGTTATATAGTGCCATAGCCTAGCTTCCTCCTAGATTACCCCAGAGGTGAATAGCGCTAGTGTCAGCAATTGGTATCTTATTATTATTTGGCTAGCACACGCTCATCCACACTCTTATTTTTGTGGCTGCGAGACCAAGCGAGCTCACGTCATATCTCGCACCTAATGATAATAGTATGAAATAAACATAAATTAGTGTCACGTTAAATTTAATAGGCTCAATTTTTGCCCATATTTTTAGCATACTAGCAGATAGCGTTCAAACAGCGCTATCTCATAGAAGTTGTAGCTATATCCTAGCTAAAGCTTCGGCTCTATGCTGAGGCTAATGATTTGAAACTGCTGTTGCAATACACTCTGTAAGTGCAGTG